>JBAZQB010000001.1:0-300000 GCA_041645435.1 Methanoregula sp.
GAATCAGTCAAAATCGGATGCTGCTATGGGGATTCGAACCCCAGTCGCGAGCGTGAGAGGCTCGCATGATTGGCCGGACTACACTATAGCAGCGCAATTGCTCAATAACTTGGGCGATATTTTTACTTAAAGATGTCTGTAACGGTGAATTTAATTGCCTGACGCTGGTATGATACCATAATTTACTGGTGGATATGCCGGTATGCCCCTTTTGGAATATGCATCTCAAATCGTGCCCCTTTGCCCGGTTCACCCGTTTCTATTATGGTAAGGCCGGTAATAGAAAGGATCTCGCGTGCAAGGAAAAGGCCGAATCCGCTATGCCTGCCGAAACCACGATCAAAGATACGATCTTTTTCACTCCCCGGAATGCCAACACCATCGTCCAAGCAGAAAAGAACAAGCCCGTCAGGTCCCTCTGCAGAATAAAACCGGATTTCTGTCAGCTTATCGCCATAGCGAAGAGAATTGTCGATCAGGTTATAGAATACTTTGACCAGGAGCGGATCGGCATAAATTTCAATATCATTCAGGTCAATTTCCACGGTAATCGTTCCTAATGACAGTTGATTTACTGCCTGCCGGATGACGGTTGCAGTCATCTGCCACTCCGGGCCGTTCACTCCGATATCCTGATATAATTTGGTAAAGGTAATCTGCCGTTCGATATTTTGGATAGCAGTCTCACTCTGGCTGATATACATGAGATCCTGGTCATTCGTAAGATGATTCTTTAATAGTCCGGTAAATCCTGATAATGCCGTAAGCTGGTTGAGAATATCATGGCGTGTAATACTGCTCATAAGGTTGAGTTTTTTGTTTATCTGCATGAGTGCTTCTTCAGCCTGCTTGAGATCTGAGATATCGACCAGCGAAGCGACACTGTTGGATGAACCGGGGATCATGAGCACATTCACGATACAGTTGTGGATATGTCCTGCAGCATCAATCAACCGGCATTCGTATGTCCTGGGTACAAGGGAGGGATCCTTTCGGCGGGTATAGTGGTACTGCTTCATCCGTTCCACATCCTCTTTATCAATAAACACAGTCCAGCTTGTTTTGTGCTCCTGCTTTTCCTTTGGGACCCCGGTAAGTTTCTCCCACCGGTCATTTGCCAGCAGGATAGTGGTATCCGGGGCGATGATGATCGTAGCGGCACCCGTATTGTCAAAAACAGCACGGTACAGAGCCTCAGATTCCCTCAATAACTCTTCAGTATGTTTCATGCCGGTAATGTCCCGGAAAATTCCCTCTATCCCGCCGAGCGATCCATCCGGGTTGTAATAGAAATGGCTGTTGGTTGCTACCGTGACAACATTTCCGTCTTTCCGCCTGAGTTTTACCTCGTAGTCTTTGACATACCCCTTCTCCTTCATTGCATCAAGGAATGCGTTGCGGTCGTCGGGAACGGCATAGATCTGCCCGGCAATACTGAGCCCTATCAGATCATCAGGAGAATCATATCCCAGTAATACTGCACCGGAGGGGGAGATCATGATAAGATTGCCATTACGATCAGAGCGGTAGAAAATATCCTGGATATTATCAAGGATATTGCGGTATTTTTCTTCGTTCTTTTTCAACTCCTTTTCAGCATCTTTCATCGCAGTAATATCTTCCAGTGTTTCTACAGCCCCGATAATTATGCCCTTGGAATCCCGGATGAGTGCGGCAGTGAAGTGGAGATACGTTCCTGAAGGTCCCATGTGGGCGAAGAAATCGGTAGCCTCGTAAGCATCATTGATGAGAGGGGATTTTGTGTATTTACCGGAGTACCACCGGGGGATCTTCTCAATGTGTCCCTCAACGAGAAGATCTGCCATGCAGGGGCGTTCCTTCGGGTAGAATGCCCTCCACTGCTGGTTAGTGCCAAGAACTTCGTCTGCCTTGATCCCGCTGTACCTTTCAAGTGCAGCATTCCATTGGATTACCTTGTGATCTTTGTCAATGACAAACTGCGGGATGGGAGAACCCCTTACGATGGCATTGAGTTTGCTCTCGCTCTCGCGCAGTGCCTCTTCTGCCTGTTTGACATCAGTAATGTCCCTCCCCACGGTCTGGTACTCGGTGATATTGCCCTGCTCATCAAAAATTGCCCTGTCCACCCACCGCTGCCAGCGCAGACTGCCATCCGGCATGATGATCCGGTGATCAATGGCCGAGACCGGATTTTCCCGGGTAAATGATGAAAAATGTTCCTTCACCCGGTCATGGTCCTCCGGATAAATCTCCGGCCGGAACTTCTTCCTGATAAGTTCCTTGCAATTTTTCCTGAAATACCGGCAGTAGGCCTCGTTTGCAAAGACATGGGTGCCATCAGGTTTGAACCGGCAGATGAATTCCGTCTGCGTCTCGATAACATTCCTGTACTGCTCCTCGCTTGCCTTAAGCGCCTGCTCCTTTACGGTGATCTCGGTGATATCCTCAAGCGTCTCTACTGCACCGATAATATTGCCGGTTGAATCCTTGATCGTCGATGCAGTAAAGTACAGCCATATCCCGTCCGTCCCCATTTTTGGAAAGAAGTCTGTTGCCTCGTATGCACCCTCAACATACTTCGATTTGTTATATTTAGCCGGATACCACTCAGGGATTTTATCAATAGTACCATCAACGAGGAGATCCGCCATACAGGGGCGTTCCACCGGGTAAAATGCCTTCCACTGCTGGCTGGTTCCAAGGACTTCATCGGCCTTAACCCCGCTGTACCGTTCAAGGGCATGGTTCCAGCTGATCACCCGGTGGTTTTTATCGATCACGAACTGGGGGATGGGTGAGCCATGGACAATACCCTGCAGCTTCTTTTCACTTGTACGAAGTGCGTCCTGCCCGTATTTCAGTTCATCAAACTGTGCCTGCATCTCTTCGTCAAAAGCAGTGAGCTGTTCATACGCGGCTCTCAGTTCATCTTCGCCTTTTTTCCGTGCTGTAATATCCCTGAAAATCCCTTCAACGCCCAGGAAGTTGCCGGACGGGTCGTAGTATTTATGACTGCTGGTCAGCACAAATACCGGTGTCCCGTCCCGCTTTTTCAGCGTCACTTCATAATTGGTAACGGATCCACTGCGATTGATCTCTGCAAGAAACTCTTTCCGTTGCTCCGGGTTGTAATAGAACGTATGGGAGATATTTTCCCCATATAATTCCGACAGTGAATCATATCCCAGCACCGTGACCATGGAGGGACTTGCGAGAATGAGATTACCGTCAACATCACTGCGGTAGTAAACATCCTGGATGTTTTCCAGGATGTTCCGGTATTTGGCTTCACTTTCCTTAAGTGCATCATCAGCACTTTTCTGCCTTACTGCTTTTCTTATAATGTTGATTAATTCTGCAAACTGGGCTTTCGGTTCCCCCCCTTTCTGGAGGTAGAAATCAACCCCGCTGTTGAGGGCTTCTATAATAACATCTTCTCTGCCCCTGCCGGTAAAAATGATGAAGGGAATCTGATCTCCCCGGTTCCGCACTGCCTGCAGGAATTTGATGCCATTCATCACCGGCATCTGGTAATCTGAGACAATCGCATCATATTTTTTTTGTTCCAGCCGGACCAGTGCATCCGCTGCAGAAACCGAGGTATCTATAGAATATTCTCCGGACTGCTCCAGGAACAATTTACCTATTTCAAGGAGATCCGGTTCATCGTCTACATACAAGACGGACAACGTTTTGGTCATAGAATTATCGGGTACGCATGACATTCATGTATACCGGTAAATAATAGTATCGGGAAACGGTAAGTCAGCGCCGTCAGATGCATTTACCCATTTCTAATAATTTCCCGGTATCTCAAGGTAGGAAAAAAATGCTCTGTAGAAACGGGCATGAACCTATAACGTTCACTCCGGAACTTTGAAAATCGTTTTTATGATTATCCCCTCCCTTAGGGCCTCTCTTCAGGCACAGCAGGGCAAGGAGGCTTTAGAATATTTAGTCCTCAAACGCCGCGGGGGCGCCCCGTCGGGGGCGGTGACGTTCATCATTACCGGGGGTATGGGGGTCTCAACCCCCATTATCATATCTTGAGAACACGATTTTCATAGCAAAACCTTTTTTCACGTACTATATTGCCCCCCTCTTGCGCCCCCAGTCCCCCGTTGAGGGACGGGCGCAGTGCGATAGCCCGAGTAAGGTTACGGGTAATACGTTGTCATCGCAATGGGGGGTGCCCCAGTGGCGGGGGCGAAGCCCCAGAGAACGTCAGAGTTTTCTCAATGATTTCCTATGAAAATCAGATTATTTGGAAAAAATGGAGATGTATCCTTTCTTCAACTGCGATGAACCCCGCCGCCCCCGATGGGACGCCCCCGCGGCGGTTTTACGGACTGCTAAAAAATGAAACCTCATTGCCCCGCCGTGCCTCGGAGAGGCCCTGAAGCGGGGGAGAATCCTAAAAACGATTTTCATGATTTCGGAGTGAACTTAATGGTTCATGCCCGTTTCTACAAAGCAAAAAAATAATATCTGCTAAAAGCCAGAGATATTTTCCGGGGGTAATCGCTCGCTTTTCGGGCAGGTAAGCATAGTTGGTTTTTCTGTGAGTTACGGGATTCAGAACATCACGCGTACTATCCATACTGACATAACGGTATTATGCTCCATTTACCCGGTATTATGACATGCACAAAAATGGAATCGGGTCCTGTCATGACCGGTTTTCATTGTTCTTCCCTGTCATAAACAACTATATCTCGGACATGCGGCGATTAATATAGGAATGAGTAGTCTTGAAGAACAGATTAAAGAGCTCGAGGACGAGCTTGTCAAGACGCCGTATAACAAGGCTACTTCCAAGCATATCGGTCGTGTAAAGGCAAAGATCGCACGTCTCAGGGACGAAGCGGTAAGCCGCGCGATGAAAGCCGGCGGGGGCGGCGAGGGGTATTCGGTTAAAAAATCGGGAGATGCGACCGCAGTTCTTGTCGGGTTTCCCTCAACCGGTAAAAGTACGCTCTTAAACAAACTCACCGGTACTGACAGTGCGGTTGCAGCGTACGCGTTCACCACGCTTACGGTTGTTCCCGGGGCGCTTGAACACAAAGGGGCAAAGATCCAGCTGCTCGATATCCCCGGGCTCATTGCCGGTGCAGCGATGGGCAAGGGCCGGGGCAAGGAAGTGATCGCCGTTGTCCGTGGGGCAGATATTATCATCATTCTCGTGGATGTCTTCAACGAGCGGCACTTTGATGTGCTTATCAAGGAACTCCACGATGCCGGTATCCGGATTAATGTGCCAAAACCGGATATTACTATCAAGAAATCGTCACACGGGGGTATCCGGCTTAACGCGGTCGGCACGCTGGACCTTGATATTGAAGAAGTCCGGTCTATCCTTGCCGAGAGCAAGATGATGAATGCGGATATCCTGATCCGCGGGAATGCCACACAGGATGATCTTATTGATGCAGTACAGGGTAACCGGGTCTATATCCCGGCGTTCATTGCGGTCAATAAAGTCGATCTCGTGGATAAGGAACGATACCTTGAGATCGAACATGATATTGCAGAACGGTTCGGCAGCCCGCCGCTCATGATATCTGCCCATGCCGGTTATCACCTTGAGGAAACAAAAGATGCAATCTATGACAGTCTCGGGTTCATCCGGGTCTATCTCAAACCCCATGGCGGCGAGGCGGATCTTGAAGAGCCCCTCATTGTCAGGAAAGGCAGCACCATCGAGGATGTCTGTACCAAGCTCCACCGTGAATTTGTCCAGAAGTTCCGCTATTCAAGGGTCTGGGGCAAATCGGTCAAGCACCCCGGGCAGAGAGTCGGTCTCTCCCACAGACTAATTGACAGCGATCTTATCACAATCATCGTAGATCACTGATCCCGTAATACCTTTTTTTAAGACCTCTTTGGAAAAATATAATTTGCCTGCAATCCTTCTCTTTCACAAAGAGCTGACGGTATTTTTCCCTGATGTTGGGAAAAGCCCTTTCAGCTCGCCATTCACTTCCTTCTTATGGAATGCTGCCGATGACAAACCCTTCAAATGAGAATTCGTATCGCAAACTCGTCGAATCTTTTGATCAGGTTCTTTTCACGCTCGATGACCTGGGAAAAATTCTCTACATCAGTCCCGGTTGTACTGATATTATGGGTTTTTTACCGGACGAGATGATCGGCAGATCGATCTCCGCTTTCGTTCTGCCTCAGGATAATGGGAGTGTCCGAAAAATGTGTGAGCAGGCAAAACAAGGAAATCCTCATCCCTCCTGCTTTCCTGTTGTCGGTAAGGACGGAGGTTTCCATCAGGCAATAGCTGTTTCCCGGTCGGTTCTGGATGGGCAGGACAAGAGCGGCATGATCGGCATTATTGGCGAATGCAGCACCAGTAAACAGACAGAAAAAATTTTGCGACAGGCTAATACCCGGATCCATCGGTTAAACAGTATCGTCCGCCACGATATCAACAACCAGCTTACCGTCTTACATGGTTATCTCTCTTTGATAGAGCCGGATGACAGCACGATTACATCTCCGGAAATTGTCAGGATTCTCTTAGGTGCAACCGAAAAAATTCATAATCTCATCACATTCACCACGGAATATAAAGACCTCGGTGCACATTCACCGATGTGGATGAATCTTTATGAAATATTCCAGTCCGCCCGATCCATCTTTGGCGCTACAGATGTCCAGATCACCATAGGACCCGCGTGTAACGATATTGAACTCTTTACCGATCCGATGCTCACGAAAGTCTTTCATCATCTGATTGACAATTCGCTCCGTCACGGAAAGAGCGTATCCGAAATATCCCTGCAGTGGAGACTGGAGAATGGGGCAGCAAAAATTGTGTATGAGGATAATGGAACGGGGATCCCTGAATCCTTACAACCTTCCCTTTTTCAACCGGGTAAAGGGAAAAAAACCGGCAATGGCCTGTTTCTTGTACATGAAATTTTAGCAATCTTCGGTTTTACCATAACAGAGACCGGCACCCCGGGATCGGGAGTCCGGTTTGAGATTGTTGTGCCGGCAGGTTCATTCCGGGTCATGGAAAAGAAGCAACAGCAACGACGGTGAGAATTTCGCGTTGCTGTCAATTTCCTGTTTTATCCGGTTTCACGTTCTATCTGGCTGAATAGCCGATTTTATGATCTCAAGCGGCGCTTCAGTCTTGATCCCGTACCCGGAAAAATGCGTTCGTGTCGCAGCATACCCTGTAGCCCGTATACGTTCGAGAACGGTGTTGATATCCGGAGGAGAACAACCCAGAAGTTTTGCGATATGGTGATAATCGTAGAACGATGAGGTGGGAAGTTCGTCGATGCAGACGCTGATGAGTTTCTCCAGATCTTTTTTCGTGCCGAGTTCCATGGTATTCAGCTGCGCCTGCATCCGGTGGAGAATATCCTGGTTCCGGATGCTGCCCAGCCACAGGGGGCCGATGAATCTGAGTGGTTCATTGCAGTGCGGGCAGGATACCGTAGGGGGAACCATGCCCGGATGCTCCTCCCGATACGGGCACTTCGGGCACTGGAGGATAAACCCGATCTGTTTAAGGGTATTGTCTGCTGCACCTGCTCCCCGGAGTAACCGGAGGTGGAGCCGTACGAAATGTTCACGGGCATAACAGAACGTTGGTTCAACCCCCCGGTCATACTTGACCGTTTCGCGGACAACAAACCCGAGCAGGATGCGGAGCCCGACTTCACTATGGTACTCGGTGTTTAACGGTCGTGCGAAATACCTGCGGATTCCTGCTTTCAGGTGCGCACCGCAGAGAGGGGCTGTATCGGTAGCGGTTACAAAGAGAAACCTCCGCGTACCCCGGACAGCGGCGTCCACGACCATAGCCGGTGTCCCGAACGGATCGAGATCCACAGCATCAAATGATCGCTCTGAGAGCAGGGCACTGGCGTCCCTCTGCACAATCTCCACGAGCAGGTTTGCATGGTTTGCATTGTACGTTATCAGTTCGATCGCTTCGGACTCACGGTCATTGATGGTAACCGGAATGCCGCACTCATGCAAAACCCGCAACCCGCGTATGCCGGTTGCCCCCATGGCATCGAGATATTCGGATGGTTTGAGGATCGAGAGCAGAAGCACCGTGACATCGCGGTTCAGTTCCATCCGCCGGTTAAAAAAGATCGGCGCAGATCCGGGAGGAAACTGTGTCGTATTGTCCTGGACCGGGATAAAAAACCGGGTTTTTCCTTCCGTTATCTCGCTTAACTCCATTGCGGAGAATTGTTGCAGCGCGCAAACCTTATACATATTCCCTCCGAATTGGTATGGGCAGGGCGAGTGGCTTAGCCCGGACATAGCGTCAGCCTCCTAAGCTGAATGCCGGGGGTTCAAATCCCCCCTCGCCCGTTTACATCATCCTTTTCGTGCATTTTATTATCCCAACGACGATATAACTGGTATCCGATGAGCGCTGCAGGATTTTTCAGAATTACCCGCCCGGCAAATGCGGTGATTTCCGGGATAACGGCGATCATAGCCTATCTTATTGCTACCGGAACCGTGATTCCCTCTACCGTTCTCCTGTTTCTTATCGTCAGCCTGATCACTGCT
Organism: Methanoregula sp.; assembly: GCA_041645435.1. Taxonomy (NCBI): domain Archaea; kingdom Methanobacteriati; phylum Methanobacteriota; class Methanomicrobia; order Methanomicrobiales; family Methanoregulaceae; genus Methanoregula; species Methanoregula sp. The sequence goes on from JBAZQB010000001.1 coordinate 8,539, forward strand.
GCCGGCAATGTGATCAATGATTATTTCGATGTTGCAATCGATCGGATCAACCGCCCTGAGCGCCCGATTCCCTCAGGACTCGTGAGTCCCGTAGCCGCACGATGTTTTGCCGTTACGCTGTTTCTCGCAGGTGTGCTTGTTGCCCTTTTCACGCCCGTGCTCTGTCTTGCCATTGTGGTGATCAATTCCGTGATTCTTGTCCTGTATGCAGCAAAACTCAAGAGCATGCCGGTGATTGGCAATGCAGCAGTCGCGTATCTTGCAGCCAGCATCTTTCTGTTCGGGGGAGCCTTTGCCGGAGGGAATGCGATTGTACTGATGATCCCGCTTGCCGCCATAACGTTCCTTGCGACCATGGTCCGGGAAATCTTGAAAGATGCGGAGGATATTGAGGGTGATGCAGCAGGAGGTGCCGATACGCTCCCGATCCGTATCGGGATCCGCCCGACTACCCGCGTTGCTCTTGTTTTTGCCTTCATTGCTGTCGTTGCAAGTGTTGTCCCGTATCTCTGGTGGGGGATGTGGTATCTCGCCGGCATAGTCATTGTTGATAGCATCATTCTCGTGGCGGTAATCAGGACGCTGCCCTGTAAGACCCCTGCATGTGTCAGGGCAACCCGTTCAACCACGCTCATCAAGGCAGGCATGTTTGCTGCTCTCGTGGTATTTGCACTGTCGGCAGTTTTCCTGTAACCCCGCCCGGCATCGTATGGAAGACCGGTTTTCCTTGAGCAACAAGTTTATCCCCTGATCATACCTCAATTACCTTGAGGGAGCAATGCCGACACTATTCCAGAAAGGCAATACTTTTTTTGCACAAAAAGGGACGTATTTTGAAGGGAACGTGAAGGTTGACGGGGACTTCATCGTCCCGCCCCACACTCATTTCTGGGGGCGGCTCACGGTCACCGGAACCCTTGAACTGGGTCCGCGCTCCAGCGTCGCACTCGATATCAGCTGCTGGAACGCGATCATCGGCAGCCAGTGCCGGATTAAAGGGCCGATTGTTGCGCACGGGGATGTCACGATCCTCGATCATGCAGCAGTCCATTCTGTCAAGGCAGGTGGCAAAGTGATCCTGCGCACCGGTGTCCATGTCGGGGATGTGACCAGTGACGACACGATCATCGTCCATGGCAAGATAAAAAGCGGGAAATTAACCGGTAAGAATATGAAGGTCCTCGGGGACTGATGCCGGATCCACCCCGAGCGTTGCCACCTCGTAAACATCCGGCCAGTTCACAATCGTCTCCACACAACCTTCTTTTAAGGTAACAACACCCATCACGATAAGTCCCATTTTATCGGCCATGTCGATGCCCTCTTTGACTTCTGAAAGGCAACCGACACCGATTATTGCTTTCGGCCGGTATTTTTTTACCATGCGTTTGATGAATGATGAGCCGGGAACGATGAAGATCCGGTAACCCATTTTCTCGAGCAGACCCCTTGCCTCGCCGACGGTGCACTGCCCGCAGGAGCGGCATTTGAGACCTTCGGGCGTGAGATGGGCAGGACAACGGGATGATCGTAAGCATTGCGGCATAAAGATTGCCCGTTCGGTGACCGGGATACGCGCAAACTCGGTCGTGTTCATCGTGTTATGGATCTTGATCAAAAATGTGAGCATCTCCCGGTCTTCAAGACCGAGAAGCCGGAAGAACGCTTTCATCAGTCCTTCAAAGAAGACAAGGCCCGCTTTGATGAGCTTAGGGAAGTAGAGATGCCCCTTCTTAATCGAGTAGAGTGATATCAGGGCAAGGATAAATGCGATGACCAGCGCGCCGAGTATGATGAGGACCGTGAGTTCCCCGATGAGAAACATGAGGTTATTGTAGGAGGCGAAATCAAAATCCATAGGTAACGGAGCCTTTTTAGCATTATGTGGTGCTGATACGCGATAAGAGTTTACGTATGTCTATTGGCGGACGCAGTACACCCGTTTCTGTTATGACCGCAGTGACCAGTTCCATCGGTGTCGCATCGAATGCATAGTTCCTTACGCCTGCGCCATCCGGAATATAGGTGCGGTTACCCATGACGGTCAGTTCATCGCGCCCGCGCTCTTCGATAATGACATCCCTTTCGGTATTTTTCGGATCAAAGGTAGAATGGGGCGCGGCTACATAGAACGGGATTGCGTGATGGTGTGCGCAGACTGCATGCATGTAAGTACCGATTTTATTGAAAACCGCATCGCAGGTGATGCGATCCGCACCAACAACCACCGCATCGATAATCCCCTTTCGCATGAGGTGGGCTGCGGTTGAATCCGTGATCACCGTGACATCGATCCCGTCGCGAGCGAGTTCCCAGGCGGTGAGCCGGGCCCCTTGCAGGAGCGGGCGTGTCTCGCAGGCGATCACCTTTACCTCTTTTCCCGCATCAACTGCCGAACGGATCACTCCCAGCGCTGTTCCCCATGATGAGCATGCCAGCGCCCCGGCATTGCAATGCGTGAGCACCGTGCACTGATCGGGCAGGAGTGCGGCACCGTGTTTACCCATCGCATGGCAGCAGGCAGTATCATTCCGGGCGATTTCCTCAGCTTCGGCAAGTGCACGGGAACAGGCATCATCACAGTCATATGCAGGTGCCATGGATGCGAGCACCCGGTCGATCCCCCACGCGAGGTTAATTGCAGTCGGGCGGGTTGAACGGAGCAGGTCGGCATCCCGGTGCACTGCCATCATGAATGAGTGCATATCTTTTTTATCGGAAAGTACAGCGGACAGCGCAATCCCATACGCCCCGGCAACACCCAGTGCGGGAGCCCCCCGTATCTCCAGCCGTTTGATCGCCGTTGCCAGTCTCTCAATACTCCGGCATTCTATGATCGCATACTCTCCCGGAAGCAGCGTCTGCTCAATGTACCGGATGCTCTGGTTGCCAGTATCCCACCAGAGTGTGGCAGTCTCGTTCACGCCGACCGCGTCCTTACCGCATCCATATATGCCCGCATTGCAGCAGATCCTCCGGATGCTACACTGTCCGGTATGTCACGGGGGGCGGTTGTTGTACCGGCAACATAGATCCCGGGACGCAGGGTTGCAACGGTGTCCATGGCATCGTGCACTGATTTAAAAAAACCCGTCTTTTCAAGAGGAATCCCACACGCTGAAGCAATCTCTGCAGCCTTATCTGAGGGTCCGATACCCAGGGAAAGCACCACAAGATCCGGCCGGAGAATCTGCACTTCCGAATTCTCCGAATTTTCCACCTGCACGATTAATCCGTTGCGATCGGCCAGGATATCGGAAGGCATACCCCGCAGGAACCGGATTCCCAGTGCCTGTGCCCGTTCGTAATATTCCTCGTAACCTTTGCCATACGCCCTGATGTCCATGTAACAGAGGGTGATTTCGGTCTCCGGTTGTTTCTCCTTGATAAGTATTGCATTCTTTATCGCCTGCATACAGCAGACACAGGAGCAGTAGGGGCGGTCAATGGACATGTCACGCGAGCCTACGCACTGGACAAATATGATACTCTTTGGCACCGCCCCATTGCTCAGGCGTTTGATCTTTCCCCCGGTCGGACCGCTGGCATTGATCATCCGTTCCAGTTCGAGGCTGGTAATGACATCCGGCAGGATGAGGTGGCCGTACTGCTCTTTGCTCCTGGCATCAAAGACCGTATAACCGGTCGTGATTACGATACTTGCTGCAGTGATAGTGATGGTCTCCTCTTCTTCCTTACGCAGGATCGCACCCGGGCCACAGGCATCATAACAGAGTCCGCACTCTATGCAATGTTCGGCATCCTTGATCACGATATCCGGAACTGCCTGTGCATGCGGTTTGTAGATTGCTTTTCTCACTCCTATGCCGGCATCGAACCGGTTATACACTTCAACCGGGCATATCTCGATACAGTCCCCGCAGCCAGTACAGAGTTTTGGGTCCACGTACCGGGGGTGTTGCCTGATAGTGACGGTGAAGTTCCCGACTTCGCCTTCGATCTTTTCGACTTCTGCACAGGTATGGACCGTGATGAGCGGGTGGCGTGCCACATCTACCATCTTGGGAGAGAGGATGCACATCGAGCAGTCGTTGGTCGGGAATGTTTTGTCGAGCTGGGCCATATGGCCGCCGATACTCGGTTCGCGTTCTACCAGGTGTACAGGGATCCCGTGACCCGCGATATCGAGCGCTGCCTGGATGCCTGCAATACCGGCACCGATAACGATCACATCACCCATGGTGGGCGTACTCCCCGGCCAGTTCGATATACGACGTGGCGTTTTTGAGGATCTGCTCCTGCTGTGCTGCGTCTGCCGGTTTGACAACCTTTCCCGGAACGCCGATTACTACAGATCCCGGAGGGATCAGTTTTCCCTCGGTAACCACCGCACCGGCACCGATGACCGATCCATCGCCCACGGTTGCCCCGTTTAAGACGATCGATCCCATGCCGACAATCACCCGGTTTCCTATTGTGCAGCCGTGAAGGATCGCGCCGTGCCCGACCGATACGTCGGTTCCCAGGGTGACCGGGTATCCCTTGCTGGTGTGAACTACGCAGTTGTCCTGGACATTGGATCGGTCTCCAATCACGATCCGGTCCTTATCGGCACGGATTACCGCACCAAACCAGATCCCCACCTGTTTGCCGATCGTGACATCGCCGATGATTGTCGCGTTTTCCGCTGCAAAGAGCGGCACGCCGGAGACCTTTCCATCCATACGCATAATAACATTAGAAATTAAGAATCAAAGAGCATGAAGGTTATGGTCGGGGGTACATTCGATCCCCTTCACGACGGGCATAAAGTCCTGCTTTCCCGGTCATTTGAGATAGCCGGACCTCAGGGTTATGTCGTGATCGGGCTTACCACGGATAGCTTCGCCAGCCGGAAAACCCACCCCATTCATTCGTTTGAGCTCCGGAAAACCGAGCTTGAACAGTATATCGCTCAAAGAAAATTTCCCACTCTTTTTTCTGTTGAGCCCCTGCAGGACCGTTTCGGTTCAGCACTCGATGCCGATTTTGATGCGATCATTGTATCCGAAGAGACCCTTCCGGTTGCTATTGAGATCAACAAATTGCGCAGGCAACAAGGGAGAAAGAAAGTCGATATTCACCAGATCAGCTGTGTGCTTGCCGATGATGGCCGCTGGATCTCCAGCACCCGGATTTATCGCGGGGAGATCGATATTCACGGTCACCTGATGCGCTGAGTGGTCACGGATAATTTCTTTTTTTGTTCCCGCTTCCTTCCCCAATGCCGGTCAAAAATACTTCTGTGGCTTCGATCCGGATATTTTTCCTTTTTCAGGTATTCCTGCTCTTTTATAACATACCGGAACCTTTAACGCTCACGCCAGGATCATGAAAATTGTTTTTGTGATTCTCCCCCGCCTCAGGGCCTCTTCGACGCATAGCGGGGCAAGGAGTTTTGACCTTTTATGGAGTCACTGATCCGCCGCGGGATTGCACCGTCGGGAGCGGCGACATATATCGTTACGGCAGGAGATGGAGGTTTCAACTTTCATCATCCTGTTTTCTTAGGAAATTTGTGCTCTGTAGATATCATTGAGAAAACTCTGACGCTCCTATGGATAAGTCATATCCATGGCCGCCTGTGGCCCAAAGGGCCATGAATAACTCCCGGGGGCACCCCCCCTTGCGATGACAACGTATTGCCTGTAACCTTCCTCGGGCTATCGCACTGCGCCCGTCCCCCAACGGGGACTGGTGGCGCAAGAGGGGGGCAATATAGTACGTGAAAAAAGGTTTTCTACAATGCAGAAATCCAAAACGAGAAATGAACAACGGGAAAAAGAGATTTTCAACAACGTCATTTGTCCTGTTTTTACCCTGTCAGCCATGTCCGCTGCCCTGACACTAAAAACATAAAAAGGCGGAAAAAATCAGATAATGTAACTGGTGAGATCTTTTGTAATCACCCAGTCACAGTAGTAACAGTGAAGTCCTGTGGGCCGGACATGGAACTTGCTCCGGATCGGTTCATGGGTATTCGAGATGCAGCCCGGGTTGGGGCAGCGGACAAGCCCTTCGATCAGGCTCGGGATCTCGACTCCCTTCTTCTCACAGACCTTAAAATTCCGGATGATGTTGATCGTTGCATGCGGCGAGATGAGTGCGATCCGATCGACTTCTTCTTTTGAGAGCTCCCGGTTGGTGAGCTTGACGATATCCTTTCTCCCCATGTCCCGGCTCGGGACATTGGTCGCAATCGAGAGCGCTTCCTGCGTTGTTCCGGTAATCCCGAGGATCTTGACGACATTGAGCGCTTCCCCGCCATCGATGTGATCGATCACGGTACCGTTCCTGATCCTCCTGACAAGGAGTCCTTCATTCTCACCGGAATCTGTATGGGTCATCGCATCACATCCATAAGCATCGCCATCCGCACCGGGACACCATTCCTGGACTGTTCAAAGTACCGGGCATGCGGCGACTCATCCACACGCGGGTCGATCTCATCCACTCGCGGGAGAGGATGGAGCACGATGAGATGTTCTTTGGCTTCGTTCAGTAATTCTGGTGTGATCCGGTAACTGGACGCTACGTTGAAGTACGAGGCCGAATCGGGAAACCGTTCGCGCTGGATCCGGGTTACGTAGAGCACATCGATCATCCCAATCATTTCATCGATGGAATCATGGTTCACGATCTCCATGCCCTTGTTGGTAAGCTCGGTGGCGAGCGTGTCGGGAAGTTCGAGTCCGGTAGGGGAGAGGGTGTGCAGCCGGGCATTGTATAACGAGAGTGCTGACGCAAGCGAGTGTGCCGTGCGCCCATACCGGAGATCTCCTACCAGCGCTACATCAATCCTGTCTATGGGCATTGACTGGCGGATGGTATAGAGATCAAGAAGTGTCTGGGATGGGTGTTGGCCGGCACCGTCTCCGGCGTTGATCACGGGTACCGTTGCAAACTCGGCTGCAAGGCGCGCTGCCCCTTCTTTGGGATGCCTGATAACAATAGCATCAGCATACCCGCTCACGACCCGTATGGTGTCTGCGAGCGTCTCGCCTTTTGCCATGGAACATGCATCAACGCTGCCAACTGACAGGGAAGTTCCCCCCAGCCGTGCAATGGCAGATTCAAAGGACATCCGCGTTCTGGTGCTTGGTTCAAAGAAGAGTACCGCAAGAATTTTGCCGTTCAGTGCATTCCTGTCGTACTTTTTGCTGTCGATCTGCTGTGCATGATCCAGCAGGCGGTCAATTTCGCTTCTTTCAAAATCCCCGATTGAAATGATATGTCGCGTTGCCACCCCTCCACTGTTCGTTCTTACGATTATATGATCGTCTCCTACTAATTAGCTATTCTTCGTTTGCGGGAACAAGGGCAGAAGCGTTGGATCCCGGGATTTGTGCCGGGAATTTCAGATAGATATTTCGGGAATCCTGTCACATCCTGACAGGAATGATATTATTGGATGCTCACGCATTTTTTATCCGAATTACCGATAATTTGCGAGGGTGAAACGTGGTCAATATACCCATTGCGCGACCAGCGATAGGTCAGGAAGAGATCTCGGCAGTAACAGCGGTTCTCGAGTCCGGAATGCTCGCTGCCGGAGACAGGGTTTTGGAACTTGAGACAAAATTTGCCGATTACTGTGGCACTACGCATGCGGTGGCGATCAATAACGGGACTGCCGCTCTTCATGCTGCCCTCCTTGCCGCAGATATCGGTCCCGGGGATGAGGTAATTGTACCGTCATTCTCGTTCATTGCCACGGCATCGGCAGTCCTGATGTGCGGGGCAACGCCGATCTTCTGCGATGTCAATGACCAGACCTATACCATCAACACCGAACAGCTCGAAGAGCGGGTAACCCCGAAAACCCGGGCGGTTATCGGTGTCCATCTCTATGGCCAGCCGTTTGATGTGACGGGTGTGCAGAACGTATGCGAGCTGCACAGTCTCAAGTTAATTGAGGATGCGGCACAGGCGCATGGTGCACTCTGCAATGGCAGTAAAGTCGGAAGTTTCGGGCACTTCGGCTGCTTCTCTTTCTATGCCACCAAAAACATGATCACCGGTGAAGGGGGGATGGTTACAACAAGCGAGAAGGCGTACGCTGAGCGCCTGCGCCTGATCATCAATCACGGCCAGAGCGAGAAGTATCTTCATACCCGCCTTGGTTACAACTACCGCATGACTGATATGGCAGCGGCATTGGGCATTGTCCAGTTAAAAAAGTTAGAGAAGTTCAACCTGCGGCGCAGGAAGAATGCGGATTATTATAATGCAAACCTTTCGGTAAAAGGTCTCATCACCCCGTATGTCGCACCCGGTATGCATCATGTCTACCACCAGTACGTCATCCGTCTCACCGATGAGTTCCCGATGAAGCGCGATGCGTTTATCGATTACTTAAAGGCCAAAGGGATTGGCTCTGCAGTGCATTATCCCATACCCATCCATCGCCAGCCGTTGTTCGGGCTTGCAAATGATCCGGATCCCTGCCCGGTCTCGACCCGGCTCTCCTCGTCAGTACTAAGCCTGCCGGTCCACCCCCTGCTCGACCAGAAAGAGCTTGCCTTTATCTGTGATACGATCAACCGGGTGAAGTGAATGGATGTCGGTGTGATCGGTGTCGGGACGATGGGAAAGAACCACGTCAGGGTCTATTCCGAACTCAAAAGTGTGGATTCCGTCGGTGTTTTTGACGTAAACACTGCGGGGGCAAAGGCGATTGGAGAAAAGCACGGGGCAACGGTGTATAGTTCTGTTGCAGAATTGCTTGCGCATTCCGATGCGGTGAGCGTGTGCGTCCCCACGCAGTTTCACAAGGATGTAGTCGGGCAGGTTTTTTCTTCCCGTAAATCCGTGCTGATCGAAAAACCGATCTGTGCCACAGCTGAGGAAGCCACGCAGCTCATGCGAACCGCTCCGGAAGGGATTACCATTGGCGTTGGTCATATCGAGCGGTTCAACCCGATTGTCGAAGAAATCAGGAAGATCGTGAAAAAACCGCTGTATGTTGAGATGAAACGGCATAATCCCGCGTCAGCCCGCGTCACGGGAAGTACGGTGATCGAGGATCTGATGATCCACGATATCGATATTCTTCTTACCCTGTTCTTTAATGCCCCGTGTACCATCTCCAGTGCCGGCACCGCAGATGTATGCAGTGTGCTGATGAAATGCGGAACGGTTCCCGTGTCACTCTCTGCAAGCCGGAAATCTTCCAAGAAGATCCGCATGATCTATATCGAGGAAGAGGAGTTCACTATTGAAGGGGACTTCATGACGCAGGAAGTGACCATTTATCGCAAGCCGGGGCAGTATACGTTCGAGGCGGAACGGTACGTGCAGGAAAATATCATCGAGAAGGTGATGGTGAACAAACTCGAACCGCTCAAACGCGAGCTTGCGACGTTCATTGACTGCGTGGAAAAAGGCCGGCCTTTCCCGATCACCCCGGAACAGGCGATTCACAACCTGCGGATCTGCGAAGAGATCCAGGCAGGACTTGCGAAATAGGTATGGGGACCGGTATGACGCTTGATGCAATCCTTAAGGAAAAAGGGCCGATCAGGACCATAGGGGTACTTGGCATGGGATATGTGGGAATCCCTGCGGCTGCTCTCCTGGCCGATGTACCGCAGTACGAACGGGTGTACGGGTTCCAGCGGGATTCTCCCTCTTCCGGTTACAAGATTGCCATGCTCAACCGGGGCGAGAGCCCGCTCAAGGGTGAGGAACCGGGGCTTGAAGAGCTCTTACAAAAAGTAGTATCTGCCAAAAAATTTGTCTGCACCTCTGATTTTTCAAAGATTGCCGGACTGGATGCCGTTACCCTCTCGATCCAGACGCCGTTTCTGAACAAGGAAGACCTGCTGCCGGATTTTTCCGCATTGTTCGACGGGATAAAAAATGTCGGCCGCTATCTCCGGCCCGGTATGCTTGTCGTGCTGGAATCCACGATCACGCCCGGCACCACTACCGGGATCGCCCGCGAGCTCCTGGAAAAGGAGTCCGGGCTTACGGCGGGTGTGGATTTCGCCCTCGCCCATGCACCGGAACGGGTGATGGTGGGCAGATTGCTGCGGAATATCCGGGAGCATGACCGTATTGTGGGAGGGATTGACGACGTGAGTACGCAGAGGGCAACTGAACTGTATTCCCCCGTACTGACCCTGGGAAAAGTGATCCCGATGTCAGCAACCGCTGCGGAAGTGACCAAGACTGCGGAGAACACGTTCCGGGATCTCCAGATCGCTGCCATCAACGAACTGGCACTCTATTGCGAGGCGATGGGCATCAATGTCTACGATGTCCGGACCGGCATCGACAGTCTCAAGGGCGAAGGCATCACCCGTGCCATGCTCTGGCCGGGTGCCGGTGTCGGGGGCCACTGCCTGACCAAGGACACCTACCACCTCGAACGGGGTGCCCGGGAGCTCGGTAAAGGCACGCTTGATTACCCGGCAAACGAGCCGTCGCTCTACGTGCTTGCCCGGCACATCAATGACTTCATGCCAACCCATATGTTCCGGCTTACGAAAGATGCCCTGCAGCGTGCGGGTGTCCCGCTGAAAGGCGCAAAGGTTGCCCTTCTCGGTTGGGCGTTTTTATCCAATTCGGATGATACCCGGAATACGCCCGCAGAACCGTACCGCGATCTCCTTGTGCATGAGGGTGCGGTTGTCCCGGTCCACGATCCCTATGTAGCGGAATATCCCGGGGTGCCGATTGTTCCTTTTGTTGAGGAAGCGGTTGAGGGTGCTGATGCGATCGTGATCTTTGCCGGCCATCACCACTACCGGACCCTGAATCCTCTTGTACTTAAGCAACTGTCCGGTAAGAAGCACCCGGTTATTATTGACGGACGGAACATGGTCGACCCGGATATGTATATTAAAAATGGTTTTATTTACAAGGGAATCGGGCGGGGCGACAGGAACGGGCACGCGATTGTGGAATAAACTTTTTTTTATCCAGGACATTTTTTCGTTACAATCCGGCTTGATGTAGGGTTCTGCACTATTCCTGTACAACGCGTACCGGTGCCTGGCTGAAATGCCGGTCGAAGGTATAGATCTCATCAATGCCTTGTTGTTCCATGACAACCAGTGCCAGGGCATCGTTAACGCTAATGGAATATTTTTGTGCCAGCCGGGCACTCTCCCGGTAGTTGTCAGCGGAGACCGGCTGGACAATAATCGAGGGCTTTGACAGGAGTGCGGAGACGAGATCGCAGGAAAACTTAAAGCCCGCCGCATCTTCGCAAACATTTGCCACTTCGCTGAGGTGCACGGTCGTGGTCGTGACCGGTTCACCGGCATTTACCCGCAGGAAAATCTCTTTTGCTGCAGTTTTTCTTGTTAAGACCGCTTCCGGAAGCGCTGTTTTTGGCTTGAGGACTGCATAGATGAATACGTTTGCATCAATGAACCGCATCTTTTCTCAGTTCCTTGCGCAGGGCGTGATAATCGTCAAAATGTTTACCTTCAACTTCGACCGCGTCAACAAATCGCGCAAGATCGGTATCAGCCGGGCGGATCTCAAGCCGGTCATCCTCATCGATGATCATGACATTATTTGTTTTCAGCCGGTTCCGCCATGCCTTTGGCAGGATGATCCGGCCCTGTGCATCAACCTGCTTAATCTCCACTTTTGTCATAATTCACCAGAATTACTGCACATTCCCAGAATATTAATTTTCTTCCAACTTTTCGAATCTATTGATATAAATGAGTAATCCGATATTATCCATGATTTTTATTCTGGAAGCTGATACGCCTATACTCCCGATTGCGATGAACGCCGCCGCCCCCGAAGGGGCGCCCCCGCGGCGGTTTCAATGACTAAAAGAATCAAACCGCCTTGCCCCGCCGTGCCTCGGAGAGGTCCTGAGGCGTGGAACCCTCCTTAATGCTGCCAAGCTCAAACAACCCAATGATTACGATCATGAGTCAATTCCGATTAAATTCCGGCAAGCCTTTTACAAAAAAATCAAGATCCGTTTCGCACAAAAAAATTTTCAATCAAGCTTTGAAATTTTTTTTTCAATCGACCTATCAGCCCCTGCCTGGAATTTTTTAACCAGACCTTGATTTTATTTCCGGCCCCTCACCCCGGAGAAAATGATTTGTTGTTAGATAATTATCCAACAGTTGGATAATTATCCAACAGTTGGCAGCTTTACTAACACCCTCGTACCTTGATTGAAAATTTTTCAGCAGACTTCGATTGAAAAAAATTTTGTTTTACCCTTTCTGGAGAGCCGTCCGGACAAGCGTATTGGTTGCCGGATCCGCAAAAAACCGGAATGCAATTTCGCCACTATCAGTTATGCGGTACGATTTTTCCCGCTTCGTCTCTTCCGATACCCGTTCCTCCACAAGCCCCGCTTCTTCCAGCGTCCGCATCAGGGTCGATAATGTACCGTGCGTCAGTTCTGCGGCGGGTTTCCTCCCGCGCCGGTAGTGGACCGGCGGGGGTACGGGATCGCCGGGTTTTACCTTCTTCGTGCGGGACGGGACATAGTACGGCCAGAGCTGCTTGTAGATGTAGTCCCGGGATGTCCATTCGTGCATCCCCGGTATCGCGTCCTTCCGTATGGTGCGGAGCAGCAGCGCAAGGATTGCTGGGTAATTGGGGTTTTCCATCATGCTTCGGACTGACCGTTCCGGCAGCGGGACGTTCCGGGGCGTCTTCTCATCGAAGGCGGAATAGACCTGTGCGCCAAGCCAGGGTCCGAACGAGAGGAGCGCCGTGCAGAGGGGCGTGGACCCGCCCGAGATATCGAACGTGTACCGGGCGGTGGGGAATTCGCGGTGGATTTTCGTGAGTATATCGCGAACCGATGGATAGGCGGGCGGATAGACCAGTTCGCGGGAGAAAGGGATGGAGAGCGATGCGGAGACCTCCTTCACGGCGGTGACTGCGTTCCTGATGGCGACCCGTTCTTTTTCTGTTGCAGGGCTGGACGAGATCTCGTACACCGTGCTATCCGCGAGGACGTACGTCCGGGTGATTGTTGGCAGTTCGCGAAACGTTGCCGGGTAGGTGGTGTGGATATTTTCGCCGGCACTGATGATGTGGACGTGTTCGCCCGTTGGCATGGATCAGTGTCGGGAGCGGTGGGTTAAATGGTTGTTTGTCATTTAGAAAATCTGTCGTTTAATATTTCTCAACAAAGTCTACGAAGATATCGATTAAATACAATATAGATTAATAGTGCGTAAGATCGTATTCTATAAAAGTAAAATTTCTTAGCGTGGTGAGAACAATAATGATACAGTCCTTTGCTGAAATGAAACATCTATTTCAAGCCGGACTGGAAGGAAATAAAGAATCCTTGATGTTGTTTGGAGCAACATATTCGAAACAATTGAAGGCATATCTTATCGAAAGCAATCTTTTTTTAAAAAATGTTTCGGCAACACCTGATGGAGGACGTTGGGTAAAACTGGATGTTAATAATTGGTATGTCAATAGTGGTGGAGATTTACCCGGAACATTATTTCTTGATACTTCCAGAAAACGTGTGTGGATATTATACAGTTTAATGAAAGCAAAAGAATCTGATGATAAAATTTCAAGTTGGATTTCTGTTAATCAAGGCCTTGATAAATGCTGGCTCTCTCACAACCATTTAATGCATTTCCAAAAATCAGGTTCTTGGATAGAAAAAGGGATTGGATTAAATTTCTCTGATGGTTTAACCCCCAAACAGGACGCAGGGAAGTTTAGTTTGAAGGCGTGGTATGGTTTGAAAGAACCAGTGCCCGGAGTAAATGAATTTCTTGCGTTAGCCAAGGAAAAAATCGCGATTAATAGTATCCGATGGCAAAAAAGATCTGGGGGATCCGTTAAGATTACAGAAGAATGGTACAGCAACGGAAAGGTGACTGTAAATCAAGCTGAAGATGCAGAAGAAGTAATGATATCAATCTCTGAAATAGCGAATCGCTATGAAGATGCACTTTTCGTAGCAACAGACAATAGAGATAAAAAATTATGTGCATTTGAACTAAATTTCACAAAAACTTTAGATCTTGATGCTTTTTCAGAAGCTGTTGCGATGGGAAAAAGTGGAATGAACCTATGGCTTATTGAAATTGAATCTAGTTCAGATTTTAAAAGATTTAAGGGGGTTGATCTCCACACTTGGGATAGAGTATTCATGGATGTGGGCCTTGATTATGCCTATCTCACAATTCCTGGTAACGGTTGCGTAAATGCTGCTCCAAGAATCGCAACTGTTCAAGGTGAAGATAATGCAGGGCGGACTTCTATCTTTTTTGATGGAGTTGAAATGTTTGCCTGAACTGCGAAAACGTATCACATTATGGCGAAATACTATCCGGCTTTTTTATACTTATAAGGGAGTTGCTGGCCCTTTCTTCGCAGCAGGAATTACTCAACTCCGGGTGGAAACACCAGTTCAAGAACGTTCTTTTGGAATGGATTATACTCCAGATATTATTGCAGCAGGTCCCGATGGATGGGTTGTAGTCGATATAACTTACAACGATAAATCCAAAGCAGGAACTCTGGATAATTATAAAAAAATTGATCCAAGGTGTTTATCCACATTTGGTTTTCCTTCATTCACAACCCCACCAGATACGATTAGTAGTCGTTTTTCTTTCAATGACGATGGAAATCATTGTCAAATTGTTGTTAAGGATAAATTTGATGTGAAAAAAGCGGAATTTCTTCAAAATTCAAAATTAAGAGACGCATTTGTTGCAATGAAAGGTCAGGATATGACTTCAATCGCAAATATGCCAATTACACTTCTTCCTGAAATGAATAATGGAGAGGAAATTCGCGAGGGAATCGTTGATATTGCAGCGCAGCTTTTTAGACCACAAGCGGATGGAAAGACATCTTATGAAATTTGTGAGATCGGACTCGAACGTCTTTTCACACTCGTTCCAGCCATTTCAAAAAAATCATTGGTAATGAAAATTGATAATGAGATGAAAAGTCTTGTAAATTATTATTTAAAAGGATATTTAGAATACAGCGATGGAAAATATCGCGCGGTTGAAAAGTACAAAAATCCAAAAGCTCAAACGAGAAAATTTATTGATTCTAAGTTAAAAGAATGGGTAAGATCTCCGCAAAAAACACTTTCTGATAATAGGTATAATTCCCAACGCATCAGATGATTTTTTTTATTTTCTCTCTTATTTCCTCGCAATCGTCACATACCCCGAGTGACTCACCGAAGTTGACGGCCGGGTCCCCCGCTTGGACCGCGTCATCTCCCGCTCGATCAGCTCGTGGGTGTGCACCTCGCGGAACAGTGGTGTGGCCTCATCGACCACAATTGACATCTGCTCTATGAATGGCGTGTAGCACGCGAGATATCCGCCCGATCGCAGAAGGGAAAATGCGTGTCGCACGTGCTCGGGCTGGATCTGGAGATCGAGATGCACTACATCGTAGCTTCCCTCGGCGTCCAGGAAATCCTTTGCCACTGCCTCCACATTGGTGAGTTTCGACTCCGTGATATTCTTCATTGCAAGCGTGGAAAACTCCGGCCGGATCTCGTAAGTCTTCACGGTCTTTGCCACACCGCCGAAGTAGATCGCGGCAATCCCGCTGCCGGTACCTGCATCGAGCACGTCATCGTTGTGGTTCATGCCGGTGTACGCTATGACCAGCCCGATATCCTTGGGCAGCATCGGGGCGCCTGACCGTTTGCCATACGCGAAAAAATCGGTCGGGCGCGGGATGCGGATGGTGAACTCTGCACCGCTGTGGGTGGTGATGATATCCCCGCCGGATTTACCGACAATGGATTCGAGCTCGATCTGACCCTTGTCAGTACCGAGTTTCCCCGGCCCTGCCTTGACCCAGAATTCCCTTCCTTCCCCTACGAGAAGTACTCTATCGCCCGGCTCAATCATGAGCTGGAGAGGCGCATGATCGCTTCGGCGATATCGCCCTTGGTCGCCACGAGGGCCTCTCTGGCCTTCTCTTCAGACACGTTTGCGGAGGACGCGACCATCGTGATATCCTCTTTCGGGATCTCGGCCGTTGCCGGTTCGAACCGGATATCGCCCACGATCTGGTACGTGGTCGAGCCCTGCATGGTCATCGCCGACACTTCTGCCGAATCGAAGATGTAGTTACCCTTCGGAGTCTTGATGACAATACTCTGCACGTCTTCAATCTGCTCGACGTTCATGCCGAGCTTCTTCATCATCGCCTTCATCTGGCGTGGATTGATATTTCCCGGAAGCATCTTTCTCACTACCCTGCCGTACTCTTACCGCTACTCCATAATTAAATGCAAGCATTTCCGCGCCTGATACAACCGCTGCGCCGCAGGCAATCAGGCGATCTCCGCCCGCCATGACCATGACGTCATCTCCCGCGCGGATTTGTGGGTCGGCTGTGACCACGTGTTTTGCAAACGCATTCTTGCCCTTGGCCACGAACTCTTCGACATCATCCTTGATGACCACCCGGTAGGCCGGGGCAGGCAGGCAGGCCTGGAGGCGTTTCGCCCCCTCGATGCCGAGCGTGAGCCTGCCATCCGAAGCCCGGACCGTTGCGAGGCGCACCCCGCCAAACCCGATCTGCCGGATACGCCCGGTGGTAGAGTAGATGAACTCGCATCCTTCGGGAAAGAGTCCCGTCCCTGCAAGCCCGCCGAACTGGTGATCAGCGATTGCCTGAACCCGCCGCAGCGAACTGTTCTCCGAGTATCCTGTTGACACGAATAACAAACTCCTCTTCTGCTGATTTCGGGATGTACGCCCCCGCCGCGATCTTGTGGCCCCCGCCCCCGCCGCCATACTCTGCTGAAGCACAGTTGAGCGCCTGCTGGAGATCGACCCCGCGTTCCACCACGCGCTCGGTGGTCCGCATCGATACCTTCGTCAGGTTGGTATCCTCGGGCACTTCGCACATGACAAGGATCGGGATATTGCTGTTGAGCTTCGAGAGCGCCATCCCGGCCCCGATACCGACAATGGTATCCGGGTACCGCCCGCCCACGTGGAGATACTGGAGGTTTTCGAGTTCCTTGACTCCCGTATCGATGATATATTCGAGCAGGTTGCGGATGATTGCCCGGTGGTTTTTCAGCATATGTTCGGCATCGCGGTATGCGGTGCCGCGATCCCCGCGAAGGATGGCTCCCCCGATCTGGGGCTTGGACCAGCGCCCGCAGGCATTAAGCATGGTTGCGTATTCCTGGGCATTGCGCAGCGGCGTCCGGGGGATTTCATCCGGGAACCCGTAGGTCTCGGCAAAGAGCCGGTCCACCGTATCCCCGTTTGCGATTAGCTGTTCGGCGAGTGCGGAGATGATCATCCGTTTCTCTTCCTGCGAGATCTCTTCCCACACGTACCAGCGCCTGCTTTCTGTCTGTTGCTGGATGCCGAGTTTCTTTAAGAACTGGCGGGCACCTTCGGGATTGTTGCTGATGCCTTTGATGAACGGATCGTCATTGTAGGCAAGCGAGAGGTGTACCGGGCGCGTGGCAGTGCCGTAGCAGTTAAGATCCCGTTTGCGCACCTCGACATTTTTGTGGCGCACCCCATCCTCGACAATGATATCGCGTGCAGGGCCGACAAGCCCGCACTTTTCCCGGGCCATCATGTCACCGACATTGCCGACAATGGCGAGTTTGGCGAGATCGATATTAGCCGGGTCCATCTGCTTTGCGATCAGGTACGAGACACCGGCAGCGCTCATCCGGTCATGGCCGTAAGGAAGGCAGTTCACCTGCGTATACTCCCGCTCACAGGGCTGGCTCACGTGGTGGTCAACAATTAATACCTCTTTTTCCGTAAAACCCCGTTCGAGAAACAGGTTCTGCTGTCCGGCACCGAGATCGGAAAAAATCTTGAGCGTATTGTCCGAAGGCACCTGCGGCATAGTCAGCGGTTCGAGTTGCCGGACAAAAACCGATTTTACGTCAATTCCCTGCCGTGAGATTGCCTGCGAGAGGATCGCCTCACACGAGATACCGTCAGCGTCGATGTGCGAGATGATGGTAATCCCGGGCGCATCCGCGATCTGCTCTGCGGCTGCTTTCACATCATCGCAAAAACCCATTGCATATTATTAGGGACTACCTACACATGAATTGTACGGGAAAAAGTGCAGGGATATGAGACCGTTTGCGATCGAAGGATATCCTGAGGTAGGGATCATCAGCCCTGCCCGGATGCGTGCGGTGGACAAAAATGCCATGGCGCTCGGGGTGACCGAGCTCCAGCTGATGGAGAGCGCCGGTCGGGCACTTGCGGATATGGTCCGTGCACCCTCGCCCGCACGGGTGCTCGTGCTCTGCGGGAGGGGCAATAATGGCGGTGACGGAATGGTTGCCGCACGGCACCTCCAGTATGGCGTGGATACCGATGTCTGCTATGTCGATTTCGGAAAACGAAGCGCAGCCTGCGGGCACCAGCTCAGCGCGCTGAAACGCTGTAATGTCGGGCTGCTCCCGTTCACCTGCCGGGATGACCTTGAGGCATTGCAATCGCAGTTTGCCATGGCCGATGTGATCATCGATGCACTGCTGGGCATCGGTGCATCCGGGGAACTCCAGGAACCGTTAAAGACCTGCGTGAAGATGGCAAATGCCTCGCGGGCGATGATTATTGCAGCAGACGTGCCGACACCGGGCATGCGGGCGGATCGCATCTGCGCCTTCCACCGGGCAAAGTGCGAAGGTTCAACAGTGGTCGATATCGGCATTCCGGTTGAAGCGGAGTGCTGTGTCGGGCCCGGCGATCTCACCCTCCTTCAGCCGCGTCACCGAAAGGCGCACAAGGGATTTGGCGGCGAAGTGCTGGTGATCGGTGGCGGGCCCTACCAGGGTGCCCCCTACCTTGCCGGGCTGGGAGCATTACGGGCGGGTGCCGATATTGTCCGGATTGCTTCGCCGGTCTTTGAACCGGTACCCGACCTGATCTATGAACGTCTCGATGGCAAGAAGATCGGTACGGAACATACCGGGCGCCTGATCGCCCTTGCAGAGCGTGCGAATGTGGTTGTCTGCGGGAACGGGCTCGGGACGGAGAGCCACGCGGTGGTAACCGCTATTGCCCCACACTGCAAGCGTGCGGTCTTTGATGCGGACGCCCTAAGGCTGCCTTTGCCTGTTGCGCAGGAAGAGACGATCTATACTCCCCATGCCGGTGAATTTGCCCGTATCACCGGAAAGACCCTGCCAATGGATACGATCGGGCGTGCCCGTGCAGCCCGGATTGCAGGGATTTCCGGGACCGTGCTGCTCAAGGGCCATATCGATGTGATCACCGATGGCACGCGGGTGCGGTTCAACCGGACCGGAAATCCCGCGATGACGGTGGGCGGGACGGGGGATGTGCTGGCGGGTATTGCCGGTGCCCTGCTCTGCCACCTGCCCGCGTTCGATGCCGCCTGCATTGCCGCGTACGTCAATGGCAGGGCAGGAGAACGGGTGGCAGCGGAACGCGGGAGCGGGATGCTGGCATCCGATCTCGTGGACCGGATACCGGCAGAATTATTCAAAAACAGCATGCAGGCAGAGTGAGTACATGGTCGAATTTACCCATATTCAGGACGATAAGGCACAGATGGTGGATATCAGCGGCAAGGGCGATGTGGTGCGGGAAGCAGTGGCGGCCGGTAAGATTTACTTGCGGCCGGCCACGCTGACCGCAATACGCGAGGGGATGGTCGTGAAAGGCAATGTGCTCTCGACTGCCCGTGTGGCAGCAACGCTCTCGGTGAAGAACACGCCCAACCTGATACCGATGTGCCATTCCATCCCCATAAGCGCGATTTCTGTTGATTTTACTGAGGGTGACGGGTTCATTGAGGCGATGGTGCGGGTGAAGTGTTTCGGTAAGACTGGTGTCGAGATGGAGGCCCTGACGGGCGTTTCGATCGCACTGCTCACTATCTGGGACATGGTGAAGTCGGCTGAGAAGGATGCGGATGGGCAGTATCCGGTGACCCGGATTGAGGATATCCGGGTGATTGAGAAGAAGAAGGGGAAGTGAAATTTCGGCTCTATAGAAATCATTTTTCCAGTTGTCCGGTTATTCTTTTAGGTCGCTTTAGATTTTTTATTAACCGTCTGTAAGTTATCGCTACATGGGGGATGCCCACGCGGCGGGGGTGAAGGCGCGAAGTCGCCGTAACCCCCAAGAGCGTCAAATCTTTTCAGGTTTTTTTATAAAAGCCGAATTTTTTTCAATAACTGGAATCAAAACTATCTCTCGATAGTCAAAGATGGGGGTTGAGACCCCCATGCCCCCGATCGCGATGAATGCCGCCGCCCCCGAAGGGGCGCCCCCGCGGCGGGTCAGGGACTTGTTATCCTTTTTAATTCGATATGATCCTTCCCTTAGCAAGGCTTCCATCACGCCCGTTCCCAATAAGATTCGAACGATTAGACTGGGGTAGCGAATCATAGTTTGAAGCACAGGTTAATTTCCCAAAAAGGACAAATGGTACATTCAGACCAAAAGGGAGAATATAACAATGGCAAAGAACTCCGAACCTCTCACCGAGAAAGTACTCGTTTCGACGGATACCAAACAAGCCCTGATGTCCATCAGGGAGCCGGGGGAACGGTACGGGGATGTGATCGGCCGGGTGTTGCAGGAGCGGAAGCGTCATGACTTCATTGCACACCTGGACAAGATTGCCGAAGAAGGAGATTTCGTCCCGCTCGACAGCGATCCCGAATACGCGAGCCTGAAAAAAGAGATGCGCCGTGAGAGTAAACATCGACAAGCGGGCGCTGCAGTACATTAACGGCCTGCCGGAAAAGGATCGCAGGATTGTCAAGCAGCATCTGCTGAAACTTGAAGATCCGTATACTGCCCCGGATGTGGAGTTGCTGCAGAACGGTCACTGCCGGATGCATATCGCCCATTCCTATACTGCGTTCTTCGATGTCCTGCCCGGGGGTATTGTCAACATTCTCGAAGTGATGACGATCGAGGAAGCGCATAAGCGGTACAAGCGGTTCGGGAAATAACCGGGGGGGGGGTAGGGTCAGTTCAAAATATTTTTAGGAGAAGGGGAGGTAGGCACCCTCACCTCTTTTTTTGGAGGGGGGGGTTACCTGTGAGCAAAATGGGGAACCCTACCCCCTTTTCATTATGGAGTTTGAAATTCAACGAATCCAAAAATCCAAAAAATTTCATGAGCATATTTTTTTGTTGAACTGATCCATTTTGTATCGGACTGTAATATCATAGATGGCCCGGATGCCACAGCTCTTTAATATCCGTCCACCCTATCTATACAGGCATACGGGATCCGTCCCGGTGAAAAGGAATGTAGCTCAGCAATGAGCCGAACCTTAGGTGATTACCATGGTAAAATCGATGTACGCCTTCGTCAGGGAGGCATGGAAAGTACCCGCAAAGAGCGGAGTGAAAGAACTCCTCTGGAACCGCATGCAGGAATGGCGCCGTGAAGGCAGCGTTGTCCGCGTCGAACGCCCGACCCGTATCGACCGGGCACGCACCCTTGGCTACAAGGCCAAGCAGGGCATTGCCGTCTGCCGTGTCCAGGTCCGCCGCGGTGGCCGCCGGGTATCCCGGTATGTCCGTGCACGCCGCACAGCAGCGATGGGCAAGAACAGCAAGACAATGGGCAAGAGCATCCAGCGTATTGCCGAAGAGCGCGCGTCCAAGAAATTCCCCAACATGGAAGTGCTCAACTCCTACTGGGTTGGACAGGACGGGAAGCTCAAATACTACGAAGTCATCATGGTTGACGGTCACCACCCCTCGATCAGGGCCGACAAGAACCTTGCATGGATGGCCAACGCCACCCACCGCGGTCGTGCAGAGCGCGGAAAGACCTCAGCAGGTCGCAAGGGTCGCGGTATGAGAGAGAAGGGTATCGGAACCGAAAAGACCCGCCCGAGCATCCGTTCCCACGCGAACCAGGGCAAATAATCTTATCCTCTTTTTACGCAAAGGTATCTTCATGAAGATCACCGATGCCGCTGTATATCCGTACCCGCTCGGAGATGCATCGGTCCGCAGGTTAGCGCTCGAAGCTGCAGCGCTCGGATTTGACAGCATTATTGCAGCCGACGCTCCTTCCGGCACGTATGCAGGAGTTGAGGTGCGTTCAGGGCTTTTTATCCGGGATGTCCCGGTTAAGGATGTCATCTCGGCAGTGAAACGCTCGAAAGATCCCGGCATGGTGATCTCGGTCAATGCGGCAAACAACAGCTTCAACCGTGCAGTGATCGGCGTCAAAGGGGTACACATCCTGCGCGGTATCCAGTCCGCGGACAAAACTGCATTTGACCATGTTGCGGCAAAGATGGCGGCTGATAACCGGGTAGCGGTGGATATCGATCTCTCCCCCATCATTATGGGGCGGAGTGTCGCACGACAGCGGGCGATTCACCGGTATCTGGATATCTTGGTGCTGGAACAGCGCTTTGAGTTCCCGGTCACGCTGTCCACGCATGCCCGTTCCCTGCTCGATATGCGGAATGTCCGGGACATCGCCGGGCTCTGTAGTCTCATTGGCATGGATGTGCCGGATGTGGAACGTGCGCTTGCCGGTGTCGGGACGGTTCTGACACCTCCGGAACCGTCCGTCAGGGTGATTGCATGAGTCCCCGCCCGCCAACCCTGCGCGAGAAGCGCCGGTATATTCTTGCACGGATTGAACCTGCCGGAACCGTGCTTGAGCAGAAAGAGTTGTATTACGCTATATCGGATGCAACCACTTCGCTCTGGGGCGATGCGACTACGGCAATTATCACACCCGCGGTTGTTGCGCTTGAATACGGGCATGTGGTCATAAGGTGCCGACGGGGTACCGAACGGGAGCTGGCGATTGCCTTATCTACCGTCACTGCGTGCCGTGACGTGCGCATCTGCCTGCGTATCATCGCAGCATCCGGCACGATCGAGAGCCTGCGCTCACGGTTCCGCCCGAAAAAAATCCCTAAATCCAAAACGGATCCTGAAAAGACAGCAACAGGCACTGGTGCGGGTGAAGAACCTGATCTGTCCGAATGCAGTTTTGCAAAAAAGACCTTTCTTATCGTGCAGTGTAACGGTCAGAAGGTTGATGTGATTGAAAAGGGATTTAAAAATACAAACCGATTGTTCTTAACAAAAGATGATCTGGAGGATTTGAATGCAACCACAATATCAGACAGGATATGACCGGGCGATAACCGTTTTTTCCCCCGATGGCAGGCTCTACCAGGTGGAGTATGCCCGTGAAGCAGTGAAAAGGGGTACCACTGCGGTAGGTATCAAGGCAAAGGACGGCGTTGTCCTGATTGTTGACAAGCGGGTGAGCTCCAGGCTCCTTGAAGCGTCATCGATCGAGAAGATCTTCAAGATCGATGAGCACATCGGGGTTGCCTCTTCCGGCCTTGTCGGGGATGCACGTGCCCTTGTCGACCGGGCACGGGTCGAGTGCCAGATCAACCGCGTGTCCTACGATGAACCCATCGAAGTTGAAGCGCTCTCCAAGAAACTCTGCGATCACATGCAGACGCTCACGCAGTACGGCGGTATCCGCCCGTACGGTACAGCCCTGCTCATTGCGGGTGTGAGCGACGGCGACTGTCGCCTTTTCGAGACAGACCCCTCCGGCACCCTGCTCGAGTACAAGGCAACGGGAATCGGTATCGGCCGCCCGGCTGCCATGAAAGTCTTTGAGGAGGAATACAAACCTGAAATCGAGATCAAGGACGCGATCCTTCTGGGCTTAAAGGCACTCCACTCCGCAACCGAAGGCAAGTTCGATATGGATACCGTTGAGATCGGTGTCACCGGGCGAGAGACTCCCATATTTAAGAAGATGAGCCGGGAAGAAGTCGCCGTGTATGTTGAACAGTTCAAACAGTGATCAGTCTGACCTGACATGATACCGCTCGAAAAGTCCACCGTTGCGCGTCTCGAGAGTTTCGGGGAGCGCTTCGAAATTCTCGTTGATCCCGACAAGGCTGCGTTAGTGAGGCAGGGCCAGGCTATTGACATTGAGGATGTAGTCGCGGCCCTCAATGTGTTCAGCAATACCTCCAAGGCAACCCGTGCTCCGGATGAGGCACTCATAAAAGTCTTCCACACAACGGATTTTGCGACAATTGCGCGCCGTATCATAGAGAAAGGTGAGATCCATCTCACGTCTGAGCAGCGCAAACATATGATTGAGGAGAAGCGCCGCCAGGTGGTAAACTTTATTGCGCGCAATGCCGTCAACCCGCAGACCGGCCACCCGCATCCCCCGCACAGGATCGAGATGGCAATGGAAGAGGCGCGCGTAAACATTGACCCGTTCAAACATCTCGATGAACAGGTCAAAGAAACGGTAAAGGCGCTGCGCCCGATCCTGCCAATACGGTTCGAGGAACTCCGGCTTGCCATCAGGATTCCTGCGGATTTTGCGGCAAAAGCCTATGGTGATATTGCGGCCGGGTCCATCATGGAAAAGGACGAGTGGCAGAAGGACGGCTCCTGGGTATGCGTAGTGCGCATTCCTGCCGGGATCCAGAGCGATTTCTATGATCTCATCAATAAACTCTCCAAAGGCGAGGGTCAGGTGAAGATCCTCAATCAAGTATATTAATTCAGACGACAAATACAACAAGACAGATCGGGGAATCTCCATTATGGCAAGCTCCACACATAAAGCAAAAGGAAAAGTGACAAGAAGTGCCGGACGTTTTGGGTGCCGGTACGGTAGATTTGTACGAAAGCGAGTAGCAGATATTGAAGCTGTTTCACGAGCACTTCACACCTGTCCGAAATGTGACATGCTGTCTGTCCAGCGCCGGGGAACTGGTATCTGGGAATGCCGCAAGTGCGGGTTCAAGTTTGCCGGCGGGTCATACGTGCCGCAGACGCCGGCTATGAAGATTGCCAAGCGTGCAATCGACAGAACCGTTGAAGAACACAGGATAAAATAAACGGATCGATTATGGCAAGTTCCTACAAATGTGCACGGTGCAAGCAGAAAGTTGAGATCGACGTCAACGTACGGTGCCCATACTGTGGACACCGTATTCTTTTTAAGGAACGTGGCGCAGCGATCAAAGAAATGAAAGCCAGGTAATCACTGCGCAATCAGGCAATCTGCCTGAACCCCCATACTTTATCTTCTTTTTTACCCTACTGGACAGAGGGATTCTTTGTATGCCACACCATGAAGCGATCTTCCGGTTTTCAACGGAACATGCCGCTGCCATCTATACAGCACTCTTACCGGAACTTGCCGATGAGGTCAACCCGCGTTCAAAGACGAGCTGCCGGCTGGAAGGCGATACCGTGCTCATACTTACCATTGAAGCAGAAGATATTCCGGCCCTGCGGGCAGCTCTCAATATGGCATTGCGCCTTGTCAATGTAGCCGATGAGATGCAGCAGATCGCGGTAAAATAAATCCGTTCCTGCACGTTTTGGGTGGTGACGGCAGCATGTTTTTCAGCTTCATGTGCCATTCTTTATGCCGTCCGAGGTTCAACACTACCGACAGCAGGTGAAGTATTCTGCTTTGCCCGGCGCAATCCTGAAATACCTTTAACGGGCAGAAATGTAGAGGGAGAACGATCATGAACAATATATCACCCAAAGTACAGAACCAGCTGGGCATGCTCCAGCAAATCCAGCAACAGCTCCAGACCATCCTCCAGCAGAAAGCCCAGTACGAGATGGCTGTCCGCGAAGCCAAGCGTGCGCAGGAAGAGATCAGCGATGCAGCTGAGGATGCAGTCATGTATATGAGTGTCGGCACTGTCATGATGCAGAAGAAGAAAGATGTTGTCAATGCCAAGCTTACCGAGAAGGTAGAGACTCTCGAGCTGCGTATCAAATCCCTAGAAAAACAGGAAAAGATGCTGGCGGGCAAGTTTGAGCAGATGCAGGCCCAGATCAAGGCAGCGCTCGAAAGCAAGGGTTCTCCTTCAGCCGCATAATCAACTCTCTTTTTTTATCTTTGCAAAGTACGCTGTTGGTTCCGGCAGCTTTTTTGTATCCGGGCGCAAAAGAGCATGTATGGATATGGCTCCAGCAGCCCGGCAGTTTTTTTCAATCAAATCTGCCGCAGACCATGCTTCCCGTGCGCATAAAGGGCAGTGCCGGAAAGACCGGAGGACCCCGTACATCGTCCACCCTGCCCGGGTAGCGGGGTACGTGAGTATGTTTGGCGGCTCTCACGTGGCGATCATCTCTGCGTGGCTTCACGATGTCTATGAGGATTGTACGCCGGAATGGATCTCCCTGACGGATTCTTTTATTTTAGCCCTGCCTCTGCCGGAAGATGAACAGCAGGATATTGCTGCCATTGTCGATGCCCTGACAAAAAAGAATACAATCGCCGGAAAATCCGCCCGCCTTTCCGACAGCATAGGGAGGATTCTTGACGCCCCGCCCGAAGCCACGCTGGTCAAGATCTGTGACCGGATCGATAATTTCCTGGATACAGCCTGTCGCGACGGGCAGGTAAGGAAACGCTATCTCGTGTCAACGGATGAGATCATCGACCGGCTCTCTGTGCGTGCAGATTTTTACGGGCACGAAAAAGCAATGCATACGCTCAAAGAGATCCGGTACGCCTCGCCAAAAAAGGATTAAATGAAAATGGGTAAAGAATTATTTCCGGCTGGTCAGGTTGATCGCATTGACCAGCGCCTCTACGGATGAGAGAACGATATCGTCCCCGCTTCCGCTGGCATCGAAAATCTTCCCGTGTTCGTCTTCTACGGCAATGGTGACGTGGCACATCGAGTCCGAACCCCCGGCAATCGCTTCGATGTTGAACTCTTTTAACTGGACCCGCGCCGGCACGATCCCGAAGATCGCGTTCAGGGCGGCATCAACCGGACCATTACCCACGGCAGAAAAGACATGCTCTTTGCCGTTTACCATCGCCTTTACACTCGCCGTGGGGATCATGTGATTGCCGGTCATGATCGCGATGTCCATTAAGTCGAACATCTTGTGGTCCAGTTTGATCTCCATCACGGTCTGGGCAATCTCGTAGAGATCGGCATCGGTCACCCGTTTTCCCTTGCTGGCGATTGCCTTGACTTTCTCGACAATGGCATCCAGCTGTTTCTCATCCGGATTGATCCGGACCTCGGAGAGCATCTGGTTCACCGCGTGCCTGCCGACATGTTTTCCAAGGGTCAGCCTGCGCCGGTGCCCGACCATCTCCGGAGTCATGATGCCGGGTTCGAAGGTTGCGGTATTTTTCATGACGCCATGCGAGTGTATGCCGCTTTCGTGGGAGAAGACATTCTCGCCAACAACCGGCTGGGTTGGCGGTATCGCGATGCCACTGAACCGGGATACGAGGCGCGAGGTCTCTACGAGCCGTTCCTTTCTGATACCGGTATTAATCTTGTAGATTGACTCCATGATCATGGTAGTCTGCGCAAGATCGGCATTACCTGCCCGCTCGCCCAGCCCGTTCACGGTAACCTGTACCTGCGAAGCACCGGCTTCGACTGCGGCAATGGTGTTTGCCACGGCAAGGCCGAAATCATTGTGACAGTGCACGTCGATCGGGCAATCCACATCCCGGTGTATCCGGGCGATGAGCGTCTTCATTCCTGAAGGTGAGATGACGCCTACGGTATCCGGTACATTGATGATGGTAGCACCGGCATCAGCAGCGGTCCGGAAGACTTCGATAAGATAGTCCCAGTCCGTCCGTGTCGCATCCATCGCCGAGAACATGCACTTGTCCGTATGCTCACGGATATAGCCGATAATATCGGCTGTTATGGCGAGCACTTCTTCCCGGCTCTTGTTGATCGTGTTCTCCCGCTGGATATCCGATGTCGGGATGAATACGTGCACCATGTCGACATCGCAGTCAAGACAGGCATCAACGTCTGCTTTGACCGATCGTGCGAGTCCGCAGATGGTGGCCCCGAGATCGAGCTTTTTGATAGCGGCCACCGTCTCTTTCTCGGCTTTTGACGATGCAGGAAATCCTGCCTCTATCGCGTGAACACCGATGTCAGAGAGCTGACGTGCGATCTGGAGTTTCTGTTCAAAAGTGAACGCAATTCCCGGGGTCTGTTCTCCATCCCGGAGCGTAGTGTCGAATACGGTCACGTCTTTCTTCGCTGAGCTAGCGGAGAAGATGACGATCCCCCGCAAAATCCTTGCGAGTAGCCATGCCTCTTTATTCGCATGCGGATTATTTAAAGGAAATCTCGATTCTGGAAAAACCGGCAGCAATTTCGCCGCAAATCCGATACGAATAGCGATATGTTTAATACTGATTTATCCCTACATTAATAGCGCAGTGCCCCGCCTTAACTCAGCCTGGTAGAGTGCGCGGCTGTAGATTGGTTTACCGTTATAGGTAACTGCGCGGCTACCGCGATGTCCCCGGTTCGAATCTGGGAGGCGGGATTTACTGTATCAATGTGCCCAGGTAGTGTAGTGGCCTATCATGATTGCCTGTCACGCAATCGACTCGGATTCGAATTCCGACCTGGGCGTCACTACGATTTTTTTCTTTTTGTTGTTTTTCCCTGAATAGTTCCTGCCCCCGGAAGCACAATGTATTTGGTTTTCGATTGGGGTAAATGACTAATCACCCCTAATGGAAAAATGTTGAAGTGGGTAGGGGGTACCTCCCTCATTAGCAATCCGGGAACGGATCGAACGGATGTATGTACCTTCGGATTACAGGAAATTCATCCGATTTAATGAAAGATAATCGGCTGGCCGGAATTATCCGGCATCACTCATTCCGGAACCTTTAGCAGGAAAAAAAGATGTGGGGTGTTGAACCTTCACTTCACCTGCACGCCATAGACCCCGCTGCCGATCCACCACGTGTCATCCACCGGTTTCATGTACACCAGTTTCGGCACCGATGCGGTGTGGTTAGCCGCTGTGTCCGGGAACATCGCGTGGGAGAACCCGGTCCCGTTGTGGATGGCATTGATGCCGACAACCGTTGTCTTTGCACCATACGGGTCTGTGTAGTCCAAGTAGTTGTATCCTATCCCATCCTTCCAGAACGGATCGGCAAGGATGGTCCCGTCAAAGGTCTCTGCCCAGACAAAGAGATCGTTGTTCACAAACTGTCCCTTTGGGTTGTTGATCTCTGCAAGGGTCTTTTCCTTGCCGTTCAGCTGTGCGTAAGTTACGGCACGGTCAACAAGATCGTACATCTCGGTGCGGGTATGGTTCCGGACAACGATCCCCCGGAGATTTCCTTCCCGGAGCTGCTCATATCCGGGGATAATGATTCCGGAGAAGATCCAGTAGGAATTATCCACCGGCTCGGCGTAATCGATCTTGGGGGCATAGAATGTCCTGCCGTTTTTTGTCACTGCTGCAACCGTGTACGAGTACCCGCCGCCATTCCCTGCAAGGTCCCGCATCTCCCGTATCGTGGGGACGCCATCCGGGTCATGGTAGTTGATCAGGTTGATGCGGTTCTTTGCAGTGTCCGGGGAGAGGGAACTCGCGATCACCGTTCCATTGTAATCGACTGCCATTATTGAGAGTTCCCCGTCGGCAAACGGGCCGGATGGATCACTGAATGTGGTAAGTGCCTTCTCCTTCCCGTTTGCACGGGCATATGCCACAGCCTGTTTCACAAATCCCGTAAGATCCGCAACTGCGTATACCCGGGTAGCCGGTCCGATGGCCGCTGACGGGTATACCATACCGGATCCCGCGTAGGTACCTGCACCGACATAACAGGTCCCGTCCATATCGGAGACGACCGAGAGTTTCGATTCAACACGGTTGTTGTTCTTCGGGTTGGGGTAATCGTAACTGACATACCCGATGCCGTACCTGGCAGTCTCCGCGAGATTCCGGCCAATGGGGACGCCGAAACGGTCGGTCAGGTTACGGATATTGGTACCCACCAGCTCGTGATGGAATGGTTCGGCAAGTGCGGTGCCGTCATAGGCTTCGGAAAATACATAGACCTCGCCCTGCACGAACGGTCCGTTCGGATCATTGAACGCGGCAATTGCCTTCTCCTTTCCGTTCTCGCGGGCGTATGCTGCTGCGCGGTTCACAAGATTTGTCAGCTCTGCCGGGGTTGTTACCCCGGTCGATACCTTCAGCGTGGGAACAGCGGTTGGCGGAGGTGCCTGCCCGGATTCTTTTGAACCGACCGACTGACTGCATCCTGCTGAGACCATACATACGATAATCACGACCAGAACAGGAAGAAAACCCCCCAGCTTCATAACGAAAATTTCGACGGGTAACCAGTTAAATGCTGTCTCAGGTTCAAGGGGGGAAACAGTTGGGCTGTCCGGCTGGGTTTCATTCCCTGTTCCCACCGGCTGATGTCTGCGGTGTTTATCTGTATTTGTGTCTAACCTGTGTGACATAGCTATGAATCTGCGCACCTTCGTAATATCGGGCATTCTCATCATAATATTCCTGTTTTTTGCCGGCTGCACGCAGGGCCAGGTTCCGGCACTGGTACAGACCCCGGCCCCCTCAACTGGAGAAACGGCAGTCAAACCGGTATCACCGGCAGCGACTTCCTCCATTCCGCCGGTAACATCAAAGGAAGAGATGGTAGCGTTCGTCAAAGAGGCCGTTACTTACGCAAAACAGAACGGGAAGCAAAAAGCGCTCACGGAGTTTTCCGATCCTCATGGATCGTTTTTCCGTGGCGTACTGTACATTTATGCGTATGATATCAATGGCACAACGATTGCCCATCCGGTGAACCCGGAAAAGATCGGGATCAACCGCCTCAACGAGAAGGATGCGGAAGGCAACCTGTTCATCCGTGACCTCCGGCAGGCTGCCATCAACGGCACGGGTTTTGCCACGTACTATTACATCAACCCGACCCATAACAACGCGGTGGAGAAGAAACTCGGCTACGCAATGAGCGTCGATCCCACCTGGTGGCTCGGTTCCGGTATCTACCAGGGCCCTGCCGATACACCTATCAAAGATCCGGTAAATGAAAATCTCCGGTAAATGAAACCCCGTCTGCTGCCATTGTCACGACAACACCCCCGGGTAAATACTTCCCTCTTTGTCGTGCACGTGGACCTTCTGTTACTCCACCCGGTACCCTTTCTCCCTTAAGAACGCGGCAATCCACGGCTCAGCCTCCGCGTCTGCCTTCGGCCGTTTCCGTTCTATCTCTTCCCAAATCACCCGGAGCCCCGGGTCTTCGGTATGCATCCCCAGTGTACCCCGTACAGTACCCAGTAATATCCCCTGTTGATCCATCACCCGCATCACAACGCAGCGATAGAACTTGCACTGGGCCGGGCTGTCCCGGTGTATGGTGCAACGACAGAGTGCCCCGTCCGGCCGGAGAAACCGGCACGCTGCCGGGTGCTGGTCCGGAAACGTGTGATCCACAAACAGGTGTCGTTTATCCTCATCGATCTCGGCAATAAATGGTGAGCCGGTTGAGACCGATTCAGCCGCAAATGTAAATGGCCCGAGCTGCTGTTCGATCACAATATAGTCACCCAGGTACATGCAGCACGTGCCGCATTGCCGGCAGGTAAATACCATTCATCCCCTCGCACAGCTCAATAGGATGCGGAACTTAAAAAAAAGCGAGTCTGGAAGGTGAATACTAAAAAAACAGGACCGTCTTTACGATTAAAAAAAATTACTGGATCCTGGCTTCTGCCTTACGAACCACTTCCTTTAACGTCTCGTAATCCGTCGTTGTACCCCCCATGGTGATGGTTTCTATTACGTTCTTCTTTTTGAAAATTACCGTGTAAATGGCAAAATCCTGAAGATCCCCTCCCCGGATTTCACGGAAGGCGATGCTCTTGTCACCGATTGCGGGGAACGGGATCTCATACCTCGTTGAACCATTTTTCCCGGAAAGGATCCCTTCCGTCTCGACAGCATAGACCTTGACCATATTCTCAGGCGGATAGACGCTGATTGACTGATAAATGCCGGTCAGATCATCTTTTTCTCGGTTCATCCGGTAGAATGTTACCCGGTACCCCTGCCGCCAGCCAAGATCGCGGGCGAGCTGGGTAACTTCGCCATAGGTCATCACCGTACGGTCTTTGAGCAGGTAATCCGGAGGTACATCCGTTAACTGGAGTGCCATATCGCCCGGCGGTATGGTGGCACTTGTGGTCTCTGGTGTCGGAGTGGTTGCAGCCTGCGTTATCTGCTGGGGTGGAGATATCGGAGCCGGAGAGAGACAGCCTGCGGAAAGGATCGCCAGTTGCACGATAAGCATGAGTGCAATGAGCCGGATTTTCATATGGTACTCCATCACCGGGTGAATTTAATATCTTACCGGAACCTGCATGGATATCCCCTGGTGAGCACAAGCACTTTATTGACGGGAGCAGAAGATCATTATACGGTGAGTTGTTTGACAAAAACCAGCATTGCCATGCTTGACAAGGATCACCATATCCACCTGATCCCCGGTGAACGCGTACTCATGCTGAGCATTGAGCACTCGGCGATAAGAAAAGTCGAGAATGAACGGTTCGAGGTGGAGTGTTTCATAAAACTCTCCGTTGAAACGTTCCCTCATCCGCTTGAGGATGTTATCCGGTTCACATTCGCGTGCGCCAAGACGCCCGGCCAGCAGATGATGACCGAACTGACATTTGTCCAGAATCATATCATCAAGTTCATCTTCGACCAGGGCCTGTCTGGCGAACTCTGCGATTGTACTCCTGATGATCCTGAATCCCGGGAGTGCGGGATTACGATCTCCTCTGAAATCAAAAAGCATATGCTTGCTTCTAAGCAGTTTAGGGAAGCACTCGCCCGGCACGGCGCATTGCCGGACACGGTAATATTCTTAAAATAATTCCGTGACCGTGATTCCGGAATGGGTGCAGATGCAGGATCGGTGCATCTCTCCATTCAGCAGGAAAAACACGTAAATACTGATAAATATCTTTTTCTCGCAATACATACAATTTGGGAAAGAAGGCTGACGTATGGAGTGGTATCATGGGTGATCCAGAACTGCGCAGTGACGAGACGGTGCTCGTACGGACGCAGGATGTGTATGTCAAGTCGATCCCGTTTGAAGGTATTCTCACCAACAAACGGATTGTTCTGATCGACCGGACAAAAAACCACCTGCCGCTAAAAGAGATCCCGCTTGTCACGATCAAGGATGTTGAGGGAGGAGAGAATGCTATCCGTGATCCGGTTGTCACGATCACCGTGATCACAAGGACCGGTGAGACCCGGCAGATGGTTCTTACCTTCTCCCGCACGGCAGGAGGCAACCGGAACAAGGAACGGGACGAATGGGTAAAAACCCTTAAAGAGAATGTCTCCTCCTCGTTTGAACAGGTAGTTCGAAAAGGCACACCCGGGCTGGATCAGCCCCAGAGAAGACCCGGCCCCACCCCCCGGATTGACGTGGCACGATCTCCGGTTCAGCCGGCTGTCCCCCGTTCTTTGCCGAGAAAAGAAGCAGAAATGATCCAGCCAATTAAAAAGATCATCGAGAAAGCACCTTCAGCAACTCCGGCAGCAGCAAAAGTGTCTGATGTACCAGCACAAGGATATGGCACGTTCTGCAGCCGGTGTGGGAACAAGGTCCCGGAGGGTTCCGGGTTTTGTAACCGCTGCGGATCTTCGATCATCCCGCCCGGCAGTACAGTCCCTGCGGTACCTGCTGCTCCCCAACGATATGTCCCCCCTGAACCTCCGGAGCAGAAACGCGCATCCCGTCCCCCATCCCCCCAGTATGAAAGACCCTTAGAACCCGTTGCGACTCCCCCTCCCGCACCTGCGGCTGCCGATTACCGGACGCCGGCGCAACGCCCGGGCGAACGGGAAATTCCGGTTGCTGAACCTCAGAATGAACGCTCACCGGTGGAGATGCCTGCTGCTCCCCAGAGTGTTCCTCCTGAACCTCCGGTGCAGGAACCTGCACCCCGTCCCCCCTCCCCTCTGTATGAAATACCCCCGGAACCCGTATTTACTCCCCCTCCCGCACCTGCGGTAACCGCACCTCAGCAGAAACCGGTAAAAAAGCGCCTGATACCCCGGTTATTCTCGCCAAAAGAGCTGTCTGCAACTCCGCTCAACCCGGCATCGATGCCCACGGCAGTACCCCCTGCCCCCAAAAAACCGCGTCGGACAATCCGTATGCCCGGCAAAAAAGTATTCATAGCAATTGGCGTGATTATTCTCCTGATCGTGATAGCGGTGGCAGGCGTGGTATTCGTTTACCCGATGATTTCCGGCAGCGAATCACCCATCCCCGGTTCCGCAACGCAAACACCTGCAACCACATCCACTCCTGCGCCCTCATCTCCATCTGCATCTTCCGGGGCAAGTGTTACCCCCCGGGTAACTACCGCAGCGAGTGCACCGGCTACCAATGTTTATGCTCATGTCAGTTACATCGGAAGCTGGAAAGGGACCTATGGAATGCCCTCGGCATTGCAGACCGTTACCAGTTCCGGTGACAAGTTTTTGGAAATTGAGAATGCGACCGGTCCTGTTGAAGTGACCATGGAAAAGCTGGACGGTTCTACCCGACACGAACTCGTTGTCGAGATCACCAAGAATGGTGGGGTGCTGACAAGCAGTAAAACCAGTGAAGGTTATGGTAAAGTGAAGGTGTCTGCCGATGTGACGACGGGTGTGGCACAAGCGCCCCAGACCGGGGTCGGTACCCCGGCTGCAACTGCAGCACCAGCACCTGGTACAGCTACCACTCCCGCAGTGAGTGCCACTACGGTTACAACAACTTCTGCTCCTGTCACCAATGTCACGACCGTGAGCACAACCACACCGGTGACGAATACCACAACTTCATCATCATAACCTTTTTCCGATACATTTTTTCATTTCTGGAAAGACATACACGTACGATTACGTATGGATCAAGAAACCCACTTTCCCCTGAGTACCCCGTTCAAGCCTGCCCCGGCGCTGGTCACCTGGTTTATTATTGATTTTGCCCTTTTTGGGGTCTTTATCCTTGCATTCACGGTATTTCCCCTTCTCCTTGCATCGCCGGATGCACTGTTCGCCGTGTTCCTCTTAATCTGTATCATGGTAGTGTTCGGGCTCTTTGCCTACTGGGTGAAGCTGTATTATGAGAGCATGTGGTATGAGCTCCATGACGATGAGATGCGGTGGAAGCGCGGTGTCTGGTTCCGCACTACGGGTATCGTACCGTATAACCGGATAACGAACCTGGATCTCAAGCAGGGCCCGGTGATGCGCTGGCTCAACATATCCACGCTCTCTATCCAGACTGCCGGCTATTCCGGTCAGGCAGTTCCTGAGATACGGATCGAAGCGATCGAGCATGCAGAGGAACTTCGCGAGCTGGTCCGCAGCCTGGTGCGGCAGTCAGGTTCCGGTGTCCAGTCAGATGGTACCGGAACAAATGTACCGGTTCCGTTACCTGCCGGTGTTCAGCAAGCAACGGGTTCTATGAGCACCAACCTGCTGATGCTCGATGAGCTCAAGAAGATCCGCTTCCTTCTGGAACAGCAGAACAAATAAAAGAGGATTTTTTTAATTTTTTCAGGGTCTGTTAAAATCCTCATTTCCTTTATTCACCTGGTCCTCTGTGGCAGTTAGGATTGTGACCCCCTCTCTCCCCCAAAGGGGGAAGCAGCCCAAGGGGAGCATCCCTTGACCCCCCCTTATCAGAGTTCTTCTTCAACCCTCTGAGGGAACATCGCAATTGGGGGATACCCGAATGGCGGGGGAGAATCATAAAAACGATTTTCATGGTTCGGGTGCGAACTCCCGTTCATGTG
Source organism: Methanoregula sp. (assembly GCA_041645435.1). Classification (NCBI taxonomy): domain Archaea; kingdom Methanobacteriati; phylum Methanobacteriota; class Methanomicrobia; order Methanomicrobiales; family Methanoregulaceae; genus Methanoregula; species Methanoregula sp. The sequence continues at coordinate 44,192 of JBAZQB010000001.1, forward strand.
CGTTTCAACAGAGCCATTTTTTTAAGTATCTTTTAGGATCCAGAAGTTTCTGAAGCCGGCATTAAAAACCAAATTTTAACCGATCATACGGAGATAGTACCCGTATAATCCTGATGGTCAGCTGGTCTCTCTATGGCTTCAATCCCCCGCATTATGATTGTTGATGATGATACCATCATCACGCATCTCATCTCAATAATGCTCCAGAAGAAAGGATACAATGTTGTCGGGACGGTTACCTCCGGTGCGGAAGCCATTGGAAAATCCGTGGAACTGAATCCCGATCTGGTTATCATGGATGTAAACATGCCCGGGGCCATGGATGGCCTCGAGGCTGCCCAATACATATTCCAGCTCTTTCGTTATCCCGTTGTCATCATCACGGGGCTCTCTGATGAGAAGCGGCTCGAACGGGTCAGGCACTCGCATTCATACGGGATCGTCTTCAAGCCGTTCACCGCGATCGAGATCTCAACGAGCGTGGATCTTGCCATCACCAACCACAGCAACCAGCCCGGAGGCCCGGAGCAATACCCAGTGGGCGACCCGAAAAAGCTCATGGATCTTCCTGAAGGGATCTTTATCATCGACAAACGCGGCCGGATAATCTTTTTCAATACCTATGCAACGTGGCTTGTCGATATTCCGGCAGGACAGATCCTGATGAAACACTGGCGGGATGTCCTGATGCTGATCAACGACACGACCCAGGAGGAATTAAAAGATCCCATCGCAGATGCCATCAACCATCTGGCCGGTGTATTCTATGATACGTACACCGCGATGGTGACGACCACGTCCAAACGCCGGCAGGTGAAGGTAGCCGTGCGTCCGATATTAGATACTCACGGAAAGCTCCTTGCCGCTCTTATGTCTATAAGAGAGAAATCGCCCTAATCCTGAACCTGAATCACATAAATCCCCCGTGGCATGACAGCCGGATTTTTACGGGAATATCTGGCGGGTGTTCAACCAATTCGCGCAGGTTTGTGCCTCCATACCGATATTTCTCCCTATAAAACAGGAGAATCCAGCATCAGCGCCCGATTGAATGTTCCCGCGAAAAAAAGGTGAAAAATTATTTCTTTTCTGTTGGTTCTGCCGGTACCGGTGCGGGTTTCTTACCTTTTTTCCAGCGGTAAATGCCGTACCCGATGCCCCCGAGAATGATGAGCGGGAGCAGTGCCAAGAATATGATTATGATTGCATCGATCATACCGAGGAACGCGGCAATCCCTTCATTGATTACCGAGATGAAGTCATGCCCTGTATCCCCCCCAACCGGTTCTGGTTCCTGCAGGCTGACCGTGATGGTTGAGAGATCGATACGGCTGTTGAGGTACTTGAGCCGCCCTTCGAGCCGGTTCAGTTCGGTCTGGACACGATCGATCTGTTCCTGTACCTTGATGATGTCTTCGATTTTTGTACTCTGCTTCATTATTGCATTGTACTGGGCGAGCTGGTTCTGGTACGAGGTTATCTGGGCCTGGACATCCACATATTCTTCGGTAACGTCCTGTCCCTGCGTTGAGATGGATTTGACAGTACCAATCGCTTCCACTCCCGAAAGGGCATTTTCAAACTCAGCCTGGGGTATGCGGATGACAACGGAACCCGTAAGCCGGTTGTTGTAGCCCTTCTGGATATTGGTTGAGGAGAGATACCCGCCTTTCTGGGCAGCGATGTTTTTCAGGGCATCGACTGCGCCGGGAATGTCCTTTACTTCGAGCGTGAGGGATGCGGTTTTTATGATCTTGGTCTCAATAACCGATGTTCCGGAACCGGATTGTGTAGGGGCCATCGTAGCCACTGGCATAGAGGGAGCACTACTGCCATACGACATCTTTGCCTCTGAGGAATAGCGGACCCCGTTATCATACACCGGAGTATCCTGCGCCGAGGATGAACTCCCGGAAGAAAAACCTGTGCACCCGGCAGTTGCAACTACTGCGATGCACACCACAAGGAGTGCGATGACTTTGTAGTTCATACCATGAAATAGTTGTGAGAAATATAAAAGTAATGGGTAAACTGCGATTTTTTTGGCAGTTAAAAAGCAATGTATCCTGGACATGTTTTTACTTGTCGCCAGAGCATAAAAACGAAAACAATAACGGGAATCCATTGAGCAAAAGGAGATACTGCGAGCCCGCGAGCGGGATAACCTACCCTATGGCTATAAGAAAAGAAGAATCCTCATCACCGTGTTGTATTGTAGCACAGTACCCACGACCGGAAGTAATCCGGGAAGATCAAATGCCTGATTTTTTTTAGATCTTTTTACAATTAATTTTCCTGAAAAGGATCGGTTGCACTTAAATAACAAAACGGGAGATAATTCAATGAGAGATTATGGCATCACCCAATGTACCCGATAAACCCGAAGGAGCAGAGGATCTCGAGAAACAGAATCTTGAAGGATTGATAAAATCCCTTCTTGACAGCACGGACCCAAAAGTCCGGCAGTATGCCGCGTACCTGCTGGGACAGGCAAAGAACCCCCGTGCAATCGAACCCCTGATCCATGCACTTGCGGATTTCGATAAATCCGTGCGTGAGCAGGCCACGCTTGCCCTTTCCTCGCTGGGGAAATCTGCTATTGAACCACTCGCTGAAGCAATGAAGGAACCCCGATGGGAGACCCGGTACCGTGCAGCCGAAGCGCTGGGAAAGATTGCCGATGAAAAAGCGGTCAAACCCCTGATCCAGGGACTCAAGGATAACCGTGAACATGTCCGGTATATGGCAGCAAAAGGGCTGCGTGAATTAGGCGACTCCGATGCGACCGAACCGATGATCATCCTGCTCAAGGATGAGAATAATTACGTCCGGATGATGGTAGCGCGGGCCCTTGGAGCAATCGGCGGAAAGAAGGTACAAGCCGCGCTTGCCACCGCACTTGAAGCAGAACAGGACGATAAGGTAAAAGAAGCGATCCGTGAAGCAATGAAATAATTTTTTTGTTTCATTTACGCAAATACCCTTTTTTCATTCATTCCCGATCATGGGACTCTTATGATCGAACATGTTTCATTATTCCGGTGCGATCTCAATTAATTCATGTATGTGTCTAAAGAGCCTAAAACAAGACGATTTATAAAAAATATTGAATAGATATTCGTTTTTTTGGCAAAAATAACCATAATTTTATCATGATTCAGGTTATTTACACTGGTAATCACGATCGTAACTGAATATAACGGGATTTTTGTACATAATATGTGGGAGAAAAATGGGTGACAAAGAGATTCATTTTTTAAAAGACCGGTCATTCTCCCTCTACCTTCTTATTGCAATGGTGATTCTTGTCATCATCGTTGTTGGGCTTGTTGCGGTGAATGACTATTACAATACAAAAAACATGTTTGACCGGAATTCAAAGCACCTCCAGCGACAGACCGAACAGGATATTATCGCCACGATCAAGCTGACCGATGAAAGCTACACCCTGTATGACAACAGCTTAAACGAGCAGATGCGCAGCGGATTTGATGTAGTCCTGGCTGAGTACAAACGTGTCGGGGGCATTCCCGCTCACATGAATCTCACGACGATAAAAAAATCCTTAGGTAACCAGTATGACATTTATGTGATCAATGAATCCGGGGTTATCGAGTTTACATCCTATGAACCTGAACTCGGTCTGGATTTTAAAAAAGTCCCGTATTTTTTTACCTACTTAACAACTATCAGGAACTCTGAAGGTTTTTTCCCGGATCGCATTGTTGGAGATGAACAGGGGAGCGGTCAGCTGCGTAAATTTGCCTATATGCCCACACCGGATCACCGGTATGTACTCGAACTGGGACTTGCAAAACCAACGTTACCAAACGGGCACGGAACTATCCAATACAAAAAGACCGTTGACCGGATCGCTTCAGCTAACCCGTATATCGATCGTGTCCGCATCTTCAACACGATGGGAAAAATCTCTGACAATGCGTCATATGTTGTGGATGACCCTACGCGGATTAATCTGGAGAAAGTGCTGCAGCAACGCGGGGATCTTACTGTTATCAAACCCGAGACCGGGCATTCCATCAAATACCTCTTCATCGACCTGAAGAACGAACAGTACGGTTCCGACCTGAGCCGGATTGTGGAGATCACGTATAATGATGCAATGCTCGAACATGCGCTTCATGAGCATGGACAGTTCCACCTCGCCGTTGTCTTTTTTGCACTCATTATCGGGGGTTGTGCAGCATTTTTCCTCTCCCGGTACCTGGCAAAACCGATTGCCGGGATAGTCCGGGATGTTGACCGGATTTCTGAAGGTGACCTTAACTGGAAGATCTCGCCAACCCATGTGGCAGAGTTCCAGGTGCTGGAACAGAGCATCAACACAATGGTCTCGTCTCTGGAAACTGCGCTTCGTCATGTCGAGGATGAAAAAGCATTTCAAAAAGGGCTGATCGATCATCTCCCGGTCGCAGTATTTGTCAAAAATGCAGATGATGGGAAATATATCTTCTGGAATAAGACCAGCGAACAGATGTTTGATCGCATTGCCGCAGATGTAATCGGGAAGACCGCCCGCGAAGTATTCCCTGAATCAACGGCAAGCGTCATTGAATCAGAAGATCTTGCGACTTTAAACAACAGAGTTTACACGTGCAATAAAAGAATCTCCAGAAAACAATCGGGCGAATGCATTATGCATCTGGTGAAAGTGCCGGTATCCGATTCCTCGGGAACTCCACGGTTTATTCTCGGTATGGCGGACGATTTAACCGAGCAGACTGCCAGCCTGAAACTGGATCTTCTCTACAGCCTTACCCGGAGCGATATTCTCGATCAACTCTCAGTCATTATAAATTCCCTGGAGCGGGCGCAGCTCAAGAGTTCAGAAAGCGCGATACAGGCTTTCTTTGATAATACCATTGGATCCGTTGAATCCATAAGGAACCAGATAGGGTTTTTAAGTTCGCTCAAGGATCGCGGGGTTATATCACCGAAATGGCAACATATCTCCCAGTCTTTTAAGATCGCTGCGACACTTCTTCCGGCACACCAGATCAGTATAGGTTCTGAAATGGACGATTTCGAAATCTATGCAGATCCCCTCCTCCCCAGAGTATTTTACAATCTTTTAGATAACTCCATGAAGCACGGTGGCAGCAGTTTAACAAAAATACACCTCTCTGCCCGGCTTTCACATGATTCCCTTCATATTATTTATGAGGATAATGGTCCTGGAATTCCCCCTGATCAGAAACGGAAGATATTTGAGTTCGGGCAGAGTTCGGGAACCGGGATGGATCTTTTCCTTGTCAGGGAGATCCTGGGTTTTACCGGCATCACGATCACTGAGAACGGTGACCCGGGAAAAGGTATCCGGTTTGTTATCGTAATACCAAAGGGAAAGTTCCGTCTGAATAAGTGATTTAACAACGTATCCCGCATCGGTCAGATCAGGTACATGTCCTCGGCCTGTCTCATCAGCTCGTCCCTGAACTTCGGGTGAGCAAGTGAGATGATCGCAAGTGCCCGCTCCCGTGTTGATTTCCCTTTCAGGTTGACGATCCCATACTCGGTTGCAAGGTAATGGGTATCGGCCCTTGGAGTCGTGATAACCGATCCGGAAGCAAGGCGCGGCACGACCCGGGAGATGGTGCCGGTTTTTGCCGTGGAATAAAATGCAAGAAATGATTTTCCCCCGCGTGACGCGAATGCACCGCGGACAAAATCCAGCTGGCCTCCGGTTCCTGAGAATGTTGCCCCCTCGAGATATTCCGCATTTGCCTGCCCAAGCAGGTCCACTTCGAGAACCGAATTGATAGAGATCATATTCTCGTTCTGTGCGATCACGGCCGGTGAACAGACATAGGAGGCGGCGTAACTTTCCATACTGGGATTGTCGTTCATGAAGTCGTACATCCGCTTCGTTCCTGCGGCCGTGGTATAGACATGTTTTCGCGGGTGGATGTTCTTTTTCCTGCCATTTGCCACTCCCGCCTCGATGAGATTGATCATTCCCTCCGTCAGCATCTCCGTATGAATCCCAATATCCCTATGATCCAGAAGGTACCGTGCAACAGCATTCGGAAGGTTCCCGATGCCCAGCTGGATGGTGGCGCCGTCCGGTACCATTGCCGCTATCGCCGGCCCGATGATCTCATCTTCAGGTTTTGCATCCGCGATGCGGAGCTCCATGAGCGGGACATGGTTCTCTACCACAGCATCCACTTCCGAGATATGGATGAGGGAATCGCCAAAGACCCTCGGCATATTACGGTTCACTTCGACAAAGAGCCGTTTGCAGTGCCGGGCTGCGGTTGAAAAATAATCGTTCGCCGTGCCCAGGCTAAAGAATCCTGCGTTGTCCATGGGAGAGACGGTGGCCATCGCGATATCCGTATCCATATACTCGGACACGATCTGGGGAATCTGGTGCAAGTAGGAGGGAACATGATAATTGAGACCGACTTTTACCGAATCGCGATCCGCTGCCCCGACAAACCAGGAATAGTTCTCAATGCAGTCGCACAGGTCCGGGGAAAGGACGGTTTTTGTAGCGTGTTCACGGGGGAGGAACGTATAGACTTTGAGATCCCTGATATCCCCGCTCCGTGCCCGTTCTGCAAGGGCTGCGAGAAGTGCCGGGGGCTGCGCAATACTCATGCCATAGACGATGGTATCGCCGCTTTTCATCCGTTCCATAACCTGCTGAGGGCTGTTTGTCTTCTCTTCGTACTGTTGCACAATTGTTTTCATGCTATCGCATTTGAGCAATAGAGCGGATGGAGAGATAAAATGGATGGGATCGGTAGGGAGCGTTCAGGACCGATTCCGGGATAATGCGGCGGGATTTTTTGTGCGGGAACAGTTGTCCGGAATTTTTTGGCCGAAAATTTTCGTGCATGGATTTTTTATGTACCGTTTTTTCGCTGGGGAAATTATTTTACCGGATAATTTTTACGGGTAGATTTTGTTAAGAATTTTTTCTGGACCTGTTTTTTTTGCGCCGGTATTTGTCATAAAAATTTTGAAATCTGCGAACGATGGAAAAGACAAATGGAAATTGATTGAGGGGAGCAAAATTTTCATTGCTCTGGTATAAGTCCTTCTGGCTTCATGTGAATTTCTTCTGGAAAATCCGGGTACGCACTTCTCCCCACAAAATTAAATCTTTCGTGACTGCCAAAAAACCCGGGCAAACTCTGCCTAAAAACCCATTTCTCCGACGTGATTGCGATAGACTGCAACCAAGGGTATTTGCAGACCGTTTCTGCTGAAAAACCCCCTGAAATATGTGTTAAAAAAAGTGAGCAACAGAAGCCCGCTAAATTGCAGGATCAAATCACGATTAAATCGGTTATTTTGGGGAAATAACCATTTTAAACCGTATTTTTTGTAGCGGTGGACACCCCTTTCAAAAAAACTGAAAACCGGGTCCGGAAAATGGCAATCTGAGCCCGTATAGGGCTCAGAATAGATCATCTCCCGGGCACCGGGATCATGTTTTGAAGATGTCCGGACTCCGGGTTTTTACTATATCATTCCCAAAGGTATCCAATAGTGTTGAAAAACACCATTGTTACCGGACTTTTTTTCCAGAAGTAGGCATACCGGAAAAACAACCCTCATATTCGCATTCCGGCAGCCTTTCCGGGGTCCGGATGGGGTAAACCAAGTGACGAAAATCACATCAATTTAAGGGGCATTGGTGCCTGATAGGAGGGGTGCTTTCCAGCCATATTTTGGCAAACAGGGCACGATAATGCTTTCGTTTCCACAGGAACAAAAAAGAACGAATTTTCAGCGTTTTTGGGCACCAGCCCGGATATCAGAGAGCGAAAAGGAGCCCGAACAGGGCTTATTTTCGCTCAGGACCCAGACCCCCATCTCTCCGGTATCTCCGACAAAGGAAAAATGAGGGGGATAATTTCACGCCCGTTTTTCCAGTAATCCCACAGGTCTCACCCCCCATAAGAGCAACAACCAGAAAAAGGAAGAGAACCCTAACTCAGTACAAAGTTCTGAAGCCTTTCGATCATGACCCTCCACGAATCCGACACACTGGAATTCAAAAAATCCCTCTCCCTCATCGAGCCCGCGCTCAAATCCGTATGCGGTTTCCTCAACCATCATGGCGGCGTCATCTCGTTTGGCAGGACCAACACCGGGGCAATAGTTGGCGTAGATCCTGCCGACCACTCGCTCCGCAGACTCTCCCAGCAAATCGCCTCCCGGATAAAACCGGAGATCACACCGGATATCCGCGTCATTGAAGAAGGGGGAAAACACCTCATCGTTGTCACGGTGCTGGAGGGAATTGGCAAACCGTACTATCTTGATGCTATCGCATACATGCGGACAGGAACCGAGAACCGGGTCATGCCACCCGACGAAATCAAGCGGATGATCCTCACCATCAACCAGCCCCCTTGGGATCGGGAGATTTGCCCCGGTGCAACCATTGATGATATCGATGCTGCCATTGTTTACGATTTTCTTGCAAAGGCAAAAGACGAACGCCGCCATGATGCCGACGCAAGCGCATCCGTTTCCAGCATTCTCAAAAAACTTCATCTGCTCAAAAATGGAGTGCCTACTAACACCGCGATCCTGTTATTCGGAAAAGACCCCCAGCAGTTCATACATCAGGCTGAAATCCGCTGCGGCCATTTCAGCGGGACCAATGTTACGAGCCCCTGCATCAGCATGAAAGTGATCGGCGGACCGCTTATGCGCCAGATTGATGATACGGTCAATTTTATCCTGTCGGTAATCCGGAAATCTGCAAGGGTCGTTCCCGGAAAAACACGGCGGGAGGAACACTGGGACTATCCTCCGGAAGCCGTGCGGGAATCCGTTATCAACGCGCTCTGCCACCGGGATTACCGGTCCGTTGCACATGCCCAGATCCGGATATTTACCGGACAACTTCAGGTATGGAACCCGGGAAAACTCCCGAATGTCCTGACCGTAGAATCGTTAAAGATTGATCATCTTTCTCTTCCGAGAAATACCGCTGTTGCTGATCTGCTTTTCCTCGCAGGATTCATTGAACAATGGGGATCCGGAACCATTCACATGGTAAAGGCATGCCGTGAACAAACCCTTCCCGATCCGGAGTTCAGGGAACAGGATGATTCATTCTCCGTAACCTTCACCCGGTCAAGCATCAACCGCTTCATGGAAGAGCCGAATTTGATCAACGACCGGCAAAAACAGGCACTCGTATATCTAAGGCAGCACCCGGGGATCACCTCAGCTGAGTATGCAAAACAATTTGCCTGCACGCAAAAGACCGCTCAGCGGGATCTTTCAGAAATGGAAACTCTGCATATTGTCCTGAAAGAAGGAAAGACCAAGAGTACCGTCTATCTGCTAAATGATCCATTTCGGACATTTCTTTGAAAATTCCGGGCACTGATAAGGTTAGCAATCCGGCTGAAAATTTCCGCCTGTTTGAGTAAATAAGGCAAGATATTACCGAATAACCTAATGGGTAATTCGGACATATTCGGACATTGCAGCCAAATACCTGCGACCCAGAAAACGAGTGAAATTCAAAGAAAAATCAAAACCGCTGAAAATTTGAAGGGGAACAGGGAGATTAATAGCGGACATATTGCGGACAATAGCGGACAAAAATCTTTTCGACCCGTGAAGGGTTACAAAAAAAATTGATTGTGTCCAATGATCGGCCAAGACAATAAAAAAAAATTACCGGATCTTACTGCCCGGTTCCACCGGCCGGAACGGTACGAGCAGGGACGCGGCATCTCCCGCCGCGAGCACCATGCCGTTGCTCTCCACGCCAAAGATCTTTGCCGGAGCAAGGTTGGTCACGACCACCACATCCTTTCCCACCAGTTCTTCGGGCTTGTAGAACTGCTGCATACCGGCAACGATCTGCCGGGTCTCGCTCCCGATATCGACCTGCAATTTTAAGAGTTTGTTCGATTTCGGTACCGGCTCTGCGGACAGAACCTTGCCGGTCCTGATATCCAGTTTCTGGAATTCCTCGAATGTAACCATGGGTATCTTCTCCGTCTTCTTGTTTGCTTCTGCAACCCGTTTCTGGAGCAGGGCATCGAGTTCTTTGACCTGATCCTCTTCCATCTTTACAAAGAGCGGGGTGGGGGCTTTGATGCTCCCTTCCGGTACCGGGTGCGTTGCTTCGCGGATAGGGTGATTCGCTACCTGATCGGTGTAACCCAGCTGCTTCCAGCATTCCTGCGCAGTCGCGGGCATCACGGGTTCGAGGAGCAAGGCGAGGGCTTTTGTTATCTGGATGCAGTTTTTGATGACCTGTGCAGCGGCAGCCCTGTCGGTCTTGATGAGTTTCCACGGGGCGTTTGTCTGGATGTAGGTGTTGCCGAACGCCGCAAGCGTCATGATCGCATCGACAGCACCCTTGAACTCGTACTCCTGCATGTATCCATTGACGGTTGCAAGGCACTTTTCGATCTCCGCGGTGATCGCCGGGTCAACAACACCTCCGGGAATGCCCTCCCACTCCTTCTGGGCGAAGTAGAGCGTGCGGTACACGAAGTTACCGAAGATATTGACCACTTCATTGTTGATCCGTTCGGCAAAAATCTTCCACGAGAAGTTCAGTTCCTTGGTGTGGCTCGTGTACGCGAGCAGGTAGTAGCGCAGGTAATCGGCGGGCAGGCCCTTGTCAAGGTAATCGTCATTCGTCCAGACCACGTAGCCCCGGGATTTCGAGAACTTGTGGTCATCTACTTTGACCATCCCGCTTGCCACAATCGCGTGCGGAACCCCGTAGCCGGCTCCTTTGAGGAGCGCCGGCCAGAAGATACAGTGGTGGTAGATGATATCGCCGCCAATGAAATGCGTGACCCGGTTCTCCCCGCACCAGAACCGTTTCCAGTCGTTGCCGGTCTTTTTGGCCCATTCTTCGGTAAACGCGATGTAGCCCACGGGAGCATCGACCCATACATAGACCACGAGATCGTCGCGGCCCGGGAACTTCACGCCCCATTCGAGCGTCCGGGTGATGCACCAGTCGTGGAGTTCGTCTTTTATCCAGCCGATTGCATAGTTCTTCGCATTGCTCGTGCCCCGCAGGGTGTCAAGGTACGGGAGCAGGAACTCCTTGAACTCCGAGAGCTTGAAGAAATAATGTTCCTGGTCGCGGAACTCCGCTTTCGTCCCGCAGACCTTGCAGACCGGATCCTTGATCTCGCCGGGTTCCAGGTGCTTGCCGCACCCCTGGTCGCACTCATCCCCGCGTGCCGGCTTGCCGCAGTGGGGGCAGGTGCCCTCGACATACCGGTCCGGGAGGAACCGTTTGCACTTTGTGCAGTAGGCCTGGTGCACGATCTGCTTGTAGATGTACCCGTTCTTCCCGAGTTCGGCCATGATGGCCTGCGTGCGGTGGTGGTTTGCGGGATTGTCCGTCATGCCGAAATGATCGAACATCACGTTCATCCGCTTGAACGTCTCGTTGAAGTGCGCATGGTAGCGCTCGGACATGGCCCGCGGGGTGATGCCGGTCTCTTCAGCAGAGACTACGATGGGTGTCCCATGATTGTCCGAACCGCAGACGAATACAACTTCTTCTCCCATCCGCCGCATATAGCGGACGTACGCGTCAGCGGGAACGTACGTTCGCAGGTGTCCGAGATGGCAGGGGCCGTTTGTGTACGGCAGCCCGCACGTGACCAGCAGCGGTGGCGGTGTCATGACTACATTTTTTGATTGTGAACCGTAATAAGATATGACCATGGCCAAGCTGCACAAACTCACCACGCGGGCGTTCGGGGCCGAACCCGGTACTCCGGATGTTGCCCAACTTTCTGAATGGATCGCGGAGCACCGCGGCACCCTGGCCGATCTGACCACGTACCAGCTGTACCAGTCGCTTGCGCTGCAACTGGAGGCCGGGATCGTGCATCCCTGCGCCGGAGGGAAGTTCTGTGCCGACCGGATCCGGGCGTCCCTTCTTGGTGTGACTGAGGGGCGTGCAGTTGATGAGATCGCGGTGAATCCTGAAGCGCTCATCGAAGATGCGGCGGGCATCGTAGTGCAGAAGCGCAACTGCTGGTGTGCGCTGCCGGCGCCTCATGTGCTTGGGCTTACCGATGGATACTATGGCGATGATGAAGAGTGGAGCGATGCGCTTACTGATGCATACTGCACGCTTATGCGGGCAATGCGGGACATTGGTGTCGCAGGGCACGTGCTGATCTGCGACAAGGCAGATGAGATGGAGATCAGGGCACTTGCACAGCAGAAAGTATTCTTCTTCCAGCCGGATGCGGATCGCAAAAGTCTGGAGTGCCTTATGGAACACCAGCGGCAGATTGCGGTGCGCCCAAAGCAGCTGGAAACGGTTTTTGATCTCATGAATGAGTATGACCTGCGGAAGATCCATATTGTGGACGCGGATGCAGACGCGATAAAACTCACCCTTTCCCATGTCGATCCGGATCAGGTAACTGTCGGGGGTTATTGTCTGGATAAGAGCGAAGAATACTGGAAAAACCTTGTTGATGCCGCGGTATATACCCGCTGAGTAAAAAGGCTTGCGAAAAAGGGAGATCCGGATCAGTTCTGACCTATCTGGTGAGAAACGGACGGGATACTGATCTGATCGTTCCAGGTTTCCCGATATCCGTCGGGGAAAATTATGGTAGTTGTCGCGGGTGAGAAATCCGGCGAAATGAGTGGTGCAAACCAGTACGTGTTGAGAATTTTTTGTGCACGTTCAAATGACACGGCGGGCGTTTCCATTCCTGTTTTTCCCTTCTCGCTGGTAACCGTGGCAAATGAGGGGACAATCACCACCGCTGAAGAACTTGTTGCTTTTGTTACCGTAACCGGTTCTTTTGCATGTCCCTCGAATGCGGATTTGAGTTCAGCAGCCGGATCGGTGATCCTGAAAAATACCGCACTCTGTTCAAACAGGGACAGATCATACTGCATATCGATTGCCGCATTCCCGTTCTGGGCAAGGGTGATGGTGAGTGTCTTTAACGTAAATGCCTGTGCCGGCATTACCAAAAACACCAGAATGCAGAGGCACCCGATGATGAGGTTGATCTTTTTCATGGTGAATGGTTGTACGATCATGGAAGTTAAAAAATCATAGGATGGTTGAAGTAAGAACAATCCCGTGTTGTGATCATCCGGGCAGGAAAAATTATTTTATTGGGATTCTGCCGCTTTTACGAACTCTTCGAAATGCCGGCTCTTCTTGAACAGCCACCAGGTGAACCGCTCAACCACGGAAAAATTGAATGAACCCCCCGCTGCGTTCGGGTGCCCGCCCCCGCCAAATTCGCGGGCGATAATGTGGCTTATCGGGGGTACTGAGCGCACCGAGAACTTGCCGTCTTTTCCGATGATCACTTCAATATCGGTCTTCTTCGTGGTACGGATGAAATGGGCGGTCTCGCTCGGGTAGCCATACAGGGGCGCAAAAGCAATCCGGTATTTTTTCCCGAGGATGGTCGTGTGGTTCAGGCTGCGCTGCATCATTGCATCCATATCAGCCTTGATCTCTGCGTATTCCTGTTCGATCAGGGTATCGGAAAAGATCCCGGAAATAAGGCAGTTGCGGACATGTTCGCGGTTCTTCTTTCGCTGGAGTACCTGCCCGAGTACTGCTGAACGGGGATCTGCATGTTTCCAGAGATCATAATCGCAGACAACCCGGGCAACTTCGACAGCAACCGGGTTTTCGGAGGCGAGATCGCGGGCAACGATACCGGTCCCGCAGACAGAGGTATCGATGTGGAGCAGCGCAACGGTGCGCTCGACTTTTTTGATCTCGTCATCCCGCCACCGGTGGTGATCCCGCCACTCTATCTTCCAGCCGTTAGCTGTAGCCTTACGGGAAATCGCTTCAATCTCACGGTGATACCCGAGATCCGAGATCGAGAGCAGGTCACCTTTTCCCTCGCAGGAGGCAACGAGTGCAAAGAGCGTGGCAAATTTTCCCACCGAACTCCAGATGGTGAATACACCTTCGGTGCCAAATTTCATCCGGTGAATCGCATCCGCTCCCACGGCATCGAGATCATTGTGCGTGAGGTGGACGACATGTGCGGTGCGGCTTTTTAGTGCATTCACCAGGCCGCTGTTCTCGCCACCGCCACCGTTACCCGGGAGTGACATCTGTTAATACTGTCATCGCAGCGTATAAAAAAGAGCGGTCATGCCCATTATCAGGGCAAATGACCGGATCATTTATTAGTCACAAGCGACAACATTTGTACTCCTGCCCTAGTAGCTCAGCTTGGGAGAGCGCTAGACTGAAGATCTAGTTGTCGCCTGTTCAAATCAGGCCTGGGGCACTTCTTTTATTGTTTTTGTTTTTCAAAAACAATCTATTATCTCAAATCGGATTAAACAATTATCTCAATTACCATGATTTCCCGGAGGACTCTATGAACCTGATGCTTGCCGCGGTCATCGTCGTCATCCTGTCCATCGTGCTCCTGTATATCGGCAATCACTTCCGGCTCCCGAGTATTGTTTCATTCCTTATCATCGGGATGCTGCTCGGGCCGTTTGGGTTTGGCCTCATCACCGACCAGTCTGCTATCGAGACCTTTGGCGAGATTGGGATCATCCTTCTGCTCTTTACAATCGGCCTTGAGTTCTCGTTCGAAAAGCTCCTGCGTTCATGGCGGACGGTCATCATTGGCGGGCTGCTCCAGGTAACAACAACCATCGTCGCAATCACCCTTGTCACCTCGTATTTCAAGCTCCCGTTCAATGAAGCGCTTGTCTTTGGGTTCATTGTATCCCTTTCCAGTACAGCAATTGTGATGAAGATCCTGCAGGAACGCGGGGAAGTGGATACGCTCCAGGGCAGGACACTCCTTGGGATCCTCATCTTCCAGGACCTGGCAATCATCCCGATGATCCTCATAACACCACTCCTGGTGGGCAGCAGCGGTCCTGACCTGGACCGGCTCCCTTACCAGATTGGAAAAGTTGCCGGGCTCCTTCTCGTCATCATTATCCTTGCCAAATGGATCATCCCAGCTTTCCTGTACCGGGTTGCCCGCCAGAAGAACCGCGAGCTGTTCTTCATTACCATAGCCGGCACCTGCCTGGTTATCGGGTGGCTGACGAACGAGGCCGGCCTCTCGGTCACGCTGGGGGCTTTTGTGGCTGGCCTGATTATCGGGGAATCTGATTACAATATTGATGCACTCAGCCACATCATCCCGTTCCGGGATGTCTTTGCAGCAATATTTTTCCTCTCTATTGGCATGCTCCTTAATACCCGTACCGTCTTTGCGGATCTTAACTGGATCATCCTTATCGTCATCATCATCCTGTCCGTCAAGATCCTGACGGGGGTTTTTTCAGCCGCAGTCCTTGGCCTGCCCGCCCGGGTCTGCATCTTTACCGGGCTTGCACTCTGCCAGATAGGGGAGTTTTCCTTTGTGCTCGCAAAGACCGGTCTTGATTCCCATCTCATCACTGACGGACTCTACCAGCTTTTTCTTGCCGGGGCGATCATCACCATGGCGCTGACCCCTTTTACGATGAACGCCTCCCCGCGAATTGTCGAACTGTTTTACCGGATTAGCCCAAAACGGGCATTACGGCCCGGGCACGCGGAGACGGATGCCAGTACCGGGAGATTCCTCTCCGGCCATATGATCATTGCCGGGTATGGTGCAACCGGTAAAAGCGTTGCACGGGCTGCCGAGATCACCGGGATTCCTTATATGGTGATCGAGCTGAACCCGGAAATTATCCGGAAAGAGAAAACGTCCCGTCATCCCCATTTCATTTTCGGGGATGCAGCCCAGCGCGAAGTGCTCGAACATGCGGGAATATACAATGCACGGGCGCTCGTTGTTGTAGTATCGGAGGAGGAAGCAATACCTCGTATCGTCCACCTGGCCCGGCAGCTTTCGCCCCATATCCATATCGTGGCCCGGATACGTCATATCCGGCATACGCAGAAGCTTCTCGATATCGGTGCAGATGAGGTGGTATCCGAAGAATTCGAGGCTGCACGGGAGATCTTTACCCGGGCGCTGCGGAAATATCATCTGCCCGAGACCGAGATACAGAAGATTGTTTCCCGCCTTCAGAAATGGGGGTATGCAAAATTTATCAAGAATCCGGAGAACGGTGCAACAAAATCCAGCATAGATACCCTGCTGCATTCCCTCCGGATACATACCCTTCTTGTTGAACCCGGTTCTTACTCTGACGGAAAGATCATAGCCGATCTGGATATCAGGAATCGTTTCGGCATTGCAGATTTCGGGTTCCGGCACGGCGAGAAGACCGTTTTTGATCCCGAGGATTCCCAGGAGATTACTGCAGGAGATGCACTGATCATTTTTGCATCCGATGATAAAGTCGAAGAAATCTATCCCCTTCTCTTTAAAAAGCCAGACCGGTGATAATTTACCTGTTCAAATCCGGTTTTAATCCCTCTTTTATTGGTGTTGTTTTTGATCTCTCCGTCGACAAAGGAGGCACTCTGCACCACATTTTAATTATTTCTCTTATTTCTGCACCACAATAAATCCAATCTGGTGCACCAATGGGAAAAAATAAGTTCTTCGCTCCCAATTCTTTTGTACATACGGCGTGGTGGTGTGGTGCATGAGCGGGGAGTATGAACAGGCATTCCATGAATCGGTAACCTATCCGGAAAAATTCTGGGGTGCTGCGGCAACAAAGGTCAAGTGGTACCGGAATTATGATAAGGTTCTCACCAGCGATAATCCGCCATTTTACCGGTGGTTTGAAGGGGGCATGCTGAATTCGTGTTATAATGCCCTTGATTATCATGTTGAGCAGGGACACAAAGATCGGATCGCATTGATCTACGACAGCCCGGTAACAAAAACCGTAAAAAAATTTACTTACGGCGATCTGCGGGATCTCGTGGCACGCTGTGCTGGTGGCTTACAGGCGCTTGGCGTTGAGAAAGGGGACCGGGTTGTTATCTATATGCCTATGATTCCTGAGGCAGTAATTGCAATGCTGGCATGCGCCCGGATAGGAGCCATCCACTCCGTGGTCTTTGGGGGTTTTGCCTCCCGCGAGCTTGCTACCCGGATCGAAGATGCAAAACCGCGTGTCATCGTGTCTGCCTCGTGTGGCATCGAAGTCAACCGCATAATTCCCTACAAACCCCTGCTCGATGCAGCTCTCGCGCAATGCACCCACAAACCCTCAAAATGTATTCTGGTGCAGCGCAAAGAGGCGCCGGTTGATCTTGTACCGGCAAGAGATTTGTTATGGGAGACCCTCCTGGAGGCTGAACCCGCTGCCTGTGTGCCCGTGAGTTCCACCGATCCTCTCTACCTGCTCTATACCTCGGGCACTACCGGAAAACCCAAAGGTGTGCTGAGAGATAACGGGGGGCATCTTGTTGCACTTACCTGGAGCATGGAGAATATTTACGGGGTCCGGCCCGGAGAAGTGTACTGGGCTGCATCGGACATTGGCTGGGTTGTCGGCCACTCGTATATTGTCTACGGGCCGCTGTTTTTCGGGTGTACTACCATCCTCTATGAAGGAAAATCGGTTGGCACACCTGATCCCGGAGCCTTCTGGCGGGTTATTGCCGAACACGGCGTATCCGTGTTGTTCTGTGCACCGACAGCGTTTCGCGCGATAAGGAAGGAAGATCCCGATGGCGTGTACATAAAAAAGTACGACCTGTCACGGTTCAGAATGCTGTTTTTAGCTGGTGAACGGTGTGATCCCGATACACTGCTCTGGGCCGGGGCACAACTTAAGGTGCCGGTCATCGATCACTGGTGGCAGACCGAGACCGGCTGGGCGATCGGTGCAAACTGCGTTGGCCTTGAGATGCTTCCTGTTAAACCCGGTTCATGCACCAAACCGGTGCCGGGTTATGCTATTTCCGTTCTTGATGCTTCGGGCAGGAACACCCCTGTTGGAGAAACCGGAAATGTCGTGGTAAAATTGCCGCTCCCCCCCGGTTGTTTCACCACTCTCTGGAACAACGATACCGATTTTGTCAAGACCTACTTCTCGGCATATCCCGGGTATTACCTGACATCGGATGCCGGGTTCATGGATGATGACGGGTATCTCTGGATCATGGGCCGGACCGATGATATCATCAATGTTGCCGGACACCGGCTCTCTACCGGAGCAATGGAAGAGGTGCTTGCATCGCACCCGGATGTTGCCGAGTGTGCGGTCTCCGCGGTCCATGATCCGGTCAAGGGTGAAGTGCCGCTGGGGTTTGTTGTCTTAAAAGCCGGTTCAGACAGAACTCAGGAGCGTATCGAACCCGAACTTATTGCGCTCGTGCGGCAGAAAATCGGCCCCATTGCATCGTTTAAATCTGCTGCAGTTGTAAAACGTCTTCCCAAGACCCGGTCGGGAAAGATCCTGCGGGGCACGATAAAAAAGATTGCTGACGGGATCCCGTACACGGTACCGGCTACCATCGATGACCCCCAGATCCTCGATGAGATCGCCGGCATTCTTAAAAAAATGGGCTACCCGAGACGGTAAATGAACCATGCACCTGTAAGAAATTCATGAATTGGCGTAATGGCATACAGGAATATTGTCGGGTGATCGTTGCCTCGTCCTATAAGATTCTTTTTTATACTGAGGGGATAATCCCATGGTACCTGACTGCACAGGAGATGGAGGTACCATGGGATTATTCGATGACCTGAATAAGGCGATGAAGCAGGTTGAAGGTGACGTCAGGAAATCCGGCCTTGATCAATCCATGAAAGATCTTGAAAAAGGACTCAACAAAACTGGAAAAGATATCGACCAGAGCCTGAAAAGCCAATCATCAGGGCAGACAAACGCGCCTTCTTCCAAGACGGTATTACCTTCCGCTGTGGTGCCCGCCAGCAGCATCCCGGCTATACCCGGATTGCGGCTTGGGTGAAGAGGAACTACCGTTCAAAGATCACGGCCTTATCCGATCCTTACCAGATGAAACTCGAACTCGAACAATTCTCTGCAGAAGCCTGTTCTGGCATGTCGTTAAAAGCGAAAAAAGGATTTTTGGATTATCTCAAAAGCCAGAACTACGAGCAGCTCCTCAGATAATATTGTGCCATGTCAGATCCCATCCGTTCTTTTTACCAGCAGCATACTCCCGATCTGTCAGCAATTACCGATCTGTCCCACCGCCACTTCCGCATTCTTCTCCCCCGGGGAACTTTTTTAAAAGTGCAGGACCGGATCCGCGACAGCGTGACTCTGCAGCAATGGCTGGTCCGCTACCGTCCGTCCGATGTGTATTATTCAACCAGCTGCTGGCTCTCTCCGGAACAGATCGGCAGACGCGAGAAGACGCCCCTCTCGGCAAATATTTTCCTCTCCTCTGACATCGTGTTCGACATCGACCGCTCCCCGTTTTCCTTTGAAAATCTTGAGTCTGCCCGATGGGACACGCAGGATCTGCTCGCATTCTGTGCAAAGAAAAAACTGCCCGTTAAGTACATCGCATTTTCCGGCAGCAAGGGTTTCCATGTTGTCTGTAGTGATCCCCACCGGTACGATGATCCCAACCCCCTTGCCCGGGAAGATCAGGCAAAGGCAGTGCGCAGGGAGATCATTGCCGGTATTTCAGATGAAGATATCAATATAGATCCAAAAATCACCGCCGATACCCGCAGGATTCTCCGGGTCCCGGGAACGATCAATTCAAAGACCGGATATCTCTGCACCGTGCTCAGCGCTTCGCAACTGGAACAACCCGTTGAGCAAATTCTTAAATATATTCCACGGGTAGATCCTCTTACCCCTTTGATCCCCCAAACGGGAGCAATCCCGCGAGGGGGAGATGAAAGACCTCTTCGAGGCTGCCGTATTATATCCTGGCTTTGCCACCGACTGGGGGTCAGGTCAAAGCCACAACCTTCTTTCTCCTATGCCACATTTCTGGTCAATGCTGTTCCGGGTATCGACCGGCAGATCCCGTTTTTCGTCTACCCCCCACGGCGGAGCCTGCACAACATTGTCCTTGAACTTGCTACCCTGCAGGAGACCTATGGGCTGTCAGATATCCACCTGTACCGCTCAGAGACCGAAATCAGCGCTGTCTGTCTCCGGACATTTCCGCTGCGCAGGCTCGAGAAGATCATTGCTGCATCCTCATCCATAAACTATGGATTGCTGTTGAAGTACCGGCAGCTCTTTTTCCGGGTGGGAGAGAAACAAGATGATCATCAGCAGGTGTGTGCCTCAGCCCCTGTCTTTATCCGTTCCATCCCTGCTCCCCCGAAAAATAACGATCACTTTGTCAGCTGTCCTCACTACAAATTCTTTTCACACTATGGGCTTTCACACCCTGAGTATCCCCGGATGCATGGCGAGGGTGAGGTGTTCCTGACCCATGTTGCATTTGAAGAATAGAAAAAAGGCTGTTATTTTCCCAAGAATCTTTCAATACCCGCTTTAAGCTCAATGATGGAGACCGGTTTCTGAAGCACACCCAACCGTGTATCATGCAGTTCTGCGATCTTCTCCTCAACGGCGGGTGCGGCGGTAAAAAGCAGCACCGGTATATCCCGCATACCATATTCTCCCCGGAGTTTTTCTAAAAATTCCCAGCCGTTCATGGGAGTCATCATAATGTCAAGCAGGATGAGCGAAGGCGGATCCTCTTTTACCTGCCTGAGCGCATCGAGCACATCGGGAACGAGAACAGGTTCATAGCCGATTTTCCTAAGAAGGATCTCCATCATATCGAGTATGGGCAGATCATCTTCAATGAGCATGATTTTATGAGGCATTTTTTATCTCCTTGGGAATGTGTATGGTGAATGTACTACCTTGGTTCACTGCACTTTCCACTGAAATATCTCCGTTATGCATAAGAGCCACCTTTTTTGCTACAGAAAGCGACAGGCCGATTCTTTCATACCGGCGGGATAATTTTTCTGCATCCGCAAGCTGGAACGGTTCAAAGATCGATGAGAACGCACCAGGTTCAATGCCGATCCCGTTATCCTGGACGGAAATATGATGTTGTGAGTCACCGGTTTCTGAACGGTAAAAAATCTTGATTTTACGCGGGGGTTTGGAATAACTCACCGCGTTTGAGAGCAGGGAGTCAATCACGCTGTAGATGCGGTTCCTGTCGGCAGTCAGTGTTACGGATTCAGGGATATCGATGGTCACTTCTGCTTTTGAGAGGTATCCGCAGGTATCCAGAATGTTTTTCACGAGTGGTTCTAAGGGGAAGGTTGAATAACTCAACTGGAGTTTGCCGCTTTCAAGTACAGAAAGTTCGAGCATCTGGTTGATGATCTGGCGTTCACGATCAACACTGGCAAGACAGCGTTCAAGGATCTTTTTTGTATCTTCAACAATCCCGAATCCCTCTGGATCGGAGATGAGGAGGTTGAGATAACCCAGAATCGGCTGGAGGGGTGTGCGCAGTTCATGGGCAACGGTGATGATGACGCCCCGCCTTCTCTCGTTATCCTTTTGAATTTTATCAGAAAGACGCTGCCTTTCGGTGATGTCGACAATATTAATCATCGTTGCCGGTTTTTCAAAATGAATTATCGGATTTGCGGTGAGTGCACCAATCCTCACTTCCCCGGTTTTGGTAACAAACCGGATATCTGTCTCTCCGGGAATATGTTTGTTTTCTGACCAGTGTTTTGCAAATTCCATAAATGCATCCCGGTCCCGTGAATCAACACACTCCGTCAGGTTTTTTCCGGCAAGATCATTTTTGCTGTAACCGGAAAAAACAGAAAATGACGGATTGGAAAATCTTATGAATCCGTCCTGTATAAGGAGAATCCCATTGGGAGAATTCTCGGTTAACTGGCGATATTTTATCATATGGTCATTATTCAGTTTCTCGGCAATTTTGCGGCCATTGATATTCACCGCAGTGCAGCTGATGGTGGTTGTGTCAATAGTATTCCATGAGAGATTCATCCAGCAGCCCGCTCCGGATCTGGTTGCGAGACGTATCTCAAAATTATCCGTAGTATCATACTTGGTTATTCTCTCCAGAAATCGCTCTCTCTCTCTCGGTGTAAGGCATAGTGAAGAAAAAGGCTTGCCGATAATCTCTTCCTTGGTATAGTCCACCATTGCCAGAAACCGGGTATTTGTCTGTCGGATGGTGTAATCCGCGTGACTGAAAAGAACAAAACCCAGTTGCGAGTGTTCAAATACCAACCGGTATCGTTTTTCCCCATCCCGGATTTTTTCAATAAAGTATGCAATCAGGTAGGCAATAAGGATGAAGAGAATTGCTTCAGCAGTAACGGTGATGAGTGCCCCATAATTGGGATAATGGTAATAATAGCCGACTGCCTGGTATACAATGCTGCAGGTAAACGCAACCAGCAGTCCGCGTTTTGGATAAAAACAGGCAGCATAAATAATGGGAATAAAGAAGAGCTGGTAATTGATGAAATCAATTGAACGGGAGAATGAGAGGGCTGTTATGATGGTACAACAGATGGCAAGTGATGTGATAACGCAGAATCGGACAATATCTATCCGCGATATCGTATGCAGGAATGTCCGGTTCACTTTTTCAGCCATATCTTCTGTGGACAATTGAATTTCTTGTTATTTGAACATTCACTTTGCATGAGGGGTATATAATTGGCAGTGCAACCAACGATAATTCATGCGACCCTATGTCGTCGTCAATGTAGCAATGAGTGCTGATGGTAAAATTTCCACCCGGGAACGTCGGCAGGTAAAGATTTCCGGCGCACAGGATTTCCAACGCGTTGACCAGCTCAAGGCGGGTGCTGATGCCGTCATGGTCGGGATCGGCACGGTGCTTGCCGATGATCCCTCTCTTACGGTAAAAGGCGAGGAATGCCGATCCCACAGAGTGCACCGTGGTGTGGATGAGCACCCGGCCCGTATTGTCGTCGATAGTACCGCTCGGATCCCGCTTACAGCATCTGTCTTACACAAAGGGACCGGAAAACGGATTGTTGCAGTCTCCCGTCAGGCGGACCCCCGGAAGATTGCCGCACTGCAGGAATATGCCACCGTGATTATTGCCGGGGACGATGCAGTCGATCTGGTCACCCTGATGGACAAGCTGGGTGAACTGGGTATCCAGCGGGTCATGGTCGAAGGTGGCGGAACCCTGATAGCCGGGCTGATCCGTGCCGGGCTGGTCAATGAGATCTACACATTTATCGGCAACATCATCATCGGGGGAAAAGACGCTCCCACGTTTGCTGATGGCGAAGGATTCATCCAGGAATCTGAATTTTGCCGGCTTACCCTCATCGAAACCCACCGGATTGAGAGTGGAATTCTTCTTCATTGGTCTGTTGAAAAACGATAAACCTATCTTTTCTCCATCGTGTGTATGGCGCATTTCCTGATCGATGACCGTGTCCCTGTTCCCCGGGAGAATTTTGGTTTTATTCGGGTGTGACAAAATATGTGGGGGCAGATATGAATATCTGGAATTTCAGCATTTCCGAAGAGGGTATTTCTCAAGAAAATTGGATTGGCCGATCAATTAAGATAATGGGGCTCCGCCCCAAACCCCAATAGGATTGTGCCGCCGACCTCAAAGGGCGCCCCGCGGCGGTTCAGGAACTTGTTATCCTATTCGATCTGCCCAGCGAGGACCAAAACGAGGTGGCCAAGCGACCCCCGAAGGGGAGCATCCCCTTGACCCCATTTTAAAAAATTCTCATCAACCTTCTGAGGGTTATCGCAATATTGGGGGATGCCCGAGCGGCGGGGGCGAAAGCACGATGTGCTGTAGCCCCCAAGAGCGACTCCTTCTTTCCCTTAAGGATTTCAACAGAGCCTAAAAAATAAGAAAAAGTGGTCAGTATGCTGCATTGCATGCCGGGAAAATGTATGAACAAACCCCGTGTTCCCAATACAATAATTCGATCATCTGGATGGATGGGAATGCTCATCTTCCGGTATGATTGACATTCATCTACGTATATCGCAGTCATTGTATTGGTGGCAGTCTTCCTCCTGATCGCAGTCAGGCAGGTAGGCAGGTTCAACTTAAAGATCTGGCAGATCATGCTCGGGGGAGCACTGGCGGTCCTGGTATCCGGACAGATCGCACCTTCTGATGCACTGCGTGCGATAAACACCGATGTGATGCTCTTTTTATTCGGAATGTTTGTTGTCGGGGAGGCACTCACGGAGAGCGGGTATCTTGCCTATATCGCTCACCGGTTTTTCTCTCATGCCAAAAATCCCGACCAGCTGGTGCTTATCATCCTGTTTGGCATAGGATTGCTGTCTGCACTCCTGATGAATGACACGCTTGCGATTATCGCTACTCCCCTTGTTCTGACGCTTGCCACCCGGTTTAAGCTCTCACCCACGCTGCTCCTTATCACGCTCGCAGTTGCTATCACGACCGGCAGTGTCATGAGCCCGATCGGCAACCCCCAGAACCTGCTGATTGCACAGGACAGCGGGATGACTGACGCATTTATGACATTCGGGTCATGGCTTCTCATACCGACACTCATCAATCTCCTGATCGCATTTGGGCTCCTGCGCCTGTTATATCCGGGGGAGTTCACTAACCGGCCAATTACCTGCGATCCTCCCCATCCCTGTGACCGGAGAGTGACCCTGCCGGTCAGGTCTTCTCTGGGAATCATCGTCCTGCTTGTAGCGGCAAATATTCTTGGATCCCTGCTGGGAGCCCGGATGATGGTCACCCTGCCCCTGATCGCTCTCGCTGCCGCGGTCCCCGTCCTCCTCCTCTCCAGCCAGCGATGGGACGTGCTCCGTCATATTGACTGGGCTACGCTCGTTTTCTTTGCAGCGATGTTTGTCCTGATGGAGAGTGTCTGGCAGACCGGGTTTTTCCAGTCATTTGTCGACGGGAGCATGGTCTCCTCAGTGCCGATGATCCTGGGAACCAGCGTGCTGATCAGCCAGTTTATCTCCAACGTTCCCTTTGTCGCGCTCTTCCAGCCTATGATCCTCCAGGCCGGTGGTGGCACAACTGCCCAGCTCATGGCGCTAGCGGCCGGGAGCACCATTGCCGGAAACTTAACGATCCTTGGCGCTGCAAGTAATGTGATCATTATCCAGAATGCCGAGAAGCAGGGTAAGACGATCTCCTTTATTGAGTTTGCAAAAGTGGGTATCCCTCTCACGATCCTCCAGATTACGGTGTACTGGATTTTTCTTACGATAATCTGATCCGGATCCGGGATCAGGGCATCAATTCAGGAATCCCTGCGAGGAGCAGGAAATCACCCGGGTTCCCGTTCTTAAAAAATTATACCGGCAGTGCGGGAAATCCTTTAAGGTTCCGACAACGAAAAGAGGAACGGGCAAAACCGTATGAATGTGACCATCGATCGTGTGGAGTGTGTGAGTTGCGGGGCGTGCTGGAACACCTGCCCGGATCTCTTCGAGCAGAATCCCTGTGATTCGTTCTCGCAGATCGCAGAAGCGTTCAGGTTCTGTAACGATCGTGCTGAGGGAATTATTCCGGAAGATCAGGTTGCGTGTGCACGTGAAGCGGTGAATCTCTGCCCGGTGAATATCATCACCCTTTCGGGGCATGAATGAGAGAAACTTTAAGATCACATTAATATCTCCAGAACACAGGAGAATGATTTTATGAAAGACTCAGAACGGGAAGAACTCAAGGAAAAAGTACTTGCTATCAATGATCTGATCGCGTACCAGACGGGAACTGTTGCGAGCCGGATGATCGTATTCAGGCAAGCGGGGACACTTACCATCTTCTCTTTCGATGAGGGTGAAGGATTGTCAGAGCACACTGCCCCGTACGATGCCATACTCCAGGTTACTGAGGGAGAAGCAGAGGTACAGATTGCCGGTGCACCCTTCACTGTGCATACAGGTGAACTGATCATTCTTCCGGCGAATAAACCGCACGCGGTATTTGCCAAAAAACCGTTCAAGATGATGCTCACGATGATCCGTGAATGAAGATTAAGATTCCTTTTTAATAGTTCTCTATTTTTAACAATCGCTTCACAGGATTGAAAGAGGGGGTCGGACGGTATACTTGGAATATTCCCCGTTTGATTTACCTGTCTTCGCTTCCCGTGGAGATTTCCGGCAATTGGTATACGATTGGATACGGGGGGATGGGGAATGAATAACCGGATATTTTAAAAAGACCCTGTCGTATACTATCAACCAGCTGATTTCCCATGGTCGAGTACGAACCCCCAAAGCACGAAGACAAGCCGGATAAGAAACGCGAAGAGCTCAAAGGAAAAGTGATCCAGCTTAAAGATCTGGTCAGTTACGCAGACGGCGCTGTCGCGAGCCGGATGATCATCTCGCGAAAAGCGGGGAACATAACCATCTTTTCGTTTGATGAGAGCGAGGGTCTCTCGGAACACACCGCACCCTTCGATGCGATGGTTACTATCCTTGAAGGGGAATGCGAAGTCTGGGTTGCGGGGCAGACATTTCAGATGAAGGTGGGTGACACGATTATCTTTCCGGCTAATGTCCCGCATGCCCTGTCGGCCATCACAAAATTCAAGATGAGCCTGACGATGATCAAGGAGTGAATGTATGACCGGCAATGACAAGGATGGGTATTACTGTTCGATCTGCGGGGGGATACCCCCGGACAAAATAACAACGAAACGGATCCTGATTGACGGGAAAGAGACGGGTATCGATCATCTTGATTTTGTTTTTGATGAGGTAAAAAAACTCCGGCTTGATAACACTGCCCAGATCTCCGAAGAGCTTCTCAAACGGGTGAAGGTATTCAATTACGTGCCAACCAAAAAGATGGCAGAATATGCCGATGGCCTTCTCGCGGAGTACCGGAAATTTATTTCTGCTCCGTAATCGCACTCTCCGGAATCCCCGACAGATCATGGCACGACGCTGAACACAATTCTTAAAAAGATCCGGGCACAGATACGATACCAGCACATGGATATCCTTTCTATCGTTCTCATCATAGCCGGGCTCTGCCTGTTCGAGACGATCACCAGCATCGATAATGCCATCATCAATGCCGAAGTTCTCTCAACCATGGGAGAGCGGGCCCGCAAATGGTTTTTACTCTGGGGCCTGATCTTTGCTGTCTTTGCCATCCGCGGCCTGCTGCCATGGCTGATTGTCTGGCTGTCCACACCGTCCCTCGGGCCGATCGGTGCCCTGACTGCCACATTCTCTTCCGACCCGGTCGTTATTGCAGCCATCGAGCATTCTGCACCCATCCTCCTGATGGGTGGCGGGGTATTTTTAATATTCCTCTTCTTCCACTGGCTGTTTCTTGAAGAGAAAAATTTCGGCCTGCGGGGAGAGCGCTACATTGCAACAAAAGGTGTCTGGTTCTTTGCGATAGTCTCCATCCTGCTTGCAGCAATCGTCTGGTTTGCCTTAGAAAAAAGCCCGATGATTGCATTCGGCGCTGTTATTGGTTCGACTGCATTTTTTATTGTTCACGGTTTCCGCCAGAATGCAGAAGCAGCTGAGAGAAAGATGCTGCACGGTAACATGTCGGATATCAGCAAGATCTTTTATCTTGAGGTGATCGATGCGACCTTCTCGATCGATGGAGTTATCGGCGCATTTGCATTTACCATGGCAGTACCGTTAATCATCATCGGAAACGGACTCGGGGCATTTGTTGTAAGAGAGATGACCCTCCGTAATGTCGATAAGATCAAGAATTACCGCTATTTAAAAAACGGCGCAATGTACTCCATTCTGGTCCTCGGCATAATCATGATTCTCGACAGTTTCGGATTCCCCATCCCCTTCTGGGTATCGCCCCTTCTGACATTCGGTATCGTGGGCTGGTTCTTATTCAAGTCCATCAAAGCGATGCCACAGCCCGAAGGACACTAAAATCTTTTTTTGGAATATCTACGGCGGTCCTGTTCAGGAAAACCGTGAGTTTTTTCCATCTTTTCTTTTGTCCATTCATAAGAACTATAAGGCTGTAACAGGAGAATACCGGGCAACAGGATTTCTGCGAAAATATCGTGAGGGGAGATAACCATGCCAGAACCGGAAACGAAGAAGGCCGAGATAAAAATAGCGGGGATGCACTGCGCCACCTGTGCGGTGAATATTGAGGAATCTTTGGCGGGGCTGAAAGATGTGAAAAAAGCCCAGGTGAATTTTGGCACCGATAGCGCCCATGTCGAGTATGATCCGGCCAAAGTCTCCCTCGCTGCGATCGAAAACGCAGTAAAAGAGGCCGGATACGATGTCGTAAACCGCCAGGTCACGATCAAAGTCGGCGGTATGATGTGCGCAACCTGCGTTGAGACGATCGAAACCGCCCTGATGGAACTTCCCGGCATTGTTTCTGCAACCGTAAACCTCGGGACCGAAAATGCCTATGTCTCCTATAATCCCTCCCTGACCGGTATTGATGACATGAAAAAGGCGATCGAGGACGCGGGATACCAGTATCTCGGGATCTCCGGCGAAGTGAGCGAAGAGGCAGAGAAGATTGCCCGGGATAAGGACCTGCACGACAAGTTTGTCCGGTTCATGGCCGGTTTTGCGGTGAGTATCCCGCTCATGCTGGCGATGTGGGTCCCGCTCCCCATCTCCATGCATGAGCTCGGCTACGTGATGTTCGTTATCTCAACGCCGGTCTTTGCCTTCGTTGCCTACCCGATATTCCGGGCTGCATGGCTCTCGCTCTCGCACCGCATGCTCTCCATGGATGTGATGTACGCGATGGGTACGGGCGTAGCGTTCGTATCCAGTGTCATGGGTACGTTTGGCATCATACTCACGCACGAGTTCATGTTTTACGATACCGCGATCATGCTGGCGGCCTTCCTCATGCTTGGGCGGTATCTTGAAGGGCGGGCAAAAGGCAGGACTTCTGAAGCCATCAAGAAACTGGCCGGCCTCCGGGTCAAGACAGCGATTGTGATCCGTGACGGGCAGGAAGTGGAGATGGCGGTCGAAGATGTGGTTGTCGGGGACCAGGTACTTGTGAAACCAGGAGCCAAAGTGCCCGTCGATGGTGAAGTTGTGGCCGGTGAAAGTTATGTCAATGAAGCGATGATCACCGGAGAACCCGTCCCGCCCTTAAAGACACCGGGGAGTCGTGTCGTTGGCGGGACCCTGAACACCAACAGCGTGCTCACCGTGAAAGCAACAAAAGTCGGCAAAGATACGGTACTTGCCCAGATCATCCGGATGGTGGAGGATGCGCAGGGATCAAAACCCCCGGTCCAGCGGATCGCGGATGTTGCAGTCACGTACTTTATTCCTGCCGTGCTCGTCATTGCAGCATTCACCTTTGTTGTGTGGTTTTTCCTGCTGGGTTCTACGCTCCTGTTCGCCTTCACCGCCCTCATCTCGATCCTTGTGGTTGCCTGTCCCTGTGCCCTCGGGCTTGCCACCCCGACCGCGGTTACGGTGGGGGTTGGTCGCGGTGCACAGCTCGGCATCCTGATCCGGAACGGTGAAGCGCTCGAAGTTGCCGAGAAGGTGACAACCGTTATTTTTGACAAGACGGGAACCCTGACCAAAGGAAAACCGGAAGTGACCGATCTCATCCCGGTGGATATTTCAGAAGAGACGCTCCTCTCTCTGGCTGCCAGTGTCGAAAAGAACTCCCAGCATCCCCTTGCACAGGCCGTTGTGAGACGGGCGGAAAGCCGGGGGGTGAACATTGAACCCGCAGCGCAGTTCGATACGTTTGGCGGCAGAGGAGTAGCTGCGACTGTACTTTCAGAAATTGTTCTTATCGGCAACCGTGCTTTCCTTGAGGAAAAAGGCTTGGTAATTCCCGATGGGCTTGATGAACGGATAACGGTTCTCGAACAGGAAGGCAAGACTGCAGTGCTTGTTGCTGTGGGTGGCCGGATGGCCGGAGTAATTGCCATTGCTGATACTCTCAAGGACACAACCCGGGATGCCATAACGCAGTTCAAAAAAATGGGAGTCCGGATCGTCATGATCACCGGTGATAACCGGCGAACGGCCGATGCGATTGCCCGACAGATTGGCATCGACCGGGTGATTGCAGAAGTGCTGCCCCAGGATAAAGAGGCCGAAGTAAAAAAACTCCAGGCACAGGGGGAAGTCGTGGCGTTTGTCGGTGATGGCATCAATGATGCGCCGGCCCTTGCACAGGCAGATGTGGGTATTGCCATCGGCAGTGGTACCGATGTCGCGATCGAAAGCGGGGATATCGTCCTTATGAAAGATGATCTGCTCGATGCTGTGGCAGCAGTCCAGCTCTCCAAAAAAGTGATGGGCCGGATCAAGGGCAATATCTTCTGGGCGTTTGCGTATAATGCGGCACTCATTCCGGTAGCAGCAGGTGTGCTCTATCCTTCGTTGGGCATCACGTTCCGGCCCGAGCTTGCGGCTCTTGCTATGGCAGCAAGTTCCGTTACGGTAGTCACGCTTTCGCTCCTCCTCACAAAGTATATACCCGACGCGAAGAAAGGGAGATAACTGAGGTGTTGTAAAAATGGCAATCGATCCTATCTGTAAGATGACGGTAGATGAGAAGACCGCAAAGTTCACCAGTGAATACAAGGGGAAGAAATATTATTTCTGTGCACCGGGATGCAAGAAAAAATTCGATACGGAACCTGCAAAATACGCGTGAAAATCCGGCACGTATCCGTTTCCGGATAACCCTTAATTCTCCCTTTTCTTACTTACTCCGGATAACGTTGATATAGAAACAATCGTTAACATTTTTTTAGATCAATATGTCGGGTCATCGAATTGGTAAACAGGCGAAATAATGTCGTTTTTCATCATCAATCCTGAACTCTATGCAATGGTCATTCTCCCGTTCCTGATCTTTATCGCCCGAATCGGTGATGTGAGCATGGAGACCATCCGGGTCATCTACATCTCCCGGGGGATCAAGTATCTTGCCCCCATCATCGCCTTCTTTGAGATAATTATCTGGCTGCTTGCCATGGAAGTCGTGATGAGTGACCTTACCAATATAGCAAATTTCTTTGCATTTGCATTCGGCTTTGCGATGGGAACCTATGTCGGACTTATAATCGAAGAGAAGTTATCAATCGGCATGGTTATCATGCGCATTGTCACGACAGAAGAATCCAATGAAGAGATTACCCGGTTTCTCCAGTCAGAAAATATCGGGGTCACCAGTCTCGATGCAAAAGGTGCACGGGGCAACGTCAAGATGATTCTCACGCTGGTAAACCGTGTCGATGTATCCCGTATTACTGCACATCTGCAGACAACAAACCCTCATGCTTTTTTCTCGATTGAAGATGTGAGGTACGCAAATGAAGGTGTATTCCGCCCGAAAAAATCCAATGCCGTGACCGGCCTTTTCCCTTCGTTTTTGAGCCCGGGAAAGAAAAAATAATCATTGTCATGCATTAAGGATACTACGACTGACCTGTACCGGTTTATAACGATAATTTATGATGCATTGGCGCCAAGTGACATAGAATCAGCTTGAGCAGCAGTGTGTGATGATTGCGGAGATTGCAGATGAAAACTGAAATGCCCCTGTCCAAACCCATTCGCCGGTTTATCAATCATACTGAAGTGACTCTTGATACAGAGATCTCGCTCCTCCGCCAGCCGGATGCTGAACCCGGCGGCACACTCGTCGATGTATACACGTATGAAATTGACAGAAATGTCATTATTTTTCCCGCACAGTATGTCGGACTTCTCAAGGATTTTGTCATTGCAAAACACTGCACGAACCTGTTGATCAAAGGAGCGGCAGTAAAAAAAGGAGAGTATCACGTCTGCTCCTATACCAGTGATTCCGTATACCGGGGTATGCGACAGATCTACCTTGATGCGTTAAAGGATGAATCCACCAAGAAGAAGAAACTCCCCGTCCAGAAACTCATCCAGATGCTGTTTCTTCTTTTCTCTCACTTTAACGATGATATTAATGAGCTTCCCTGGAATGCGATTATCAATGCCAGTGTATATCACCGTATGCCCAAGATTCGGAAAACGCAGCTCTACCATGTCATGAAAGAGAGTAAAAATGATATGGATGAAATGATGGACCAGGAGGAGATCATTCCCCGCAGGTACTTCGTCTTGAACAAGGCCATGTTTTATTCCCGTGACATGTTTCTTGCAAAAACCCTGCCCGCAGATGAACTGATGCCGGTCCTCAATATTCCCCAGATGAAAAAATTTAATCACCTTGAGGTAAAGGAGATGCTCACCACCCGGTGGACTCAGACTGCCTGGTACCAGTCCAAGTTTTTCGGGGATAACATGCTCGAGATTATGGAAAAACCCCTGTCCCTGGTCAACTGGAATGCAGAACCCACGCTCGATCACTACTATGAACTCTACAAAATCGGGGTTAACCTGTCCAATCATCTTCTCTCGTATATGACCATGAAAGACTGGTTCGTCTGGGAATCCCCACAACACCTGCTCGAAGCTCATGAAAATAATAAGGCGTATGAAAAAGATGCCGTTAAAAAAATATTTGGGGATCTTGTAACTGATTCATGGGGTGATTCATGACCGTTAAAGAGGCGGTTGAACTATTAAAAAAAGGTCTGTCCTATGCCAGGAGGACCAAGTGCAAAGAGGCATTGGCCTATTATAACCAGGCGCTTGCGCTCGATCCGGACAATCCCGAAGGCTGGTACCTCAGGGCATCACTTCTTATTGATGCCGGAAAAAACCGTGAAGCACTCTCTGACTGTGAAAAGGCGATCGCGCTTAACCAGAACTATTCTGATGCATGGTCCAAGAAGAGTCTAGCGCTCTACAATCTCGAACGATACGAAGATGCCCTGCTCGCCAGCACACGGGCTTCAACCTTAAACGGCAACGACATCTCTGCCTGGTACCTCAAGGGGGTCTGCCTTGACGAGCTGGGAAGAAGCGACGAAGCACAGGAGGCGTATGGCAAATCTCTCGAACTGGAGATCATTTTAGACATGAAATCTGAGAAAAACAAGGTTGGCAGGTAATTTTTTCGTTTTTTTCTGCACTGTAGAAACAGGCATGAACGGGAGTTCACACCCGAACCATAAAAATCATGTTTGTGATTCTCCCCCGCCTCAGGGCCTCTCTTCAGGCACGACGGGGCAATGAGGTTTCATTTTTTAGCAGTCCGTAAAACCGCCGCCGGGGCGTCCCATCGGGGGCGGCGGCGTTCATCGCAGTTGAAGAAAGGATATATCTCCATTTTTTCCAAATAATCTGATTTAATATGAAAATGGAACTTCCGTTTTCATTCTGTGTGCCTGTGGCCGCAGGCATCGTGAGCGTTTCATAGGAAATCATTGAGAAAACTCTGACGCTACAATGGATAAGTCATATCCATGGTCGCCTGTGGCCCAAAGGGCCATGAATAACTCACGGGAGCTTCGCCCCCGCCACTGGGGCACCCCCCATTGCGATGACAACGTATTTTCTGTAACCTTATTCGGACAATCGCACTGCGCCCGTCCCCCAACCGGGGACTGGTGGCGCAAGAGGGGGGCAATATATTACGTGAAAAAAAGTTTTCTACAATGCAGTTTTTTCTATTTTTCTTTTTCCGGTAAGGTAGCGTTTGTTGCAGATGCCTGCTGTCCGCTCTGCATTTTTGCCGTATAACGAAACCATTATACTGATGAAAACCAACAACATCGATTAATCGGAGGTTTTCTGTATGATTTCCAAGACCATGGAAGAAGCAATAAACAAACAGGTAAACCGCGAGTAGTACTCTGCATACCTGTATCTTGCAATGTCTGCCTATTTCGCATCCGTCAACCTGAAGGGTTTTTCCCAATGGATGAGAGCCCAGGCACGAGAAGAGCAGACACACGGGGATAAATTTTTTGATTACCTTATAGCTCGCGGGGGAAAAGTTTCACTCGGAGCTATTGAGGCACCAAAGGCAAAATGGGCATCTGCCGGCAAGGTCTTTGAAGAGGTCTATACCCATGAACAGAAAGTAACGGGTATGATCCATGCTCTTGTCGAATTTGCAACCAAGGAAAAAGACCACGCAACCTTCGAGATGCTCCAGTGGTTTGTGAAAGAGCAGGTCGAAGAGGAGAGCAATGCCAGTGAGATCCTTGCCCAGATTATGACGGTCGGCGATGTGCCCGGGCACCTTTTTTACCTTGACCACCAACTCGGCAAGCGGGAATAATTCCCAGGCGTTTTCTTTTTTTTTTAAATTTTCTTTTTAGACCATTGACCTGATGTGTTTTTCAGGCTCTGTTTAAATCCTCATCTCCTTTATTCACCTGCTCCTCTGTGGCAGTTAGGATTGTGACCCCCCCCTCTCTCCCCCAGAGGGGTAAGCAGCCCAAGGGGAGCACCCCTTGACCCCCTAAAAAATCTCATCAACCTTAAGAGTTATCGCAAATGGGGGTTGCCCGGGCGGCGGGGGCGAAGGCACTTTGTGCAAAGAGCCCCTCAGGAGCAACCGCTTGTATCAAAGAAGGTTTCAACAGAGCTGTTTTTTTCTATTTTATCTCTGATAAGGATTACTCCGGAATGCAACACAATCATATCCTGCTTTATTCGGGAACATAATGTTACAGACCGCCCCTTCACTACCCTTGCCAGATTGTCACCGATGGATTATTCTCTTTTAAGGTGTTACTTCCACCCGGTGGAGAACTATCATGAAAAGTCGGGTCTATTTTGCGAGCCTCCGGGCACATTCCGATCAGGAGTGTACCACGGCAAAGGTGCGCAGGCTCTTTGAGCGGGCGGGATTTTCGGAACTTATTGCACCCCATGACAAGACTGCACTCAAACTCCATTTCGGTGAGATGGGCAATGACGGGTTTATCAGCCCGGTCTATATCCGACAGGTTGTGGAAAAAGTAAAAGAGTGCGGGGCATTGCCGTTCCTGACCGATACCAACACCCTCTATCTCGGGAGCAGGTCAAATGCGGTGGAGCATATCACCACCGCTATTCTGCACGGGTTTGATTATGCCGTAACCGGAGCACCGGTGATCATAGCTGATGGTCTGTCCGGCAAAAATATTGCCCGGGTTGAGATCGACAAAAAACATTTTAAGACCGTTTCAATTGCCGGCGATATTGCCGCAGCAGAGAGCATGATTGTCCTGAGTCATTTCAAGGGGCACATTG
The DNA here is from genome assembly GCA_041645435.1 of Methanoregula sp. Taxonomy (NCBI): domain Archaea; kingdom Methanobacteriati; phylum Methanobacteriota; class Methanomicrobia; order Methanomicrobiales; family Methanoregulaceae; genus Methanoregula; species Methanoregula sp. The sequence goes on from JBAZQB010000001.1 coordinate 79,181, forward strand.
TCTCTGGTTTTGGAGGCGCCATCAAGAATCTTGCCATGGGATGTGCTCCTCCGGAAGGCAAACGTGCCCAGCACAATGCCCGCCCGTTTTCGATAGCAGAGAAATGTACCGGGTGCGGTGCGTGCACGGATGTCTGTCCGAAGGCAGCGATCAGTATTGAAAATGATACATCGGTGATTGATAAGGTTCTCTGCATAGGTTGTTTTGAGTGCATGCATGCCTGCCCGGAACACGCGATCGATATTGACTGGGAGACCGAGATTCCGGAATTTATGGAACGGATGGTTGAACATGCGTATGGTGCAACGAAAGCAAAGGATAAGAAGATCGGGTACATGAACTTCCTGATACGCATCACTCCCGACTGCGACTGCTTCCCGTTCAGTGATGCGCCGATTGTTCCGGATATCGGTATCCTTGCCTCGCTCGATCCGGTTGCCATTGATGCAGCCAGTTTTGATCTGGTAAACCAGCAGCAGGGATATACGGATTCCCTTCTTACTGCCCATCATCACACGGGAGAGGACAAGTTCAAAGGTGTCCATGCCCAGACCGATGGGTTCCGGCAGATCCGGTATGCAGAAGAGATTGGCATGGGTAACCGCGCTTATGATCTGATCAAGATCTGAGATTTTCTTTTTTTTTGATTTTTTAATTTTTTAGAATTTTTTTTGTAAATTTTGCATTTTTTGATGCTATTTTATGTAAAAACGTGGTGGAAATGTATTGCCACCGCGAAAAAAAACCGTAACGGTTATTAATGGGTGGAAAGCAACCGCTTATTAGCGAAGAGATTTTAAACAAGAATTGTTTGAGATCAGTTTTCGCTCAAACAACCCTATCGTGTTTATTCACAGGGGATATTCCGTTATTTAACTGGAAGTGTATTCATGAATCTTAGACAGCCAAATGCAAATGAAGCAAACGGAACCGTGAACCGTTCACGGAATGTTGCTCCGTGTTCAGGTATCTGCACCCGCTGCATCGACGGTTGCAAAGGCAGCTGCGAGATCTGGTTATCATCATTCAGGGGCAGGGAAGTACTTTATCCCGGTCCGTTCGGTGAGATCACGGCAGGTGCTGACAAGAATTACCCGATCGATTATTCCCATCTCAATATCCAGGGATATGCGGTCGGTGCGCGGGGACTACCCGATGGCGTTGAAGCCGGTCCGGATACAGCGGTCTTCTCAACCGTGGATACCGAGACCGAATATGGATGGGACAATAAAGTAAGGATGCGCCTGCCCATTTTTACGGGCGCTCTCGGCTCTACTGAAATTGCCCGGGCAAACTGGGAACATTTTGCGATCGGTGCAGCTATTTCCGGTATCACGCTCGTCTGTGGTGAAAACGTCTGCGGTATTGATCCTGGCTTAAAACGCGATAACAAGGGTAAAGTTATCGAGTCCCCCGAGATGGATCGCCGTATTAATGTATACAAGAAATTCCACGACGGTTTTGGAGAGATCCTTGTCCAGATGAATGTTGAAGACACCCGGCTTGGAACCGCGGAATATGTCGCCAGCAAACACAACCTGGACACCATTGAACTCAAGTGGGGACAGGGTGCCAAGTGCATCGGTGGCGAGATCAAGGTCAAGTCTCTTGAGCGTGCAATCGAGCTTAAGAAGCGGGGCTATATCGTTCTCCCGGACCCGACTCTTAAGGAGAACCAGGCCGCGTATAAGGCTGGAGCAATCAAGGAATTCGAGCGCCACTCCCGGCTTGGTTTTGTAACCAAAGAAGGGTTCTTAGAAGAAGTTGACCGCCTGCGTGACATCGGGTTCAAGCGCGTTACGTTAAAGACCGGTGCATACTCCATGGTTGAACTGGCAATGGCCCTCCGGTACAGTTCTGAAGCCAGAATCGACCTGCTCACCATCGATGGAGCTCCTGGCGGTACCGGCATGAGCCCCTGGCCTATGATGAACGAATGGGGTATTCCCACGTTCTACCTGCAGTCCCTTGCATATGAATTTGCCTGCAAGCTGGACAAGAAAGGCTTCCGCGTACCTGACCTTGCAATGGCCGGTGGTTTCTCTGATGAGCCCGGTGCATTCAAGGCACTTGCCATGGGCAGCCCATATTTCAAGGCAGTCTGCATGGGCCGCGGTCTCATGATCCCCGGCTTTGTCGGCAAGAACATCGACAAGTGGATCAAAGAAGGCGATCTGCCCAAGTCGGTATCCAAGTACGGCAACAATATCGAAGAGATCTTTGTCTGCTATGAAGACCTCAAGGAGAAATTCGGTCCCCGCATGAAAGAGATACCCATGGGTGCAGTTGGTATCTACACCTATGCCCAGAAGTTCAGGACCGGTCTCCAGCAGCTCATGGCCGGCAGCAGGAACTTCCGCCTCTCGACCATGTCCCGCGATGACCTGATGGCACTCACCCCGGAAGCAGCAGAGGTTTCCGGCATTGACTACGTTATGTCTGCACGGTATGATGAGGCGATGGGACAGTTGCTCGACTGATCTCATATATTTTTTTACGTCTGCTCCGGGAATTATTCCCGGTACTTTTTTTTAGGGATAATATGTTAGTTTTACTCAGTAAATCCTGTTTTGATTCGGCCGTGAAATTGTATATTGCCCAAAACCATACCTTATCGTGATCATGAGTGGGAAAGCAAGCGCTTATTAGCGAACAGATTTTAAACAAAATTAGTTGAGATCGATATTCGCCCAAACATCCCTTATCGTGTTTTCAGAGAAGAATGTCCGTTATTCACATGGAGTGTATTGATGAATCTTAGACAGCCAAATGCAAACGAAGCAACCGGGACGGTGAACCGATCACGGAATGTAGCTCCGTGTTCAGGTATCTGTACCCGGTGCATGGACGGATGCAAAGGCAGCTGCGAGATCTGGTTATCATCGTTCAGGGGCAGGGAAGTACTCTACCCCGGCCCGTTTGGCGAGATTACTTCAGGTGCTGACAAGAATTACCCGATCGATTATTCCCATCTCAATATCCAGGGGTATGCTGTCGGTGCAAAGGGACTTCCCGATGACGTTGAAGCCGGTCCGGATACAGCGGTCTTCTCGACCGTAGATACCGAGACCGAATATGGATGGGACAAAAAAGTAAGGATGCGCCTGCCCATTTTCACAGGTGCTCTTGGCTCGACTGAAATTGCCCGGGTAAACTGGGAACACTTTGCGATCGGTGCAGCCATCTCAGGCATCACCCTTGTTTGTGGTGAAAATGTCTGCGGTGTTGATCCTGGTTTAAAACTCGATAACAAGGGTAAAGTTCTTGAATCTCCCGAGATGGATCGCCGCATTAATGTGTACAGGAAATTCCACGACGATTTTGGAGAGATGCTCGTCCAGATGAACGTGGAAGACACCCGGCTGGGAACTGCGGAATATATCGCCAGCAAACACAATATGGATTCCATTGAACTCAAGTGGGGACAGGGTGCCAAGTGCATCGGCGGCGAGATCACGGTAAAATCCCTGGAGAGCGCAATCGAGCTTAAGAAGCGTGGCTATCTCGTTCTTCCCGATCCGACTCTTAAGGAGAACCAGGCCGCTTTCAAGGCTGGAGCGATCAAGGAGTTTGAGCGCCACTCCCGGCTTGGTTTTATTACCAAAGAAGGGTTCCTGGAAGAGGTTGACCGCCTGCGCGACATCGGGTTCAAGCGTATCACCGTTAAGACCGGTGCGTACTCCATGGTTGAACTGGCAATGGCCCTCCGGTACAGTTCCGAAGCAAAAATCGACCTGCTCACGATTGACGGAGCACCCGGTGGTACCGGCATGAGCCCGTGGCCTATGATGAACGAATGGGGGATTCCTACGTTCTACCTGCAGTCACTCGCGTATGACTTTGCCTGCAAGCTGGACAAGAAAGGCTTCCGCGTACCAGACCTTGCAATGGCCGGCGGTTTCTCGGATGAGCCCGGTGCATTCAAGGCACTTGCCATGGGCAGCCCGTATTTCAAAGCGGTCTGCATGGGTCGCGGTCTGATGATCCCCGGCTTTGTCGGCAAGAACATCGGGAAGTGGATAAAGGGTGGCGAACTGCCAAAGACCGTCTCGAAGTATGGTACCAAACTGGAAGAAATTTTTGTCTGTTATGAAGACCTCAATGAGAAATTCGGTCCCCGCATGGCTGAGATCCCTCTGGGTGCAGTCGGTATTTACACCTATACCCAGAAGTTCAGGACCGGTCTCCAGCAGCTCATGGCAGGCAGCAGGAACTTCCGGCTCTCGACCATGTCCCGCGATGACCTGATGGCACTCACCCCGGAAGCAGCAGAGGTTTCCGGCATTGACTACGTAATGGATGCACGGCACGATGAGGCTATGGCAGTTCTGCTGGACTGAGCTGGCAGATGTTAATTACGTCTGCTCCGGGGAATTATCCCCGGTATTTTTTTTTAATTGTCCCTTCTCTTTTTCGCATCTTACCGGTACCTGAAGATCGGGGTTTCCGGACCCTGAGTGTAAATAAGCCTTATACGGGCTCCTTTTCCTGTTTTTAGATTCTGGTCAATACCGGAAAACCCCGTTAATTCCCTATTTGGGGTTCCTGTGGAGAATATGCCTGAATATCGCCCCGATTGCCAAAATAATGGTGGAAACGACCTCTCCTAAAGCCTGCCAGGGCCTGTTTAATCGAGGCATTTTTCGCCACTTAGTTTACCCCATCCGGGCCCCGGAAACCCAGCCGGAATGCGAATGTGAGGCTCTTTTTTTTGGGTGGAAGTGTGAGACAACCAATCCCACATTTTCACCAAGTCGGAGGCGCCCGGAATATGGGGTCAGGACCCGAGGTCAAATAAGCCCTATACGGGCTCCTTTACCCTTTTTTGTATGCCGGTCAATACCGGAAAACTCCGCAAATCCCCCTTTTTCTGTTCTTGTGGAAAATACGCCTGAATATCGCTTTGATTGTCAAAATACGATAGGAAAGCCCATCTCCTATTGCCCGCCAAGCCCCTTTTTACTGAGGGATTTTTCGCCAGTTAGTTTACCCCATCCGGGCCCTGGAAACCCTGCCGGAATGCGAATATGAGACGCATTTTTTTCCGGGGTGGAGATGTGAGACAACCAATCCCACATTTGCCCCCAATCGGAGGCCCCCGGAATAAGGGGTCAGGACCCCGAGGTCAAATAAGCCCTATGGGGGCTCCTTTTCTCTCCCCGATATGCCGGTCAATCCCGGAAAAACCCGTAAACCCGTCCTTTTCGGTTCCTGTGGGGAATGTGCCTGAATATTGCGCTAAATGCCAAAATACGGCAGGAAAGCGCCTCGCCCAACGCCCGTCAAAGGGTATTATTTCGAGGCTTTTTCGCCACATAGTTTACCCCTACCGGGCTCCGGAAAGGCTGCCGGAATGCGAATATGAATGTCGTTTTTTCCGGGAATGGGATAAAAAATGAGAAAATAAAACGTATGAAACTAATAAGTCGGAAAATTTTCAGCAATACAAAGAGCGCAACAAAAATGAAAAACCCTGACCTGTTCGCGGAGTCCAGATTTTTACAATCCGACCGAATTGCCGGAAAAATAGTTCTGCAAAAACACCACAGATTCCTGATTGAGACAATATTTTTGTTGTCGGCCGTGTTTCTGTATCGAGACGATCCCCTCACGATATAGCCTTTTCATATGCCATGCAACCGATGGATTGGATATATCAAGGAAGTTGCTGAGCTCTGCCTGGGTGGCCGGTGCATCAAGCAGTATGTGAAGAATTGTACTCTTCCGTTCATTATTCAACGATGACAGGATTTTTTGTTCAAGTTCTGAATATTTTCCATCATTCTCGAAATAACGTGTATGACCCGAACTCCGGGTGGTAAGAATGGTATGGGTCTGTGCCAGTATTTCCAGGTGATACGAGAGCGTGCCGCGATTGGTGCCGGTCTCCCGTTCCAGTTCCCGGAAGTGGATACCGGGATGATTCTGGATCCATGAAAAAATCCGTTGCCGTTCAGGACAATCAAGTACATTCTCGGTAGATATCTGGCGGAAACCCATCCATATCCCGAACCCCACGCACCAGTACAACAGAAAATTCGCCGGCTTCATAAGCGCTGGAGAGATCAGGTAGATTGTGTGAAAGATAATTGCCTGCGGCAGGTGTTGCCAAAAGGGAATTGCTTCATCACCGGGTTTCATACCGAAAAGGGGGATGTAAACGTACTCAAGGATGACTAACGCAATCAGAATTCCCAGAACGATTGTGGTCAGGATTTTTTTGTTTTCCATTCGGCACATTCCTGCATTAAGAGAGAAGACACTCGTGGAATACCTGTCTCGATAGTATATCCATATCGGGTTATAGAAGTTCGGTTATATCATTCATAAAGATTCTGTGACAATCATATCAGGGTCAATGGGTAGAGATTTGTCACAGAAATCGTTTAAGAACCCTCAGCATTCTGATCCATATCCTAAACGGATGGCGAGAAGAGATGAAACCCCTTAAAAAATGTACAGCGATCCTACTCGTACTCCTGATATTCATTGTCGGACCGGTTGCAGCATCCACGACCTTCATATCGAGTGGCCAGCAAACTCTCGCAAAAGGTGACTCATTCACGATCACCGGAACGGGTGCAACCAATGGTTCGATTGCAGGATGGATAATCGGAAGAGATTACTTCACCGTAAAAACCGTGAACCCGGACAAAGAAGGGAATTATTCGTTCATCGTAAAACCGGAAGAGACCGGGCAATTTTCCAGTGGTCAATATGCCTTTGTGATCCAGGATCCGGGGACAAACAAAAAGATGGACATTGAATCCCGGGTAGCGGATAACGGAAACATCACTCTCCAGAACGAGGGAACCGCCATAGCCGATATCGGGCCAAAGCAGGGTATCAGGACAAGCGCAGAGCCGGTTGTCAGGATTCTTCAAAACAGCATAACGCTTTTTGGGATTGACGATATCCTGACACCTTATTATTTCATTGTCGAAGAACCATCCGTCCATTTTGATCAGAAATCCAGTGCAAACCCTGACGGTCAGCTGCCCAACCTGACTGCCGGCGAACGCATCACCATCAGCGGGACAACGAACATGGGCGTGGAAAATCCCTTGCATGCCGATATACGAAACCTCGACACCAATACCCTCATCAGCACTAAGACGATACCGGTCATTGCAGGCAGGGATACCAACCGCTGGTCGTTTGAACTGGACACATCCGGGTTTTCACCCGGTGAATATTTTGTGACCGTGGGCTGGATGAAATCCAATATAACCGGCACCGGATCCACGATATTTTCGGTTGTGGCAGAGTATGGTCCAACGCTGGTAGCACAGAACAGTGGGACGCCGGGGACTGACGCGGGCGGAGCACTGTCCCTGCCCCCCATCGCCCGGGCGGGAATATTCCTGAGACTCGTTGTTATCGGGATCTTTTTGTTGAAGAGGAAGAAATGATGATTTCCCTTGAGCACGAGATGCAGCGCCGGGCAAATCTGGTTGAAGGAAGGCATACCATCCTACTGTTTTTTCTCCTTCTGCTAATGCTGTCGGTATGCTGTGCTCCCGGCAGTGCAGCGGCCGATGAGATAGCACCCGGCACCACTACGTTTGGTATCAGCAACCACACCGGCATCATCTGGCGATCAGCCCAGATCGACGGGGACCGGATCGTCTGGGCCGAGCACATCTCAAATATTGCATTTGCATATAACATCTATCTCTACAATATCACGACCGGGACTGAAACGCTCATCTCTTCGTTGTCACCAGATGGAACGGGACGTGATACCTATACGGGTGACGAGCACCCGGTAGCAATTTCCGGTAACCGGGTTATCTGGATTGAAGATCTGGGCATACATATGTATGATATCACGACCGGGAAAAAAAGCACAATCATTGAAACTCCAGACGATTCCGGCCACCTCGTATTTCGCTACCCGGGGATCTCCGGTGATACGGTTGTCTGGACAGAGCAACGATTTGCAGCAGCTTCCCGTACGCCGGATATCATCGCATATAACCTGACTACCGGAAAAAAGATCGTCGCCTCACATGGTGCATGGGACAAAACCAGCGTCAGGATCGACGGTTCCCGGATTGTCTGGGAAGATTACCGGAATGACGGGATTTCCCGGGACATCTACCTCTATGATCTCACAACCGGAAAAGAGAGAGTCATCTGCAATGCAACAGGTCCGCAGGCGGAACCGAAGATCTCGGGGAATCGCATTGTCTGGAGCGATCGCCGTGACCAGAATTTTGATGTGTACGTGTACGATATTGCAACGGGTGAGGATACGGTGATTGCCACCGGCATCAAAGAGCAGGAGGCAGCGGATATCTCGGGCGATCTGATCGTCTGGATGGAATGGCCGTCCATGCTCCTTTACAATCCTTATAATGAGAGCAACCGGCTGATGATGTTCGATCTTTCTTCCGGAAAGGAGTACCAGGTCCTCAAAGATATTCCTAACATGTTCGCACCCGCAATCTCCGGTAACCGGATCATCTTTATGGATCTTGCGCATATTCCGGCCGACAAACGGGATAACCCGGTAGAGAATCCCGTGCAGGAAATTTCGCTGTTCACGCTCGATCCAAGTAGCTTTCCGTTATCAAAACCCACATTGGTGATGGGGGTAATTGCAACGACCCCCTCGCGAGTTCCGGAAGTAATTTCACCGGTTCGAACAACGACACAGACTCCGGGTTTTGGTACTTTTTGTGCTCTGTCCGCTTTGGTCATCGGTATCATCAGCATTCGAATGCGAACCGGATGACCCTGCCCGCTGGCAGACGACAAGCCCTTATAATTTTCAGGAATTAATAATCATGCGCATATTTATACATAAAGAATCAAACCTGAAGTCTGAAGCAGCGGGGTAGAAAATTACTACGAAAAACCAGAGTGAATCACTGTGACGATGGATAAAAAATCTCTGGCGCTTGCTGTCCTATCGGCAATATTTTTTTCAGTTTTTGGCATGTTTCTTCTCGTGTTCGTCGGGGGAATTTCCGGATCGCGCTTGGAAATTCCCTGGTTTGGATCCAATTATCTTGCAGCACTTCAGGGAGTTTTGGGGTTGATCTCTGCCTGTGGCTGCATATTCTTTATCAGCCTTACCAAAAATCAGTCCCGGCTCTGGTACTTTGGAATTCCGCTCGCCATTACCCTCACCGTAATTACTCTTTCATCATTCATCTCGCCGCTTCCCCTCATTCCGGATATGATGTTCCTGAACCAGAACACCGGGCAGGCCGCACTCTTCCTCCTCGCCCCGTGCAGCGCTCTTTTCTTCTATTCGGAAAAACAGACAAACGACGGCGGTATGGGGCTCGTGATCCTTTCACTTGTCGTCTGCATCCTGTCCGCACTCCTTCTCTACGGATTGATCTTCCCTCCGCAGTACGCCCCCGGCAGTAAAATCGGCACCGGCCCGACAGCATCTGAACTCTCCTTCTGGGTTTACTACATGTTCGGGTTACCCATTATCGGAGCATTGTTTCTTTCCCGTGCGCTTGGATTTCACCATCAGGATTCAGAACCCGGTAACCTCTCTGCCCAAAAACCAGCGGAGACGCCATGACCGACGATGAAAAGCCGTTCACCTGTCCCCGGTGCGGATTTAAAGATAAAATCTTTCACCAGGTCTGTCCTGAGTGCGGGCGCCCGTACTTCCGGGATTACATCGACACGCAGTTCTTCCCGCGTGACCCAAACCCCCAGGGAATCTATAAAGGAAAGTTCTGGGCCCGGGTATTTCTTGTGTTGATGCTCTTCGGACTGGCTCTCGGAATTCTAGCCTCGTTTCACATTATCTAGGAGAAAAAAATACTCATGAATCTTATCGACCGGAGACTATGGGAAAAGATCCTTGTTACCGTGTGCAGCGCTATCATTATTTTATGGATTGCGATATTTGTCATCAGCCCGGAGCATAGATTCTCTCTCGGAACCTGTGGCTCTGATACTATGCCGATGAGCTATTCAACAGATATCCAGCCGACATTTGAGGAGAGTTTCCTCAATAAATTCGGGGAATCCGAACCTGACCGGAACCTTACCCTGCCCCCGTTGCAGCGCTACTCTGAACGGAAAGTACTCATAGACTCCCTGATGGATCGGGCACAGATCACCGGTTCATCGGACTCCGTCATTGGCCTCTATGAATTTCCGGGTGCCCGACTCCTCCTCATCAACCGGAGTGAGCGGGTGACCGAAATTCTGGATAGCGGTGGCAAGCTGCAGACCGTTTCCCTGGCACCGGTTCCTGTGGGATCATTCCACTTTGAGGACAACCAGACCGAAAACCCCGAACATGGTGGATATCAGTACCACTATGAGAATTCGGTCTCGATCACGCGGATCGATTTGGTCATCCCCACCCCGGGAAATGTGACTCCCCCCCTGTATATCGTGAATAAGACGGAGATTGAACAGGTTTTTTATCCGGAAGGCAGGTCCCTTGCCACGATCACGACAACCGGCAGATTTTATGTGATATATGGGCAGCGGGTGGAACGCGTTACCGGAACCTCAGCAATCATACTCGATCCTGCATGGAAGCAGTGCTCTCACCGGATAGAGATATCCGGGGAAGGCAGCCGGGTGGGGGAGACAAAATATACGATAAAATTCGCACGATCTTCGGAACGGCTGTTGTGGTCCCGCCTGATCACCACAAGTGATCACATTCAGGTCTTTGATGCGGCAATGGGGGGCACAAGCAGCAGCCAGTGGATTTCCAGCGATAGTACCGGGTGCAGCTGTTGAAAGGGGGGGAGAAAAGTGTATGTCACCGGTACAATTTCTCAAGGATATGATCGCAGAAACCTGCCGGTATGACACCACGGCATCAGTGAGAGCTTTGCTAACAGGAGCTGAATAAATATGACATTTCTAACCAGAATTCAGGAACAGATTGTACCAGTCACGATTGCTGTAGTCATCTGTGCGATCGGATTTTTTTCCTTCACCAGGATGCCTGCGCTGGGAACCGCAGGAGATGTAATCGTATGGATAATGCTGCTCGTTGCCTTCTGTGTTTTATTCTCATTTTTCCCGGCAATTGCTATCATCTACGGTTGGTATACCGGGAACCGGGCCGGTGCAATCCTTGCCGGGGCACTACCGCTTCCCCTGTTATCTATTACTGTGTATTCCCTGTTCCGTGCAAATAACATGGTGTTTATTCATCACGACACAATCATTTTTATTTTAATTCTTTCAGCAATCTGCGGTTTTGCAGGATTTTGTGCAGCACAGAGGACGAAACCGTTCCTTGCGGTTTCGGTTGTTCTCAACGGATTCTGGCTTTTTTTCTGGATGAATGCATTCAATTGAGGTCTATGCGATGGAGTTCATTGCTGTTTATTACTGGAATACGGTTTGCCTGATGGTGAACCGGTTGAACAAAGAGGGATGTGATTGATGGTGATTACCTTAACAGAGAGCCTTGGTATTTCGATGATAGCACCGGATGCAGCTGCTGGCGGGGTGAAAGAAACCATGAAATTTCATATGCTTACCGTCATTGTTCTGGTTCTTGCAGCGATCGTTTCGATCCCGGGCGTGAGTGCGGAGAACCAGACGATGGACACTGCGTATTATCTGACCCATGCGGAGACTCTCGCAGGGCAAAAGGACATGTCGATGTATAATAAACCCCATCCCGTAGAACCGCTCGTGACTATGAACGAGTCGGCTGCCCGGCTCTACCCGAACGTGACCTGGTGCGGGAAAGACTGCATGGTAACAAGGCCGTGCTCCTTCCCGTTCATCCGGTGCGAGTCACTGCTCACGGTTATGGTTGTGTATAATGTGAATACATCCTGTGCTGATCAGCCCGGCCCGGTTATCGGGTACGGCATGGGCGGATGGCCATTGCAGAACCCTGTTTTCGTTCCAGGGTCCGGAATATCAAACCTAAATCTGCCGTTCGGGACACTTGCAGGGATGTTCTCTGCGACGGAAATTGTTTCCGTTGATATCGCCCCGTCCACCTCATATCTGCCCTCCCGGGAGTTTCTGGAATATGTGAACGCCCCGGCAATTACCCGGGAACAAAAAGAAAGTGCCCTCAGGATTGCATTAACGTCAAAAAAATTTCAGAGTTACATGAACGAATCGCACGGACCCATCTCGTTTGGATGGGCGTATCCGTATTCCGGAATGGTTCGTTTATCCATGACGGCAGGCTCAGCGACATCCCGGGTTTATGGGTTGGCATCTGTCTATATTGACATAGATCGTGGAGTACTCGACAATGAGAGCTTTATTGACTGGAAAAAATACTGGTAGGGAATATGTTCGATAAACTGTTTCAGACAATTAACGGTTCAATCGGGGAAACTATACTGTTCATTCTGCTGCTGGTGTATGTTGCTGGATCAGGGTGCATCGACAATTCAGTTAACCAGACAGCTACTGGAGTGATACACACTCAAAAAGAGAATACCTCCCTCCGGTCCACCGCAGATCCCAACAAAGTTCCCATTGAAACTGCGTACAACCAGTCACTTGCAGAATTCTGGAGGTTTGCCATTGAGGGTCCCTACAGTTCCGCACCGAACTGGGTTTCTGCATCTCTCGATCCCGAACCGGTCATCCTCTATGATATCAACGGCAGGCCGCAGTATTATGAATTTTATCTCAGAAACAAAGGAACCATTCCGGGTTATTTCTGGACGGCTGCAAACAAACTTCTGGGTCACGGGATTTTCCGGTTATATGAAGGGCCACCTTCCTACAACCATTCGCGGATTGCACTGGATGCAGAAGATATCGTCAAAGCCCGGTACCCGGATTACCCGGTCCTGTCGAATACGCCTGCCCTCTACAGCGGCGGGTACCCTCACCTCTGTGCCATGGTCATTATCCTAAACACGACCGCCGGTGCAAACGAGAGGATCATCGTCGATGCGTTCACTCATGAAATCGTTTCGGACCACCCCTCCGAAGATTACAACGGCCATGAATACGCCTGGTCCTGTCTTGATTCTATCCCGCAAATCGAATACCCGGCACGCATTGCACAGTGGGAATTGCAGGATTCAAATGCCAGCAGGATCGTGAATTATGCCATGGCGCAGGGCATCGATGTCCGGCTCCCTCTGTCAGAGCAGGATACGAGCATCCTCCGCAACTATTACGCATCGGTGTCTCCGGGCTCCTCATCGCCGGAACCTGACAGGACACCGGATATTCCGGATGACCGTCCGATTACGGAGGAGTTGATCAACGAAAATGTGGTGACGGTTGAAACAGCCCGCATCCACGCCCTCGCATATCTCTGGCGCTGTCAGCTGGACGACCCTGAGATCCACAGCTGGCCATCATACCGGAATGCAACCCTGAACATGACGGCTTATGGTCTGATAGAAGACATCAATGGAAGAAAAATACGGTACACCTTCCCGGTTGAACGCGGAGGAGTGTCTGCAGGAGAGATCGTTGTCGGTGCAAACCGGATGCTCAGTAGCATCCATGGTGGAACAGCACGGGGGGATTACGATTATGTAAACGCATCCCGAAAGGCATGGGAGATTGCGGACCGGGATTATCAGGCTGCCCGTATCATTTCAGAGCGACACGTATCTGCAATCGGGCAACATCCCGGGGTATGGGTTATCCTGCTTGTGGAACAGGAACAATCCCTGCAACAGACGCGTATCGGGGTCAACACCCAGACATTTGATCTCCTCACAGAAAATGTCACGGTATCAGAAGGGTCGGGCAGTTTCTCCCCGGGTTTATCCGCCATTTCCCGGCAGGATGCCAATGACGCAATAGAGCAATGGGAAAAAGAGGATAAAAAAGATCAGGATTTTATCACCCATGCAAAATCTCATGGAATTCGAACTGACCGACCGTTATCAGACAAAGAAATCGTCACGCTCGGTACGTATATCTTCAAAACGGAGCCCCGGTACCCGCCGGAGGGGTTATTATACAACCCTCTGTATCCACAACCTGCGATTCGCCCGACACTTGATACGGGAACCCGGGGATGGCATGAACAGGCCGACTGGTTCAGCGCGATCCTTGTCGATGCATCAATTGGCGAAGTGGAGGCCGGGCAGATCCTCAGTAGCCATTCCCTGCCCGGGAACTACACGGTGAATATCCTCACGGTTGGAGCCATGGGTGCAGATTATTATCTCGAAGTGCCCGAGCCGGATTACAACCGGACATTCAGTATTCTTAAAACGGATGGAAGTGCTGAGATCCGTGAACAGGTTGCACCGATGTGGGAATATGTGCAGATCGTTAAACGGAAAAATGGTTCGATCATCATTCCAGTTGCTATAGGATACCCGGAGGAAGCGAATGCACAACGGCTCATTGCAGCCGGTGTTCCTTTAAAGCCTATGCGGGAAGTCTACATCCAGTATGATTATGCAGCAATGCCCAAAAAATCAGAGCGGGAAAAAGCTCTTGCCGAACTCAACGCAGATGACCGGGTATTGTTTGCGTTCAAGGAGTATCCATCATGACAGGTTGTATATCCGGTTCACGCAATGGGGAACTCAGTGTTTTGGAGATTGAGCGATTCCCATGATCGATGAACCAACAGGCACAGGAACGCAATGGATGAAAGCCCAGGTTCTTGCCGGGATTACCGGAGGAATTCTCCTCACCATCGTTCTCCACCTGGCAAACGGGGGATGGCATGGATTGATGGAGTACAACAGCAGGCTTTTTGGAATTTATGCAGACTCTTATCTGATCCTGGTGCTGCTGGGCTTCCTATTCACCGGGGCATTATCCGTTTTTTTTCTTGCAGAACATGGGATTACCAGAAAAAAGGTAATGGCATCCGGCATCCTGTCAGGAATTATCGCAGGGATGGTGTTCAGTAATTTTTATCTTTACACGGATATTTTACTGAATCCTACGAATTATCCCCCGTTCCCGGGAGATTTTTTTAAGATGTGGACGTTTTTTAATATTATCAGCAGCGGATGGTTCATTCTCGTGGGAATATCCATGCTCACCGGCATGATTGTTGCGACCATGGATGCGCTGGCATCCGGTTTCCTCGAACAGAGGTTCGGTAAAACGACCGGTTACGGAGAGGATGACGTGAAGGACGGAAACGTAAACCAGACTGTCCTCTTTGCATTGTTCACCTTAATTATCGCAATTTTAATAATCCCACCGGTGATTGTTGCGATAGGAATCGAACAGGGCGCAATCGCACAGGAACCTTTCGGCCCGGTCAGTTTCGGGTCGGTCGGTCTTCCAGCCCTGCCGGATCAACCGATTGGGGACGATCACGCTTCCAACGTTACCCGGTGGATGCAGGAACATGCGGGACAAGAGGTATCGGCCGGAGAGTACCTGGTGATCACCAACCCCGGATATCTTGATTCCCGACCGCAAAACGTCCGGGCAGCGTATTCCCGGATGAAAGTCCGGGTGCCGAATTTCAGCAACCCGGATCCGGGAGATTATGACCGGTCAGCCGGAGGTATGCAGTATGGCAAGCGCAGCGTTGCCATCGCAGCATTTGGTTATCGGGGGATACCGGATGATCAACAACCGGCATATCCCCTGAATTACACCAGCCAGTGCATCCTGAATGAGTCGATGATCGAAGTCTCGAACGGGCTGGCGGACCGGGAGATCCCGGCAGTGACCTATTTCGAAACAGTCTGTCCGGACTTTTTTTTCAGCCTGACCGAATCGCAAAAAGCCGCGTTGAACAACCAGTCCATGAACGTGTCAAAAATCCCGGGCCGCGATGAAACGGCTGCATATGTTCCGTCATTGTACGTATCGGACACTCATATTGAGCTCAACATGGAATCGTTAAATGTCGTGGTCTTTGGAATCTTCGGGCTCACTATCGTGGCAGCCGGGTATTTAATACTCAGGAGAAAACGCAAATGACAATGAATGCAGATTTCCTCGTAAAAATATTTCTCACGGTGATGTAATGTATTCCCCCCTTTTCGACCCAATGATTATCGTTGCATTCCTCTTTATTACCGGAATGATGGGAGTCATGGCACTCCCGGTTGCAGCCCTGGCATCGTTGTTCTCTTATCTTATCGGAAGGACCCCGCAGAAATGGTTGCATGTGGTCATTCCCGTTGCGGTCGCGCTCGTTTTCATTGCGGGAGAACGCCCGTTCCAGGCATTCATGTATACATCGCTGAGCGCAAACGACTTTCTCCTGCTGGGCTCGTTCATCACCATCATCCAAGTTATCCCCCAGGCATGTATCCTCGCGATGGGAGTGATAACGCCGTTCCCGCTCATCCGAAAACATCTCACCCTGAAACGGGAATGGCATGCAGTCTTTGCTGCCGCCATGATCGCAGTGACCGGTATCTACCTGCATAATATGTTCATAGCTTTAGGCCCTCATATGGGAACATACCCGGATATCTCCGGGATTCCCTATATTGTGTTCTTCACCGGGCTCAGCCCGTTTCTCGCGGCAATGGTGATCGCTGCTGCGGTATTCGGTGCCATCCTGTTCCTGCAGCAGGTCCACAGCCTTGTTGCAGACCATCCCCGGAAACAGTCGATCCTTCTCGCAGTCGCGGCATCCCTGTTCGTTTTCCTGCCGGCTGCAGGTATCGGCGGGCTAGCCGTCTTTTTCATGACGATACTCAGGAGAATCCCCGGAAGGGTGATTCCCCTGGGAATATCCGTGGCTGCTCTGGTCGTGCTCTCCCTTATCGGTTCGATGCTTATGGGAATCCCCGGCCTGGAGCTGGTCGTGTATTTCTTCATTTTCACGATGGCGATCATGGCATTTGCCGTACTGGTGCCATTCCTGTATTTCGCCCCGGGTATCGGGAAAACCTGGCAACCCGTCATTCTTCTTGCCGGTGCAGTTGCCGCCGATCTTATCCTGTCACTGATTGCTGTCGTATTCGAACTGGGCGAGCGTCTTACCTCAGATCCGGTTACCATACTGACCTTTGCCGAAGGAGGTATGATCCTTGCCGCATGTGCATTTGCCACCGGGAAGTACCTTGTCACACGCCGGGATTTCCGATCATCACCGGCCACGGCAGGTGAAGTCCCTTGAGCAGTCACTCGCGAATCCCGCATATGCGGCTAATCGTGGTCGTTATCCTGCTCCTCCTGTTTGCCGGGCCGGTCTTCGCGGCTGAAGATCCCGGGATCAATTACCGTGATGTTGTGAAGACGGGTGACGGGGGGTATGTCCTTACCGGGACTCCCGAGACGCCGGTGGGAGACCAGATAGACCGGTATACCAGTGGGGGGGACATATCCCTGGAAAGAAGGGACAGCAACGATATCGTTATATGGAAACGGTTATTCGGGGGCGATAAAAAAGATGAAGCCCGGGGTGTCATCGGAGTGTCCGATGGCGGGTTCTTGGTATTCGGGTCAACGGAATCGTTCGGCACGGGAGCATGGGTGATCAGGACCGATGCCGAAGGCAGGGAATTGTGGAACAAGACCTTCGGCAAAGGATGGACGACCGGGATCAACGCGGTCATTGAGATGCGTGGCGGGGGATTTGCACTGGCGGGCACATCCGATGCGTTCAGCGATAAGGGACAGGGGGCATGGCTCGTCAGGACCGATTCTTCGGGAACCGAACTCTGGAACCGGACGTACGGGGGCGAGGTCTTTGACTCGGCAGAGTCCGTTGCAGAATACCCAAATGGAGGGCTGGTTATTGCCGGTGTCAGGAATACCAATTCGGGGAATCTTCAGGAGGCCCTCCTGATCAGGATCGATTCTGCCGGTAATCTCGTATGGGAGAAGACGTTTGGGGGGAGCGGGCAGGATGAAGCCCGATCGGTAGTGGTCACCCGCCAGGATGAGATCGTTTTTACCGGGTCATCCTTCTCCCCGGGGTTGACCATCGATGACTTCTGGGTCGTGAAGATTGATGCGGAAGGGAACGAGATATGGAACCGGAAGATCGCCGGCAAAGGGATCGAATGCGGCATGGCAATTGCCCAATCTCCCGAAAACGGGTTCCTTGTTGGCGAGGCCGTTGCTGCGGACACGTGGGAGATCCATCTCGTAAACCTGGATAATGATGGCACGGTACTCTGGGATAAGACCTTTACCGGGATTGACACGGAGATCCTGTCGGGAAGCTGGAGTCTGTCCCGGCTCACAGATGGATCGCTCGTCCTGTCAGGGACTGGTGAAGGATGGGGAACATGGGCTCTCGAGATGACGGCTGATGGCACGGAAACCGGTCGGCATCTGTTTGGCATGAAGACCCCTGACATTTCCCCCGCTCCGGAGACCACATGGCGGCAGCCGTACATTCAGAGCGGCTGGCTGGTCAGGACCGATGCACTGGGGAAAGAACTCTGGAACACGAGCTTCGGTGATAACCGGATGCAGGAACCCTTCTCTCTTCGGACGGTGAACAGCGGCGGATATGTGGTTGCAGGGTCTGCTGTGAACAATGGCGAGCATTCCGACGCATGGCTGACGTTCTTCGATGACCATGGTCAAAAAACCGGGCGGGTCATTGTGGGTTCGGATGGACTTGCAGAAATCCATGCTGTGCAAGAGCTGCCGGATGGTGGTTTTGTCCTTACGGGAAAGCATGATTATTCCGGCTGGGAGTCAACGAAAATGTGGCTCATCCGTACCGATAAGACCGGATCGAAACAGTGGGAAAAAGACATCCCTGACCTGCCAACAGGAGAAGGGGCGTCTGTCACCCGGTCATCTGACGGCGGGTATGTTGTGTCCGGGAGTTTCCTGTCACAAGAACACCGTTCTCCGGATGGCGTTATCGTTAAAACCGGTGCGGACAGAACGGTTCTCTGGAAACAGACTTTTGGCGGTTCCGGCCAGGATGGGATCCGAAGTGTCGACCAGACACCGGATGGCGGTTATATCGCGGTGCTGGCAACAACGGAAGGGGGTATGGTTGACACATTTACAAGTTCGGCGACACTCATCCGGCTCGATAATCAGGGAACCCTCGTGTGGTCCCGGCCATTGACCGAAAGTTCACCGGTTGAGCCCAGAATGGTTCTGCCGACATCGGATGGCGGGTTCCTTGTTGCGGGCTACGCAATCAAAGGGGATTCACTCGTTGGCCCGTGGATCGTGAAGACCGATGGATCCGGCAATATTCTCTGGCACCGGGTCTATGATTTCGGGACCTATGCACCGAAAGGATCGGAACTGGCAGTTGAAGTTCCGGACGGCGGGTATGCAATGATCGGTGATAAGGACGGGGATATCTGGCTCATCCGGCTGGATCGATCCGGTGCAGAGCTCTGGAACAGGACCTACGGCGGCTGGTCCGGGGAAAATGCCCGCTCACTCCAGGCAACCAGCGACGGGAGTTTTGTGATTGCCGGGACGACCACGTCATATCCTGTCACGGATACTGCACATCCCGGACGCCTGTATCCGCTGTTTATCCTGTTTACCATTATTCTTGCTGGCAGTGTGATTATCGTGTTCCGAAAAGAGCAGAAACGTTAGAGGTGGTTAATCATACGATTACATCGTGTCATCCTGATGGTACTTCTGGGGGCGCTGCTGGCGGGAATGGTTTTGCCCGTGAATGCAGCTGACACCGGGAACTCCCCGGTCCCAGTCTGGTCGGACCAGACCGGAACCCGTGATGTCCTCATCCAATGTTCCGGGAACGGGAAGTATATTGTTTCCGGTTCCGACACAGGAATTCTCCGGTTGTATAATCAGACCGGAACGATCCTCTGGACATTCCAGCGGGACGAAAAAATGGTCCGGTCAATCGCGATCTCCGGTAACGGGGATTATGTCGGCGCCGTATTTCTCAATCCCGATGCACCATCGTTTTATGCAGACGGTGAAATTCTCTTTTTCAACCGGACCGGAAGTGTGCTCTGGGATTATACCAGCGATTACACGGTGGAACGTATTGCGATATCCGATGACGGGAATTCAATCTATGCGTCCGGCAGCCCGAACCTGTATTCGTTTGACCGGAATGGTACCATTATCGGGCAAAATGTATCCCAGGGACGAACATGGACTCTTGATGCTGCCGGCGATGGTTCGTACGCAGTAGCCGGAGGTACAATTACTGATAGAATACATATAGCCGGATCCCAGACTCCCGCTAACAGAATATATGCGTTTGAAAAAGACGGGACAATTCCCTGGAATTATTCAACGAAGCAGCGTATTACCAGTGTAGGAGTATCTTCAGAGGGGGAGTCCATCGTGAGCGCAGGTGACTCCCATCTCTATTCACTTGATCGCAACGGAACATTGATGTGGCAGTTCAACAGCAGTCCGTATTATTCCAGCGTGGCTGTGTCATCGGATGGAGGATATACTGCTGCCGGCTCCCAGTATTATGTCCGGTTGTTCAACAGAACCGGGGCACTTCTCTGGAAATATGAATATAATTCAATGATCAGTAGTGTAGGACTCTTCAACGACGGCAATGTTATCATTGCGGGTGCTTCAGATGGCGTTTATGTTTTTAATAAGACGGGAAAGTTACTCTGGCATTATGGAACACCGAAATCAGTATTGCACGTATCTGTTGCAAAAGATGGCATGTATTTTGCGGCTGGCACATCTGATACCACGTATTTTTTCAACCGGTGGGGCAATGCGACAATTATTGATGAGCCGGAACTTTCCGTTGTGAGCGGTGATTCTCCAGCACCCGCTGTTACTGCTCCTCTACCCTCCCCGCTCCCGGTCACCCTTGTCATTTTTGCGATCTCGTGTATTACCATCATCGCAGCAATTCGAAAACACGAGGGGGAGTAATCATGGAGAAAAAAATGAAGGTTTTTCGTAAATGCATCATGGTTACTTCAGTGGTAGCGGTGATATTGTGGACCCTGATCTCAATAGTTTCCGGAGTTCCATTGTATGATTCAATCAATGTCCCTTCATCCACTGTAGGTCAGGGACAGCCCTGGATACTGACCGGAACAGCGCCGGGAGACGAGAACATCCAGGTCTGGATTTTTGGACCCGTTGAGGTATTGTTTTTCCTACAAAAGGTAGAATCCGATGGTTCCTACTCGATCTCATTACTCCCGGAAAAAACCCGGGAAATGGATCCGGGAAATTATCATGCTGTACTCCAGTTTCCGCACGAACCGGGATTATACGATATCAGGGTGAGAGACTGGGAGGTGATAAACACAAAAAAGCCGGCATCACAACAACAGATCTTCTCTTTATTGCCGGGTCCACACACTCCCTTCAGCCGGATTGCATATGCAAGTCTTATCCAGGCGCTGAATGATCCCGCAGTCAATGATACCTACGCGGAGGAATCTTTTTTCATCATACCAGCTCATGGGACAGAACCTGAGAAAGTGCCGATTCTCATTCATCCGATTGAGGATCATACCGTGGGAGATCAATTCGCGATCAATGGCACGACAACCCTTTTTGAAGGTGATGAAATCCTTGTTCAGATCATGCCATCCTCATTCGTACCAGGCCTCAAGATACCGGAAGGTATGCAGCAAGGCACGACCGGGATAGTCTCCGTCATGGGGAGCCACAAGGGAGATAACACCTGGCGTTTTCAGGTCGACACCACCCATTGGCTTGCAGATGAGTATCTCGTGAGTGCGGCAGCGGTCACGGGTAATGCAACCGCCTCTACCCTCTTTACGTTGTATAGCGGATCGATACATATCGATCCCGTAAGCAATCATACCGTAGGGGACACGTTTCCGATAACCGGAACAAGCGTGCTTTCAGAAAACAATCCCCTGTATGTTCAATTACTGTACCAACCTCACATTCTCACCAAAGAAATTACCGCACGGCAACCTTCCTGTGGGGATACCGGAGGTCATGCCACGACAATCAACCGGACATCGCAAAAATATTGGTCGTATGTTCTCAACACCAGCGGATGCACTCCCGGTACGTATCGTGTTGAAGCATTCTCCAGTATCAGTCAGGTCTGGGGAGATGCCCGGCAATTTGAGATCTATCCCGATACCAACACAACTTCCCGTCAGACAACAGGAATTTTTCCGGCAACCTCGAATGCAACGCCGCAAACCCCCACACAACAACCCGCACCGGTGCCGCTCTCAATCCCGTTCGCTGCACTGGTCATTTGTGCCGGTGCAGCCATATTTTTCAGGAGATTACTATGAAAATACCAGAATTTCGCATCATCCTTCTCATACTGGTACTCGTAAGTTTAGCGATAGTCCCAATGGTATCCGGGGAAGAACAGACTAGCAGCGTTCAGGCCACCCCAAATCCGTGTGGAGTAGCAGGCGCTCCCGCTCATTGTATACCCCCCTCATATTTTAAGGATTCAAAACCGGCGACTCCTCTTTCCGAGTCGGAGATGATCAACATCATCATCTCCGGGCAGACGTTCGAGCGGTTCGTCGGGGTAAAGCAGCCGGGCATTCTTGCTGTTCCCCTCTCATATCTCGACTTTTCGGCAAATTTTACCAATTCCACGTTGTCCCCAACATGGCATTATGAAAAAAACCTCGCGCCGGATAAGCCAGTCGCCGTGATCCGCATGTCTGGTAAGATGTATGACCGCATGTTGTCAATGTCGGATGGGAAAAACCTGGAACTACCGGTATCCGTGTACATCCGGCAGTACAGCAACCTCACGGACCTTCACGCACAGATCGCACCTGACGGGGTGTACCTGAATGCTGCGGCACCGGGTATTGATGAAACAGGGACCAGATCGTCCCCCACGGTCCCGACTACAACCCTGATAACTCCTCCCGGCACGCAACCTGCACCGATACCGGCTGTACTCCCTGTCATCGCAATTGGGTGCATAATCATCTCAGCAGCAATTAAAAACCTTAGGAGAGAGTGATGGACAAAAAAAACATTTCTTTCCTGCTCAGCCTCTATCTTATTTTATTCCTCACACTCGTAGCAGCTGGATTCTTCTTTGTGTTCGTCATCAACTGGGAGGACTGGTTCTTTGGGATTAAGCTCAATGGGTGGCCTGCCGGAGTGGCCTTATTTTCAAAAGGGTTCGTTGCTGCACTGCTGATTTTGTTATTATTGAAAGATGAAAGCAGGAGGATCCTGTGGAGTATCCTGTCCCTAGGGTTCCTGGCGTTCGTTTTCATTCTGCCGGTGTTTTCCAGCCAGCAGAACATGCGAAACGAGTTGGGCTGGACCATATTCTGGGCAGAACTTATTGTCCTGGTTGTCATTCCGGTAATTCTGCTCATCGGGTACCTGATAGTGAACCAGAAGAACAAAGAGGATGTGTCTAAACGGTTATGATGAAAAAATTCACTGAAAGTAATCTCTCGTTTATGACCGGAGTTTTAACATTCCTGATCTTTTCTACATATTTTCTTGGCATTGTCCTGTACGGGCGAACGGGAGTTACCGAATCGTTCATCATCGTTGGAATCGGCGTGCTTTTTTGTCTCATGATAATCTACCTTCAAAAGAAATACCCGGTGAAAAAAATCGTTATCGTGATTGGGATGGGCGTCGGGATATCTCTCCTGGTTCTTGTTATAGCGGTACTGATTGGTGCATCACTGGTCAGCAGCCTGAATCCTCCGCCACTGGCGGGATCACCCCCCGATCCCATCGCGCACAACCGCTCGATCACCCTTGAAGTCCCACTGCCAGCATCTCCCGCAACCGTCCCGCTGTACCGGGTGGTATCCGTGCAGAAATTTTCTTCCGGCACCGGCGCCTCTCTTACCGTGAAAAAGCAGATCCCGTCGCTGGAAGAAGGCTCCGGGCTGGCTGAAAAAGCGCTCGAAAAATACGGAGGGCTCCCTGCTGATGCGGTCCTTGAAAGAACCGAACAGGTGTTCATGAAAAAATACAATCTCAAGACCGGGACGGTCGAGGAACAATATCCACAGTATACCCGGGTCGCGTACAGCCAGTTAGTAAACGGCTTTCCGGTCATGGGTTCCGGGATCGCGGTCTCACTCGGAGAAAATGGGGAACTTCTGGATATTTCCAAAGACTGGAGCACCCTTGCATATGCCGGTGAAATCCCGGTTATCACCGCAGAAGAGGCATGGGAAAAGCTCAACCGGCAGGACCTGCTCATCCCGCTCCAGTGCAGTATTCTTGATTATCATATAATCCGCGTAGAGTTCGGATACCATATCGAGTCACATCTTCCCGATGCTTCAGCCCAGCCGACGCCGCCAAACGTATGTACGCCCGTCTGGATCTTTTACGGGAAGAAACCGGGAACAGACAGCGAGCCATTCCCGTTGCCGGTCAATGCTACGAGGGGATGAATGATGAATATTCTGGACCTTGATCGTTATGATGGCCGGGCTGGTGGTGGCCCGGGTGGTGGATCCGGTGACGGCGCAGCAGGTGGTGGGGATAATTACAGGGATGGGGGGATGAAACGCATTTTCCCCTTATTTATCCTTTGTCAGAGTGACCCGATAATCGGGGGGTAATGACCCTAGGGGTAAATAAGCCCTATACGGGCTTCTTTTCCTGTTTTCAGATTCTGGTCAATACCGGAAAACCCCGATAATTCCCTATTTGGGGTTCCTGTGGAGAATATGCCTGAATATCGCCCCGATTGCCAAAATAATGGTGGAAACGACCTCGCCCAAAGCCCGCCAAGGGCCTTTGGGCCGAGGCTTTTTTCGCCACCTAGTTTATCCCATCCGGGCCCGGAAACCCTGCCGGAATGCGAATAGGGGGGCTCTTTTTTTTCGGGGATGGGATCAAAATTTGGGTTTTGGCAATTTGAAAAAACGTTCGATGCGGCCGTCCGAGCGTGTGTGCAGAATGAGTAAAGTTTTACCGGGCAAGACTTCAAAAATCTCATTGAACTTCCTCAAACTTTTGCGGCACCTCCCGCTCCCGAAATCCCATTTAACCACAAGATTCATCATATTCAGCAAATTTCCAGAAAATTTCAGCCGCGCACGGGAAATTCTCCAGTAAAAATCCCAAAATAACAATCGTACGGGCAGATTTTTCCCAAAAACGATTCGTATAACCCGCAGGTTACGGGTAATTTAAATATGCGAATAATCCAGTTTTGTTTATTACAATGTTCCGGGAAATCGCAGCGTACCTGAAAATGAGGCTGAAAAAGACGGCAAAGGCCATTAAGGCCGGATTTGTTTCCGTCACCTATCACCGGGTTACCCCCTCCGTTTCAGCGTACCTTCCGTTCTCCGGATACGTAATCCCAACCGGTGCAGTACAGGCATTGAACCTGGGGCTGCGGTACAGGATCACGAGCGGCCACGCCCCGATATTTTCGCTCTTCACGTTTTTTGGTAATAGTCAGACGCCGGTATCCGGTACCTGAGTAGTTCTTGTGGCTGTCATCCGACAGGGGACCTGCCGAATAAAAAAGCAGGCATCATCGATCGGAATTCCAGCCCGGGCTCTACCCGGAAACACCGGGTGCCGTCGTCTTTTTTAAACAACATGAACGAGTGGCCGTTCCAAAGTCCCTCTCGTTTAAAGGAAAGTGCGGGTGAACATCAGGAAAAAATCGGTGGAAATTATGCAGAACACATCTGCCAACAAGCCCTCGAGGATTAATCAGGCAAAAACAGAGGCGAACGAAAAACTTACGGGCCTCTCCAGTAGTGGAAAAATCATCGTCGAATTCGGGTACGGAAAGATCGCAATAACAGAAGATAAGCGATCCCGGGTCCCGGCACGGAGCAACTGCAGTACCATTGTGGCAGGGCGGTGTGCAGCATGACACCAAGTGCGCTTCACACGATCTCACGGAAGGCTGCCCAGTACCTCAATCATCGCGGTTACGCATTGATCCGCTCTGTCTCGCTCCGGGAGCGCGATGCACCCGAGACGTTTGTCTGCACGCGGTTCACCGGAGAGATTCTCCATGTGAAACTGAAGATCTGCCCCAACACCCTCAGTACTATCGCGGAAGTTGCCCGGTACTGTGAAGATGAGATCCGTGTCCTCCGGAAACAGATGAAGAACAATCCACCGAAACCCGGCGAGCACTACGAGATCCTGGTAACGACCCTCGGCAAACATTTTGCCGTAGAGGTCCAGCCGGACCAGCTCATGGATAACCGGACCGGTGCTGTTCTTATCCAGTGCCCCCTTGGAGGAGTGTGGGCATGACCAGCCGACGCTGCACGCTGATCGAGCAGGGAGCAAAGGAACTCCTTCAGATCCACGGGTTCACGGTCCGGGTCATACCCCCGGTCGGATTCGACAAGCGGCTGCCCCCGGCCCACCTTGTCGCATCCAGGGGACTTAACGAGACGCGGTATATCAGGATACGGAAAATATCCCATTCGCCTGTTGCCGTTGACACCATTGCGACAAAATACGCCGGTGATATCGCGATGTTCCGCAAGCATCTCTCGCGCCATCCGGGAGAGACCGGGCTCCACTGCGAGATCTGGGTGTATTCCCTGTCGTACGGTTTCCGGTGTTTCGAGGTACAACAAGAGAGCGTGCGGGAGATCCCGAAACTCTCGCTCCACAGCCACGCCATTTCCCACGCCGGAGGCGCAGCATGACTGCCGTTCACCGCATGAATGCACTGAAACAGCAGGCCGGCACCATTCTCCTGACCAAGGGCTATGAGCCGTTGATCGTGAGTGATACCCGGAGTTCCCGGTACTCCGCGTACGATCTCATGGCTGCAAGGGAACTTAGCGAAGGGATCTTCGATGTCGTGATGGTGAAGCTGAAGATCTCCCTGCACCCGATCATGTCACCGGCCGAGGCAGCGGTTTTCTGTCGTGATGAGATCCGCTGCACGAAGAAATTCTTCGATCATGTCCAGGGGGAGGCCAATCCCTCGCGGTTCGAAGTCTGGATCTCCGTTCCCTCGAACAGGTTCCTGGTCTTTGAGATTACCCGTGACGGGATACGCGAAATTCTTTCACCCGAAGAACAGGTCGGGCTACAGCAGGGGCGTGCAGCATGATTGCCCGGAGTGCGTTCAACACCGCACGGGAACGGGCCATGGAGCTGCTCATCTCGCGGGGCTACGAGCCGTTCCTGCCGGTCGGGAGCAGTTTTCTCTCGCAGTATATCCCGCTCCATCTCGTAGGGATGCGGAGCGATTACGAGACGCTTGCGGTGAAACTGCGGCTGGCGAAGGGCTCGGTGAGCGGGCCGTACGTTGCATCGTTCTGCCGGTTTGAGATCTGCCAGTTCCGTTCGCTGATGACAATGGACCCGGGCAATGGGTATATCCGCTGCGAGGTCTGGGTCGTGTCTACGAACGGTTCGATCCACTGCTACGAAGTGCTGCCAAAGGAGATCCGCGAGGTGGTGGCATATGCCCGGTGAGGCAGGGTGCCCGGTAGCTGCGATCGAGAATATCGAGGGTATCCCGCTCTTCCTGATCCCAAAAGCGATCGCGGACCAGATTAAGAAGAAACGCGAAGCGGTCTTCCTCATCACGGTCGAAAAGCGGTTTCACCATCGATATACTGTTGTTGTGGAGACCCGTGACGAATATGTGCAGAGGGTTAAGCAGGAGGGCGCTGCCCGGGTGGAAGGTGACGGGCATGGCTGACCGGACATTTTTCTCACCACAGGACAGAGCCAGGATCCGGGAGTTGATGTGCGGATTATCGCTGCGGAATGCAATGCCTGATGATGCGCTGCGTGAACAATTATGTGACTGGTGTTATAAAAAAAAAGGAGGGAGATGCATGCCTGAAGATACGTATGAGATTCTCACGGAAATAAAATACCGGCCGGCAATCAAAGAACAGACCGAGGAAGAAGCCCGCCGGGGGCTGCTGGAGGGAGAGGAGTTCATGGTCCTTGAGATCCAGGCAGTCGGGATGGTGGAGGTGTTCGAAGGAAAGGATTCGCTCACGATCGATTATCTTGCCGCGTGCAACGAGAAGGCACTCACCTCACCGTGGATGAAGGAGAGAATGAGCCTGCTCTCGGATATCTGCGAAGGAACGGTCATGGTGCTGGACCATCACGTGAGAACCCGGCTCTTCCGCAAGCTCCAGGAACAAGAGGATCAGGAGCTGTGCCTGTACCGGTTGTCGGTATGGTGTTCGATGGGAGATGACGGTTCGCAGCGCTGGAGTATCCGGGACCAGATCGACCCGGTGTTTGAGCAGGAGGACCGGCTTGTGGGGAAGCGGGCCAGGGAGGCGAGGCGGCTGGCGGGGAAGGTGATGGGGGAGATGGCGGGGTGATACCCGTTCTTATGTGCTTAGAGCAGTGCGGACATCACCTATCTACGGGTTTAAGGCAGCTCTTTTCGGACATTTAGTTGCCTGCCAGTGATTTGAGCAGGGTATTCACCCATTCATGCACTCGCTCAGCTACTGCCAGTGCTTCCTGGAACTCTTCAGCAGTGACCGGTTCATAGAGTCCGGGATAACGGGTGTGAACCGCATACTCGGTGAGGTCTACGGCAGATTTCACATCCTCAGGAATTTTCACACCGCCCTGTTCAAGAGTTTCAAGCAGGCGGGCGATGATATGGGTATGCGGGCTCTCCTGGTCTTCTGCCACCAGCAATGCTTTGAGCGATTTCTCTACAGCCTGCTGGCAATCAAAACAGAGGTCTTCGTACAGAATGGTCTCCCGTACCTTTCCTGCCCGTGCCCGGTCAAGATTACTTTGAGCACGGCTGAGCCATTGTTCAACCAGCGTGCGGTTTTTCATAAATGATCTTTCCGTCCCGGGCAATGTCACGATAGATGAGATACGGGTTATCCTTGTTTTTCGAGAATATATCCGAGGCTTCCACAATCAGTTCAACCGGGACGCCTACGCCATAGAGCGCACGATACAGTTTGCGTGCCAGCGGGCGCCTTTGGGTAATACCGTCTTTCAAGACGCAGATGTCGAAATCGGAATCTTCCCGTGCGTCTCCTCGTGCACGCGATCCGAACAGGATGATGGTATCCGGGTCGAGCGTACGGACAATGACATCGATGATCCGTGAAAGTGCCGAGTCCGTCATGTAGTGTCTCATCTTTCATTGTTGGGAGGAATTATCAACGTTTGGTTACCGGGAGATGATCGCATCTTTTGTTTTTTGCAAAGGCAAGCGGAGGAGCGGTCGCGGTTGCATCGGTGATGGAAACATTACGAACCGTACCCGAAACCAGCCGTGCGATGAATGCGGCACGACCGGGTCTATACGAAATTGTTCCGGCACTGTCACGCCCCTGAATGTGTCTGGTCCTGAAAACCGATCAATGGTATTGCGTTGCTCCCCATGGATCCCATGATCCCTTTCGCGGCCGGGAAGAACAACAATCTCTGGAATTTTTTCTATGGACCAGTGGAGCAGATTGAGAAGATTTTCTCTGCGGCCGGGTACTCCCTCTGGTTCAATGCCCGCGGGGCGGGGGCTGCTCCTGGAATGATGCCATTGTTTTTTTATTCCTGAATATAGGGATGGGTAGGATCCGGGAGCTGGGGTGCGGGGAAGGTGATGGGGGAGAGGGGGGGTGACTACCTGTTCTTTCTTTTTATTCCTCCGTCGGGAACCCCGGGCATATGTGGGTCCGGAAGCCTGAGGGTAAATAAGCCCAATTCGGGCTCCTTTTACTAAAACCCTGTCCAAAAATCCCCCGTAAATCGGCTCGTTTCGGTTCGCGTGGAAAAAACGCTTAAATTTTGCCCTGTTTGTCAAAATGCGGGCGGAAACGCCCTCGTATAACGCTCACCAAAGGCCATTAAACCGAGGCAATTTCTGCCACATGGTTTAGCCCATCTGGGCCCCGGAAACCCTGCCGGAATGCCAATATGAGGCTCTTTTTTTCCGGGGAGGGTAAGAAAAAATCAGGTTTCGGAGAGTGAACGATGTAAGTTTGTTCGTGGAGCCGGGTGCGAGAACGGCGGGCTGATGTCCAGGCGCGTGTTTTAGCAGGAGTGAAGATCCAAGTAAAGGTACGCTCAATGGGGCTTTTGCCCCACGGCCAGCGTTGGCTTCCCCAACGGTGGTCAAACAGTGCAGACAGAATTAAACCCGGCAGGATATAATCTGGATTACGAGACAGCAGATTTAGAGAATATCTGCGAGGTTGCTCTTTCTTAAATCAAATAAATCCGGCGTCATCATTTCCGCGACTGTTCCTTTATCGAAAACGTATCGAGTACCTGGAGAGTAATCCTCGTACCGAGTGACGGCTGGATCGCTTCTAACCAGAGGAAGAATCCCACCTTGGGCGGTGTCGGGCGTTCGAATTTGAAGTGCCCGTCTCTGACCTGCACCATTTTATGGTATTCTTTCTTCTGCTTTGATCGCAGGTAGATGATCAGCTCAAATCCGGGAAGATCGGTTGCAATAATCGCTTTCGAATAATATTTTGAAAAATCTGCATACTCGATCTTTTTTCCTTTCACGGAAAGTCCATAACAATCACAAAGAGATTTTATTGCAGGGGGGAACAATCCGCCATACAGCACTTTTTTAACGATCTGCCCGGTCTGGCTTGTAATTTCCATGTTTTTCTTCCCCCCCGTTTTTGTGATCTCGGTAAAAAACTGGGTGCGCACTTCATCGTGATACCGTTTGTAATCAAACGGGTTTTTGGTCGGTATGTCCGTTGCCCGGATCAGTTTCGGGTGGTTTTCGGGATTGTTATAGAGGATGCGGGGGCGGTAATGTTTCACCAGCGATTTGATCTGTTCGCACGAGCTGGTGTTAATGATCGCATTTGTCTTGTCCTTTGCCAGCCGTTTGACAACAGAATAATTCGACAGATCAAATGAGGAGACTAAAAGGAAGGGGGTCACTTTCTGGTTGTAGAGGTAACCCAGAAGTTTTTTCTTGAATTCAATTTCTGCTTCAAATTCTTTTAAGTCTGCAGGCGATGTGACAACTTCAGCAAATGCAATATGGTTGTCCGAGTCGACAAGGAGCAGGTCAAACTCCGCAAGATCCTGACCGTTTCCCCGGACGGTGATATCTCCATATTTTGAATAAAAAATACCATTCTGGCCTAACTGGACATCCCCGCGCTGCCGGGGGGCATCTGCACCTTTCATGGCAAGATATTTAATCCGGTCTGAATTTTCTGAGATCTCTAAAAACATCTCGTATACGATCGCTTCGAACCAGCGTCCTTCTGCAGTCCGCATCGGTTCAATGTCCGGAGAGAAGAGTTTTTTCCGCTCGACCTTGTTCATGTGCCGCGTGGCGTTAAGGGCGATTTTGGCATTGGGTTTGAAATTTTTAAAATTTACATTCAGCCACGGGATCATAATTGCAGTATTAAATCTCCGCCATTATACTAAATAACAATCTGCTATAAAGGTGAAATTCATTTTTTGAAAAGTAGTAGTTAATTATTTATACTATGGAAGGATAGTTCCATCGTACCTTAGATCCGTACCGGATGTACGGGTTGAAGGGGATAAGAAGGGAGGGGAAAAAAATGGCAAGCGCAAAAAAAATAAACGGCGTGGATCCCGTGCCGCGGTATATCATGCCGGATGCATCGGAACCTGACTACCGGGCAATCCTTGAACAGTTGCAGGACTACCAGTCTTCGCTGATTGGTTCATCGTATTATTATATCCGTGCCGGGGAGGGGTCCTGCTCCCTGTGCCGGATAGTGCCGGGTGGTGGCAAGATCTACTTCCATGAAGTGGTGGATCATGAGAAACATGGGATTTCTGAAGACGATCTCGAAGAAGCAATACAGCAGGATACCGGTCAATTGACAATACCATCTCATTACCCGATATCTCCGCACATTGAACAGAAATTGCGGGTCCTGCTGGATTTTCAATAACCCTTTTTTTATTCACATCCAGATCATTTATCCGCGAGAAAATATTGTCGCATACGGTGTTTGCAAGGGCTAATAAAAACGAGAATAATCTGCCCCTGTTTAGTGAAAAAAATTTGATCTGATTCTTGTTTTTCTTATGTTTCAGTCTCTCCGGTCCGGATCCGGATCGACTTCTCGACCGGCAGGACAAAAATCTTGCCATCGCCAATCTTTCCGGTTCGTGCTGAATCGGTAATGGTGGCGATGAGGTTGTCGACATCGGTGTCCCGGACAACGATCTCAAGCTGTATCTTAGGCAGGAGATCAACGATCATCTGGCCCCCCCGGTATTCCAGGGTGATTCCCTTCTGTTCGCCCCTTCCCTTCACCTCGGTGATGGTCATACCGTTGAAACCTTTGTCCTCAAGTGCCTTTTTTACGAACTCGAATCGTTCCGGTTTGATGATTGCTTTTATCATTTTCATGTTGCATCCTCCTTTTCAGCAGCGCTCCCCGTGCTGGGAGATATCAAGGCCGACATACTCTTCTTCCTCTTTGACCCGCAGACCAATAGTTTTGTCGATGATGACTGCAAGGATGTAGGTGACGACAAACGCGTAGATGACCGCCGCGAATGCACCTGCCGCATTGGCAACGAACTGGTGAACGTTCCCCTCAAGCAGGCCGGATGCACCGTTGACTGCTGCGACAGCAAAGATACCTGTTGCGAGTGCTCCCCAGAGACCACCCATACCATGAATCGCCCATGCATCGAGGCTCTCATCGAGACCTTTTTTCATGCGGAAGAGCAGCATACCATAGCATATCACACCGCCAATCGCACCAATGAGAATCGCTGCCATCGGGGTCACATACCCTGCTGCCGGCGTGATTGCGACAAGACCGGCTATTGCGCCGCTGACTAACCCCAGCGAACTGGGTTTTCCATAAAGCCAGCTGACGAGGAGCCAGGCCATTGCACCTGCTGCTGCTGCGGTGTTTGTGGTCACAAATGCCTGGGCTGCAAGTCCGTTTGCGCCAAGCGCACTACCCGCATTAAACCCGAACCAGCCGAACCAGAGCAGGGCAGCGCCAAGGATCGTTAACGGGATGTTGTTGGGTTCCATGGAATACTTGCCAAAACCAACACGTTTTCCGATGACCAGGGCAAGAGCAAGTGCAGCAAATCCTGAGCTGATGTGAACGACCGTTCCACCGGCAAAGTCAAGCGCACCGAACTGTGCAGCCCAACCTCCACCCCACACCCAGTGGGCCAGGGGATCGTACACGATCGTGGTCCAGAGAAGTGCAAACACGAGATATGCACTGAATTTAATACGCTCTGCAAAACCCGAAGTCACAATTGCCATCGTTACCGTGGCAAAAACGAGCTGGAATACCATGAACAGCAGTCCGGGTATAGCGGTGCTGTAAGGGCCGGGGTCCATTCCCACATTGTTAAGCCCGAGGTATTGCAGGTTGCCGATAAACCCGTTGAGGGAATTAGCCGGATCATTTCCAAACGCCAGTGAGTACCCTATCACTACCCACTGGATACTTACAAGGGCAAAGGCGACGAACGACAGGGTGATCATGGAGATCAGATTTTTCCTGCGCACGAGCCCCCCATAGAAGAATCCCACCGCTGGCGTCATAAGCATCACGAGCGCCGTTGAAGCGAGGATCCATGCAGTTGCTCCAGTATCAATTGCCATTTTAGTTCACCTGTAAAAATAAAATTTGCATTGTCATGAGTGATGATTAAGGTATCTCTCCATAATCCCTGATTTCGATCGTGTAAGAGAACCTGTAAAGACTTCCACCCGACCAAAGCCGGATAGAAAGTCCGGTGAATTCATTGTTAGCGGGATGGCTGTCGTCATTTTGATCAGTTCTCTCTTTTTTGTTTAGTGATGTTGTTAGAAGGAAGTTGTATTCCTACGCATAAAAATATATCTATTGTACGTCGATTCCGCTTATTCAAAAAAACTTTCTCCAGTCAATAAATTAAAACAAATTTTAAAAAAAATGCTCTGTAAAATTTTTTTTTAATAATATATTGCCCCCCCCTCTTGCGCCACAAGTCCCCAGTTAGGGGGGGACGGGCGCAGCGCGATAGTCCGAGTAAGGTTACAGGTAAAACATCGTCATCGCAATGGGGGGTGCCCTAGTGGCGGGGGCGAAACCCCCGAGAGCGGTCGTCAGAGTTTTCTAAATAAATTCTACAGAGCAAAAAAAAGGATTAGTAAAAATAACTGAATTTCAGACTCGCTCTCCATGCTGGCAGATATCGAGACCCACATACTCTTCACTTTCGCTGACTCTCAAACCCATCACATGGTTAATGACGGTTGCAATAATGTACGTCATGACAAAGGCAAATACCATTGCCGCAACCGCACAAAATGCATTCACCATAAACTGGTGGACATTGCCTTCAATCAAACCTGAAAATCCCCCGATTGCTGCCGCAGCAAAAATGCCGGTTGCCAGGGTACCCCAGAGACCCCCCATACCATGGATGGCCCATGCATCAAGACTTTCGTCACATCTTTTCCTGACACGGAGGAGCATCATGCCATAACAGAGTACTCCGGCAACTGCTCCAATAAGGATTGAAACCAGTGGGCTGACAAAACCGGCTGCCGGTGTTATCGCAACCATTCCTGCAATTGCCCCACTCACCATGCCGAGCGAACTGGGTTTTCCGTGATACCAGCTGACAAACATCCAAGCCAGCGCACCCGCCGCTGCAGCAGTGTTTGTCGTGATGAATGCTGTTGCAGCGACACCGTTTACTGCAAGGGCACTTCCTGCATTGAACCCAAACCAGCCAAACCACAAAAGAGCTGCGCCGATAAGTGCCATTGGAATGTTGTGGGGTTCAAAGGCATACTCGCCATATCCGGCCCGGTTTTTAATGACCAGTGCCAGTGCAAGAGCTGCAAAACCCGAACAGATCTCAACAACCGTTCCCCCGGCAAAATCGATAAGGCCCAGTTGTTGTGCCCATCCCCCGCCCCATGCCCAGTGTGCAAGGGGACAGTATACGAGTGTAAGCCATACAATAACAAAAACGAGGAACGATGAGAACTTGATACGTTCGGCAACCGCTGAAGTAACAATTGTCACGGTGACTGAGGCAAAAAAGAGCTGGAACGCCATAAATACCAGCGGGGGGTATGTCCCGGATCCTGCATCCGCGCTGACCCCATTGAGCCCCAGGTAATCCAGATTGCCAATAATTCCGCCGATGTCAGGACCGAATGCAAGCGAGTACCCTATCAAAACCCAGTGGATACTCACCAGGGCGAGCACTACAAACGAGAGGGCAAGCATCGAAATAAAATTCTTCTTTCTTACTAATCCGCCATAAAAAAGCCCGACTCCGGGGGTCATCAGCATAACAAGCATTGCCGAGACCATGAGCCAGACTGTAACACCAGTATCCATAGCCATGTCTTTCACCTTTGATAGTTTTTTTCCTACGGGTAACCGTTCCTTTGGAAGAGACTATTCTGACTTGTGGCTTACCCCATACCGGAATGGTATGACAAACGCCACTAAGTACAAAATAGCCATTATTCCCCGATTATATCCCGGATTTTAGAACGGTCGACAGTAAGTTACTGGATTACAAGTCCGAACCTTGCCGATAAAAAATTTTAATTTTTTTTGATTAGTATGTTGCCAGGTAACGGTCCAGTTCCCACGGGTGAACTGCGAGCCGGAAGGCATCGGTTTCCATCTCTGCAATACGGGTTAAGTTCTCAACAACATGGTCGCCAAGAGTCTTGCAGATGACCTCATCCTTAAGCATTGCAGCATTCGCTTCAGCAAGGCTTGCGGGGAGCATTTCGATATGAAGTCTCTTCCTGTCTTTTGCATTGAGGTGATAGATGTTGGTATTCGTTGATTCCGGTGGCATGATCTTATTCTTGATCCCGTCAAGACCTGCTGCGAGCATGCAGGCAAAGGTAAGGTACGGGTTGCACATCGGATCAGGGCTGCGGAATTCTGCACGGGTGCTGTTGCCGCGGGCTGCGGGAACCCGGACAAGGGCAGAACGGTTGGCGGCACTCCAGGAAAGATAACAGGGTGCTTCATAACCCGGAACGAGACGCTTGTAGGAGTTGATAGTCGGATTGGCGACACGCGTGATTGCCTTTGCATGCTTTAAGAGACCGCCAATGTAGTACATCGCGGTATCGGAGATCTGAAGTTCAGCATTGGCATCAAAGAATGCATTCTTACCGTTCTTGGAAAGTGACCCGTGGGTGTGCATCCCGCTGCCGTTGATACCGGCAATCGGCTTTGCCATGAATGATGCATGGAGCCCATACTGCAGGGCAATCGACTTGGTTGCAAATTTGAACGTGATCACACGGTCAGCGGTGGTGAGCGCATCACCATATTTGAAATCAATCTCGTGCTGGCTGTCAGCGACTTCGTGGTGGGATGCTTCGATCTCGAATCCCATGTCACTCAGGGCAAGGACAACATCGCGCCGGACATCTTCTGCTGAATCGGTAGGTGCGAGATCAAAGTAAGCCCCATGATCTTCAAACTCCGTAGTGGGCACACCATCGTACATCTTGAACAGGAAAAACTCAAGTTCAGGTCCGGTGTTGAAGGTATACCCCATCTTTGCGGCTTCAGCCATGGTCTTGCGCAGGATGTACCGGGGGTCCCCGTCAAAAGGCTTGTTTCCGTACGTCTGCACATCGCAGATAAACCGGGCGACCTTTCCTTCCTGCGGTCTCCACGGGAGGACGGCATACGTTGCCGGGTCCGGTTTTAGGATCATATCGGATTCTTCAATCCGTGCGAATCCTTCAACAGATGATCCATCAAACCAGATACCTTCCGTAAGGGCTTTTTCAGCCTGGATGGAAGGGATAGCAACATTTTTTGGCATCCCCTGGATATCCGTGAACTGGAGACGAATGAATTTGACTTTGTCCGCCTCAATTTTCTTGAGCATCTTCGTTACGTCTGCTGACATAATGGAAGAAAGGTTCCACCCAATCGTATTTATATTTATTTTACTTACATTATTGAGCGAATGCTCACATTCAATTTCAAGAAATGCTTAGTATAATGGATCAGTGTTCTCTGTGATAATATGTGTGGTATAATTGGTGTAATTGA
The DNA here is from genome assembly GCA_041645435.1 of Methanoregula sp. Taxonomy (NCBI): domain Archaea; kingdom Methanobacteriati; phylum Methanobacteriota; class Methanomicrobia; order Methanomicrobiales; family Methanoregulaceae; genus Methanoregula; species Methanoregula sp. The sequence goes on from JBAZQB010000001.1 coordinate 115,951, forward strand.
CAGGCGCCGCCAGCTCATGGATGGCGGGAAGATCAGGGATTCGCTCGCCATGATGGATGAGCGGGGGAGCGGCGAAGGTGCCGGATATGTCGCATACGGTATATACCCGGATTACAAGGACTACTATGCCCTGCATGTATTCTTTGACAATATCCGCGAGAACAAGGGAGCCCTTGATACCCTGCTTGAGAAATGGGGTACGATTGTACACGATGAGCAGATCAAAACGTATGAACAGCCCAATATCCGGAAAGTCCACACCCCCTGGAGGTATTTCTTCCGTCCTGACCGCAGCCTGATGCCCAAAAGTACCACACCTGATGAAGATATCGTCACCCATCTGGTCATGAAGGTGAACGCAGAGAAGAACGGTGCGCTGATCTTCTCTTCAGGAAAAAACCTTGGCGTCTTCAAAGCAGCCGGCTGGCCGGAAGATGTGGCAAATTTTTACCGGATTGAGGATTACAAGGGATATCTCTGGCTTGCCCATAACCGGTACCCGACCAATACTTCCGGCTGGTGGGGAGGAGCGCATCCTTTCAATCTCCTCAACTGGAGTGTGGTGCATAACGGGGAGATCACCTCTTATGGTACAAACCGGCGCTACATTGAGAGTTATGGCTACAAGTGCACCATGTACACGGATACCGAAGTTGTTGCTTACCTCGTGGATCTGCTTGTACGGAAACACGGGCTCTCTGAGAAAATGGCCGTGCGGGCACTGGCCCCCCCCTTCTGGGAAGACATTGACCGGATGCCGCAAAAAGAACAGGAACTCAACCGGGCGATACGTCTCACGTATGGTCCTGCACTCATGAACGGTCCGTTTGCAATCTGTGTTGCGAACGAAAATGCACTGGTGGGATTCACGGACCGTATCAAACTCCGCCCCCTTGTCAGCGGGGAATCCGGAGACCGCCTCTACATCTCCAGCGAAGAAGCTGCAATACGGAGGATCGATCCGGATGTTGAGAACATCACCATGCCAAAAGCCGGCGAGCCGGTGATCGGGAGGGTGTACTCATGAGCATCGGGAGCACACCTCTCAAATTCAAAGTATCCATCGATCCTGACCGCTGTATGTCCTGCGGACGCTGTGTGGAAAACTGCTCGTACGGTGTCTACCGGAAAGAAGGAGACGATATAAAGATAAATTCCCGGAACTGTGTTGCCTGCCACCGCTGTCTTGCCTTCTGTCCGCGTGATGCGATCGATATTGAGGAAAAACCCAATGATTACCGGAGCCACCCGCTCTGGACCCGGGAAGTCAGGGAAGCGATCTTCAACCAGGCAAAAACCGGCAAAATTATCCTCGCAGGAATGGGAAATGCAAAACCCTACCCGGTCATCTTTGACCGGCTGGTGCTGGATGCCTGCCAGGTGACCAACCCGAGCATCGATCCCCTGCGTGAGCCCATGGAGCTGCGCACCTATATCGGGAAGAAACCTTCGAAGCTCACGTTAAGGGAGCTCCCGGATGGCGATGTCGAGCTCGTAACCAGACTCACCCCCAACCTCCAGATCGAGACCCCCATCATGATCGGGCACATGAGTTACGGAGCCATCAGCTTAAACGCCCAGACGGCGCTTGCAAAAGCCGTGAGCCGGATAGGTACTTTCATGGGAACCGGTGAAGGCGGTCTTCATGAGTCCCTCTACCCGTACCAGAAGAATATGATTGTACAGGTAGCATCGGGCCGGTTTGGCGTGGATATAAATTATCTTGAACGCGGAGCTGCCATTGAGATCAAGATCGGCCAGGGAGCAAAACCGGGCATTGGCGGGCACCTGCCGGGCGAGAAGGTCTGTGCTGATGTGTCTTGTACCCGTATGATCCCGGAAGGAAGCGACGCGATCAGCCCCGCCCCGCACCACGATATTTACAGTATCGAGGATCTCAAGCAGCTGGTACGCGGCCTCAAAGAAGCAACCGAATGGAAAAAACCGGTCTTTGTAAAGATCGCCGCCGTCCACAATTCATCTGCGATTGCTGCGGGGATTGCACGTTCCTCTGCTGATGCTGTCGTTATAGACGGGTTCCGTGGCGGAACCGGTGCAGCCCCCCGGGTCTTCCGGGATAACGTGGGTATCCCGGTTGAAGCCGCGGTTGCCAGCGTTGATGCCAAACTCCGCCAGCAGGGTATCCGGCACAAAGTCTCCATCATTGCAAGCGGCGGTATCCGCGAGAGTGCTGATGTAGCGAAGATCATATGTCTTGGTGCAGATGCCGTGTACATTGGCACTTCCGCACTGGTTGCCATGGGTTGCCGGGTCTGCGGCACCTGCTACCGGGGCAACTGTGCATGGGGTATTGCCACCCAGAAACCTGAACTGGTGAAGAGACTTGATCCCGAAACCAATTCCGTGCAGGTAGAAAATCTCATCCACGGGTGGACGCTTGAACTGGCAGAACTCATGGGGGCTGCCGGCATCAACAGTATCGAAAGCCTGCGGGGCAACCGCGACCGGCTCCGGGGTTACATGCTTGACGAAGGCCTGATGGAAGTCCTTGATGTCAAGACCGTGGGGGCGTAAAAGTGATGACTACGGTTCGCATCGATGCACACCAGCTCCATTACACCCTGTTAAACCAGCAGATCCGGGCTGCAATCGCCGGCGGCGCCAAAGAGATCATCATCGATAATGTCCTGGGCCAGCGTTTTATCGGTGATGGTGTAAGGGGCGATGGCGTCACTATCACGGTAAACGGTATCCCGGGCGGAGATCTGGGCATGTTCATGAGCGGTCCGACGGTCATTGTTCATGGCAACGCGGATCATGCTCCCGGAAACACGATGGACAAGGGCAAGGTAATTATCCACGGCAGCGCCGGTGACGCAGTTGCCCACAGCATGCGGGGCGGCAGGGTCTATGTCCGCGACAATATCGGGTACCGGGGCGGCATCCACATGAAACAGTATATGGAGAAACGACCGATCCTTGTAGTCGGCGGAGCAGCACGGGCATTCCTTGGCGAATACATGGCCGGGGGACTTCTCATTGTCCTGGGTCTTAACGGCGTGACTCCGATATCCGAGCGGGGTGTCGGAAGCGGCATCCATGGTGGCGAGATCCTGGTGCGGGGTCCGGTGGATGAAGAGTATCTCGGTGTCGGTGCAAAACAGACCCCGGCAACGGAAGAACAGAAAGCGATGATCAAACCGATCATTGAGGATTTTGCAAAAATGTTTAATCTCGACCCGGCTCCACTGCTGGCATCTGAATACACACGAATTGCACCGGCAAGTGCACGGCCGTTTGCAAACAAATACACATGGGAGTGAAGATGATGGCACTCAAAACTTATCTCGATTTAAAAAGCGAGGTCTGGGATACGGGCAAATGTTCAGGCTGCGGTGCCTGCGTGGCGGTCTGCCCGGCCGATGCCCTCTCCTTTGATGAGGGGGAGATGGTTCTTGCCCCGAAAAGCAACGGGTACTGCAAACAGGCAACCGACAGCGTGAGCTGCGGGGCGTGTTATTCGGTATGTCCGCGCATCGGGGAACAACCCGCAGTGACTCTCGGGAAGTATCTCGAACTCACCTGTGCGAAATCAGCCTTTGAAGTCCCGCATAAACAGAGCGGGGGGGCAGTCACGGCGATCCTTGCCAATGCCCTTGACCAGGGACTTATCGATGCCATTGTGACGGTCACAGAAGATCGCTGGACCCTTAAACCATCATCAGTCATCATCACGAAATCCGATGTACTCGTGCAGCAGGCCGGCAGCCGCTACAGCTGGTGGGTGCCCCTCCTTGCTGCGCTCAAGCATGCAGTCGTTGAACGAAAATTCAAGAGAATCGCGGTCATTGGTGTTCCCTGTGCAGTGCAGGCAGTTGCACGCATGCGGGAGAGCGATAATGATCTGCTCAAACCGTACGGGAATGCAATCCGGCTTGTCATCGGTTTGTTCTGCACCGAGACATTCGATTACACTGCGCTCATCCAGGGAAAACTCCGCACCGATTATAAGTTGGAGCCCCATGAGATCAAAAAACTGGATGTAAAAGGAAAACTCGAAGTCCTCAAACAGGATGGAACAACAACTATTGTGCCGCTCGCGGAACTGGAAACCTGCATCCGCAAAGGCTGCCACTACTGCACGGACCTCACCGCTGTGCTGTCAGATATTTCCGCAGGTGCGATCGGAAGCCCCGCGGGTACCACCACCCTGATCATCCGCACTCCTGCCGGCAAAGGATTCATTGACAGTGCCGTGCAGAACCACACACTTATCCTGACTCCGGGGGTCGATACTGCTCCAATCGAGAAGCTGGCGTCGGCTAAAATTAAGAAAAATGCAAAAAGATGAGTTCCTGTCCCGGCTACACTAGCAGGTTATGGAGAAAATGAATCCCGACATTATCCTGCCGGGATCATATTTTCCTTTTTTTAAAAATTTCCGTGCAAGACCTTGTTCTTTGACTGCCTCATTTTCTAAAAATCAGGCTCCCGGAAAAACGACTCTCACATTCGCATTCCGGCAGGGTTTCTCGGGTCCAATGGGCTAAACTAAGTGGCGAAAATAGCTTCGATTCCAGGGCCTTTGGCGTGCGATGGTCGAGGGTCTTTCCGCCCGTGTTTTGGCAAACGGAGCGATATATGGGCTCCATTATCATACGCACCGAAACGGACGGTTTTACGAGGTTTTCTGGATGAGGGTTTGACAAACGGAGCCCCAATTGAGCGTATTTTCCCTCAGTGTCCAGATTCCTGCACTCTAAAAGTCTCTGACGATGGGTAAACGAGAGGAGAACCCCTCATCCCCGCCACAATCCCAACCCCCTGCTTCAGAGGAATCATACCCCGGACATTGCTCCCCTCATAAACTTTGATCGGTGTTTGCCGGATTCCTGATCAGGACACCACAATTTTAATTAACAGGATCAATCCATCAGGCTATATTAATAAATTATGATAAAAGGTGAATTCGAAAAGATGGTGTGGTATCACGCTCGAAGACTCCTGATGAGTCTGGCATGGGATATGCTATTAACCAGCGGGAACCGGTTCAGTCTCCCGAACACACGGATGAAATGTATTATCTCTGGTAATACCCTTGAAACACGGAATACTCAAAATCATGGATCAGGATTATCAGAATCGTAAAGGAGCCTGGTAATGAGTGCTGAAGACAAAAAAATAAAAATTCTTGTTGTTGAGGATGAGAAGCTTATAGCCCTTGATATCCAGGAAAGCCTTATGAAACTCGGTTATGATGTTCCTGGTATCGCCATCAGTGGGGAGGGCGCTCTTGACGCGGTGCAGAAGGAAAAACCAGACATTGTCCTTATGGACATCTATCTTGGGGGAAGCCTCGATGGAATTCAGGCAGCAAAGATTATCCGGGATCGCGATAACCTCCCCGTTATCTACCTCACCGCCTATTCCGACACGGATACTCTGAAAAAAGCCTGTGATACAACACCTTACGGATACCTGCTCAAACCTTTTGATGGCCAGCAGGCCCGGGCCAGCATTGAGATGGCACTCGGTAAGCATGCAGTTGAGGAAAAACTGAAGTACAGCGAACGAACAAAAAACGTTCTTCTGAATGCCACCCCTGACTCACTCTTCTTAATTAATGGAGAGGGGGTAATCATTGCACTCAATAAGGCAATGGCGAAGCGGATTGGAAAGCCCGTCAAAGAGATTCTTGGGTTACACTATCTTGACCCGCTGATATCTGCCGTAATTCCGGTCAAAAAAGAGGATATCGATGCCACGATCCAATTAAAAGCACCATCCCATGAGGAAAAGGAGTACAACGGGAGATGGTTTGATGTCAGCATATACCCGGTTAATGAACAACCGGGGAGAACTTCTGACTTCGCTGTTTATTGTCACGATATCACGCCCCATAAGGAAGCGATTGAAAACCAGCTCAGGATAGCAAAACTGGAATCCCTCGGTCTTCTCGCCGGGGGAATAGCACACCAGTTCAACAATATTCTCACCAAGGTACTGGGGAATATCTCCCTTGTACAATCCCTGATCAATGACTCAGGGGAAGCGTCTTTACGTCTGTCATCTGCAGCAGAGGAAGTATACCAGGCCCGCCAGCTGACTGGCAGGCTTCTCACGTTCTCCCGTGGGGGCGAACCCGTCCGGAAGATTACCGATATTGTTCCTCTTATTGAAGGTGCTGTACAGCACGCAGTCTCTGATGCAGCATTCACCGTTCACTATTCCATTGATAAACCTCTGCCAAAAGCGTTTATTGACACTACCCAGATCATCGAAGCATTATTCCAGATCCTGGAAAATGCGGTCCATTCCATGCAAAAAGGCGGGGCAATACATATTGGCGTGCACAAAGATACTGTCGCGGTCACCACACCGATGCTCAAGAGCGGGGAGTATCTTGTCATCACGGTTAAAGATGAGGGAACAGGTATCCATGCGGAAAATCTGGGCAAGGTATTCGATATTTATTTCACAACCCGAAGTGGAAGACATGGACTCGGTCTGCCGATTGCACTCTCCATCATCCGCCGGCATGGGGGGGACATCAGGTTCACTTCGGAACCCGGAAAAGGAACTACCGTGAAGATCTTAATCCCGGTTGCGGAACCAGAAATGCCGAGGGAACGTGTGAAAAAATCAGCAATTCATGTGCTTATCATGGACGATGAATTTGCAATATGTGACATCGCCTCCACTTTCTTAACGAAGAAAGGTTATGTTGTAACTACGGCATCCCGGGGTGAGGATGCGATTGAGATGTACCAGTCCGCGATGAAAAGCCCTCACCCGGTTGATGTAGTCATCCTTGACCTCATCATTCCTGCCGGGCTTGGAGGAGTAGAGACTCTGGATTTCTTAAAGCGAGTGGACTCCGGGGTCCGGGCTATTGTCTCAAGCGGCTACTCTGATGATCCGGTCATGGCCAATCCCCGGCGTTACGGTTTTGCCGGGATCCTTCCCAAACCGTACCGGCTTTCCGATCTTGATGCAACTATCAGGGAGTTTGCCTTGGTAAAGCCTCCGGGTTAGCTGCGGCAGGAAACACCGGGAGGTTGGGTAATCATCTGGTTTTTCCCGCAGGTTCCCAGGCACCATGACGAGATGATTGAGGTAATAGTATGGAATCCACCCTAAGGACACACCTGTTGCAGGTAACAGCAGTCGCCGTTGCTACCGCAGCGGTTGTGATCCTGTCCGTCATCAGCATACTGCACGGGCAGCATACCATCTTTCCTTACTTTCTTCTCATCCCGATACTCTTTGTTGTCTGGTTCTGGCCAAAATACGGGGTTATCTATTCCGTTCTTCTCGGCTGGATATACCTCACAATAGTGTACTTCTTTTTTTCAGGGGATATCTCTAATCTTGCCAGCAGCACGGCATGGTTTTTTATTCTCGTCACTATCGGCATTGTCATGTCGTCTTTTTCTTTCGGTCAAAAAAGAGAGGAGCATAAATACAAGGCAATTTACGAAAGTTCCCAGGCGGGGCTGTTTACCTGCACTCCTGACTTAAAGCAGATCACCGGATCCAACCCGCAGTTAGGTATTCTCCTTGGGTATGATACAGCAGACCTGACGGGGAAGGATTTTGTGGTAATCCTGCCAGACGCTCCCTCCCGCGAATCGTTTTTTTCTGCGCTTAAGGATTCCGGTCATGTACGAAATCGGGAAGTTCAACTCCTGACCCGAGGGAGGGGGCCCGTATGGGTTCTGCTTTCCGCAGCCTTAGTTGACGAAACAACGGTAATCTGTTCGGTAATCGACCTGTCAGATCGTAAAAAGATTGAAGAAACTCTTCTTACCTTTAATGAAAACCTCGAAGAGGGCATTAAGAAACGCACCACTGAACTTAATGCTGCGCACCACGAGGAAATAACGTTACTGAGAGAGATTCATCACCGGGTAAAAAATAATCTCCAGCTGATTGCAAGCCTGTTAAATCTTCAGGTGCGTCGCACGGATGATGAGAACGTCCGTATAGCACTCACGGAAAGCCAGAACAGGGTACGGGCTATGGCAATCGTCCACCAGAAACTCCATGAATCTGAAAGTTTTACCCACGTCGACCTCCAGGAGTGTATCAGGTTTATGGTTCTTCAGATCTATCAAATCTTTAACACCGATACGCGAAAAATCCACCTGACAATCGAAGCAAAGGATATGATAATTGAGATTGACACTGCAATCACGGTTTGTCTGATAATCAATGAACTGGTAACGAATTCTCTTAATTATGCATTTCCGGCAAACCAGGACGGAAAAATCGAAATCCGCGGTCACAGGGAAACGGGAAAAATTATCCTCGTAATCGGGGATACCGGGGTTGGGATGCCCATAGGAGTTGACTGGAAACAACCGACAACTCTTGGTCTGATGATAGTGACCCAGCTTGTCCAGCAGATGTATGGCACCATTGACAAGCTTGATAGCAGCGGTACGGTTTTTCAAATAATTCTCGAGGAGCGGCCTGCCGTTACCATGCATTCGGTGTCCGGGCTTGAATGAGCAGGGGACAAAAACTGCGAATGGTTCCGGGGTATTATTGCCGGATAACCACAGGTCAAGGGAAACGATGCATTCGTTTGAGCGGTTCAGGATAAGAATGGGCAGCATTGACGCGCTTGTCTATGTCGTGGACCGGTAATCCTGCCACTTCCTCACTATCAATAGCTACGGGAAAAATTCACTGGACGATATTGATGGGGAGGTGTGCAGGCAGTCAGTCCAGGCCGGGCTATTGGGACTTTGCGCTTTCTGCACGAATGACAGGCTTGTACTCACCCGGGTGGAACAGAAAAATCGGGAACTCGCACGGGTCATCAACACAGCATCCTATGAACTCATGACATTTCTCACGTGGTCAGTGATGTCTTACTATCGCGCCCGATCGCAACCCTCAAGAGCAGGGTGTGCGAATACCAGCATCAGGTAACATCGTATGATCCCCAGCCGGATTCTTATTGTCGAAGATGAAGTGATTGTAGCAAACGACATAAAAGAAACCCTGAACAGCCTTGGATATACCGTAGTAGGAATTGCCAACTCCGGGGAGACCGCTCTCCAAAAAGTGGCTGAGGTCCACCCCGATCTCGTGCTCATGGATATCTATCTTGGCGGGAAGATGGATGGAGTCCAGACAGCAGGAGAACTGCACAAGGTCAGCGACATTCCGATCATATATCTCACAGCATTCTCTGACGAAGCCCTGCTTGCCCGGGCAAAACTTACCGAACCATACGGGTATATTATCAAACCTTACAGTGAGCGGGAATTGCATTCCGTCATCGAGATGGCCCGATACAAGTATGCGATGGATAAAAAACTCAAAGAGAGCGAAGACCGGTTACAGAAATTAAACGATGAACTTGAAACCCGGGTAGCTGCCCGCACAACCACCCTCCGTCAGCAACTTCAGTTCCTCCAGCAGTTGATCGATACCATTCCCGCACCGGTATATTACAAGGATTCGAAGGGAGGGTACCTTGGCTGCAACAATGCCTTCGAAGCCTACACCGGCATTCCCAAACGTGAAATGGTTAAGAAGACCGATGCGGCGCTTTTCTCTTCGGATATTGCGGTTCTCTCTGAAGAAAAAGATTCCCAGCTGATGAACGGGAAAGGGATCCAGGTATACCCGGCAAAATTCCTCCATGCGGATCATCATCTGCGTGATGTCATATTCAACAAAGCCACGTTCAACGATCCTGATGGAAGTATTGCCGGTTTCATCGGTGTTATGATTGACATCACCGAGCAGAAGAAGGCTGAAGAGGATCTGCAGATGTCCCTGCATGAGAAAGAGTTGCTGTTAAAAGAGATCCATCACCGTGTGAAGAATAACCTCCAGACAATCTCAAGCTTCCTGTACCTTCAATTACTGACCTGCGATAATGAACAGACAAAAAACCTGTTCAATGATGCACGTTCGCAGGTAAATGCCATGGGGCTCATTCACCAGAAACTCTACCAGTCAACAGATATTTCCCGCATACTGTTTACGGATTACATCACCAGCCTCATTGAATACCTTAAGGAATCCTATGGTGTTGATGATACAAAAGTACGGATTATCATATCGGTAAAACCCACAAATCTTGCTCTTGACATCGATACCGGAATCCCCTGCGGGCTGATCATCAATGAGCTGGTGACAAATGCCTTAAAATATGCATTCCAGGACAGATCCGGCGGCACCATCACGATTCAGATGGTACAGGATGAACTGCACCATAATCTCCTCTCGGTAAGTGACGATGGGCGTGGAATCCCGACAGGTTTTGATCTTATTACGAATAAGTCCCTTGGAATGAAGATCGTCTCCAGCCTGACCCGTCAGCTGGAAGGCACCCTGAAAATTGTCCACCAGCCGGGAACAACGATAATTATCAGGTTTCCTGAACAGGCAACTCATAAAAATACAATTCTGGAGATCACAAAAAAACCAGCTGCTGACGATGAATTAAACATAGATGAAAAAATCAAAAGAATCCGGGCACACTATGGCTGAAAAAAAGATCCTGATCGTGGAAGACAATGAAATTGTCGCCCTTGAAACCAACGAGCGGTTGATACGGCTTGGGTATATAGTTACCGGAATTGCAGCCACCGGCAATGATGCAGTTGCACTCGCACGTTCGACATTACCGGATCTCATCCTCATGGACATCAACTTAAAAGGTGAGATGGATGGCATCACCGCCACCGAACAGATCGCGGTATTTCTTGATGCGCCGGTGATTTTTCTTACCGCATATTCCGACGACGCAACCCTTCAGCGTGCAAAAAAGACAAAACCGTTGGCGTACCTCATCAAACCCTTCAAGGAACGCGAGCTTTACAGCAATATTGAGCTGGCCATGCACCGGGCCAAATCAGAAAAAGCGATGAAAAGATCCAGCCAGATGGATGAACTCATCGGTACATTTTCTGCAATGAACGAAGGCGTGATAGTGACTGATAAGGAAGAGCAGATCATCTACATGAACCATCCGGCATCCGCCCTGACCGGTTTTTCCGCTGATGAATACCTGAACAGTCCTGTAACCTCGGTCTTTACAATCCAGCGCGGGGATCCGGCACTAGAAACCATTCTTAACAATAAACCCTCAGGGTGTCCGGTCCTCCAGGAAATACGAATGAACGTAATCCTGTTGACACGTTCTGAAAAGGGAATCCCCGTTATTACAGAAACAATTGCCATAAACGATGCAAACGGCACTTCCGGAGGGTACGCCCTTATATTCTGGATACCACAAAAGGAGACACAACAAAAAAGCTGATTGCAGATCCTAAGAACGGTTTTCACGCCTGCTCAAAGATACTCTCTGCGGGAACCGGAATCCGAATCCCGATTGACATGAATGGAAAACTATGGATTTTATTCATTATTTCCGACCGGATTTAGAAAAATCAATCGCTTCAAAAGATGTGCGGGGAATTATCCGTGCGCTCAGTAACCCGGATACCGCAATTCAGCGAAAAGCAGCAGCTGCGCTTGCGGATCTTGCACCTGATGAGGCAGTTACCCCGCTCCTCCACACCCTTCTGTCTCCGGATAGGGATGTGCGACGCCTTAGTGCAATGGCGCTGGGGAACATACGTGACAGCACCGCATCCTCCGGTCTGGTCACGGCTCTTGGGGATACTGATCCCCGGGTACGGCTTGAGGTTGCAGAGGCGCTCGGGAAGATCCGTAATCCGGTAGCGGTTGGCGCCCTTCTCCAATGCCTTGAGGACAGCAATGCCGATGTCAGGATGAACACAATCTGGGCACTTGGCAGGATGGAAGATAAAAAAGCTATCCCCTCTATCCTTTCCCTGCTTGCCAACCCGGATCACGGGATACGGTTGAGGGCGGCAGAAGCCTTAGAGAAACTTAACGGGGTGCCGGGAGATCCACAGGATAAAGCGCTCTATTATATCGCAAAGAACGAATGGGACGAGATCCCGCGGATACGAGAGGCTGCGATCAAACCGCTGGTCTGGGCATTAAAGGATGATTATTACGATATCCGGATGCGGGCAGCCCGCACTCTCGGTATTATCAGAAGCCCGATAGCGGTTGAGGCGCTCAACAAGGCACTCTTTGATTTGGAAGAGTGTGTCAGTCTCGAGGCAGTTGAGGCACTCAGCAGTATCGGTACAGATGAGGCGATACGTTCGCTGGTTAACGGGCTCTCTTCACCTTATAAAACCACCCGAACCCTTGCAAGCACTGCTCTGGAGAGGGTGGGATGGCAACCCTCTCCGGATTTGAAAAAAACTCTGGAGGCCCCTGACCGGGAGGAGTGGGATATCTGCTGCTCGATGAGGGGTATGTCACCGGATACGCCCCTCGTCAGTAAAGAGTCTGCGGTTACACCCCGGATATTTTCAGAATCTGCAAATATTCCAAAAAATATTTCCCGTTCAACCCCCGTACGACCACCTATCCAACTGCGCAGCAGCCAAAACCCTCCTGTTACACCGGAAACGATGAAGCTGCATGGCATTAGCAATGATACCCGTTCAGCCCTCCCCCTCAACACTACACCCGACGATCCGGATCAAGGCATCCGGCAGCAGTGTACCCGGGACCTCAGTCAGCTGATAAAACCCCCTGCAGTGGAATCCCTGATCCGGGTCCTGGAAACAGATGATCCCGTTCTCTATAAACAAGCGTTGCGGGGGCTTGGCGCCATAAAAACACCGGCGACGGTTGCATCCCTCGCTCAGGCAACCCGTAACCCGGATATAAATGTCCGGCTTGGTGCCATCATAGCACTCGGGATCATCAGCAGAAGAACAGGATCCGATCGAATCCCTGATGCAGGGACGGGGATGCTCGGGGAGAAAATACAGGACACAACGGGTAAGCAGGCAGCAGAGGCACTTTTGGAACTCAAAGAGTCGACCCCTCTCATAGCGGGGATGATCAGTACGCTCAGCCACCCGTATGCATACATGCGAAGGGGTGCAGCTGATGTGCTGCAGGTTATTGGCTGGAAACCGGGCAATGATGACGAACAACTCCTGTTCAATGCTGCACATCCGAGCAGTGATGAGTGGACCGACAGCCTGGAAAAAGACCGGGGTCCTGGAGCAGAAAAACATGACGAAAGCCACGATCTTCCTGATGACATAATCGCAAAGATGGCAGATCCCCGGATCAGTACGGAAAAAAAGATAGAGTTTGTGCAGCAGATGGGTATGTCCGGAGACCCCCGGTATACCGATGTACTGATTGCTGCCCTGCAGGACAGTGACCCCCGCATTTGTCTGGAGGCGATGCTGGCGTGCGGGAAACGAGGGGATCAGCATTCCGTCCCTTTTCTTATCTCCCTGGTAAATGTTCCTGACACGGTGATCAGGAAGAGAGCTATTGAAACTCTCGGCGTGATTAAGGATTATAGCTCCATCCCATCAATTATTGAGGCGATTCACGACAAGGATCAGGAGATACGAAATCTTGCATTATTCACGCTGGGTGTCTTTCAAGATCCCCTCAGTGTCCAGGCGCTTGTTATGAACTTTACCGATGAGGACCCCTTTGTTAAAGAAACGGTGAGCACTGCCCTTAACATGCTGGGAGTGTATTCACTGCACCAGGTGCGGGATCTTCTCATCTCGGATAATACGGCACAGCGCTTCAATGCCCGCGAAGTAATAAAGAAAAACTATGGGCACACTATTGCTCTCAAATATTTTATATGCCTCCTCCAGGCCTCGGATAAAACTATCATACAAGAGGCAGCCGGTTCGCTCAAAGAACTCGGCTGGACCCCGGCCGTTGACAAAAATTTTGTCAATTATTTTATTGCACGATGTGACGGAAAAAACCAAGAGGAAATGGGAGGAGGATCTCTGGTAAAATGGCTCAAAGATAAGAATCCTGAAGTAAGAAAGGGTGCACTTATGGTATTATCGCGTATGAAACCGGCGTCAAGCAGCCAGATTATTACCTCAGTACTGCAGGATCCCGATTCCGAAGTGAGAGCTATGGTCGCATCGAATCTTGCAGCGATTGACTGGCATCCCGAAAACGAGTTCCAGAACGTGATCTTTCTTTTTGCACAGAAAAAATGGACCGAACTGGAGAAATGTAAAAAAAATGCCACCGGGGTTCTTACGGAGGGTTTAACGGACAGGGATCCGGAGGTGCGGCAGGCATCGATGGAATTGCTTGGAACAATCGGGAGTAAAACGGCAATATCTGCCCTTATGGAGGGACTGCATAACGATGATCGTGAAGTACGGTTTGCATCACTCCGGATGATTCTGAAAAAACCATCTCATGACGGTGCTGATCTCGTTTCAATTCTGAAAAAAGAGAGATGGTAGGGTTCTGTTATCGCATTTATGGTCAAAGACCTTACTTTTAATACTGTATTAATTATTTTGACCGCAATAACCTTCGTTTTCCCATATTCGGCTAATATTTCCTATTTATCTATTACAAATTGTATCAAACCAAAGGTTCTTGACTATACTATGAACAGGGAACTTCCGTTTTCACCCTGAATACTTGTGGCTCTCGGCATCGTGGCCATTTTTCCTGGTTCTGGCAGTAAAGAACCATTATTCACGGTCGTTTGACCCGCACCAGAGGAGAGCACCGGTCAAAAAACCGCCCAATGAACGGTGCGAACTCCTCATGCCAGCATTCAGCACCCTTCTTTAGTTCCCAGCCATGTGCAAGCACCTGCCGGACATGTTTTCCCAATCTCACCTGCAGCAGGGTATCGGAAGTGAGCAGGTCCTCAACCCGGGTAAATTCCCGGGGCACTTCCATCTCGTATTTCCCTTCGTTGATGTAGGGCCCCGGCAAGGGAGAGATGACATGCTTTTCCCGGAATTTTTCCGCATTTACCCGGTTCCAGAGAGGTGGTCCCTTGTGTATCCGGACATTGGGAAGTTCTGTCACCAGCAGTTCCATAAGAAACATGCACCGCTCTTCTTCCATCGTGTAATGGGCGTGATGCACGGCAAACCCGTTTCGCTCGAGATGCTCGACAATGGCACTCATACTTCGTTTCAGCTGCGGGACGATGACTTCTTCAATATAGGGAGGCGTGGCAAACGTAATTGCATAGAGACCCGTGCCCCGCTCTGCAAGAAGGCCGGCAAGCTCTTCTTGTGTTATCGTATGGAGAGCGGGTACCAAAAAGTATTTTTCTGAGGGGGATTCGAGATAGCCCCGGGCAAGTTCCACAAACTCCACCATGCGGTCAAGCGATACTGCCGCCGCGACATTGCGTCGTGGATCAACCGGGTCAATCACGATGAGGGGCTCGTCAAACTCTTTTGCCGCGTGGCGCTCCGGATCAACAATCATATGCGGATGCCATTCTGCCGTAGCTTTCAGGAGCGGGGTAAACCCGCCATAGTAGAGCACCAGTAGCTCGCAGAGATACCCGGAGAATCCCTCGGTCATCTGGTCGGAGCCATAGATGCCCCCGGCTTTGGTGAACCGCTTGAGGAGGAGCACGTCATCGATCAGGCCATTGATCTTATCGGTAATATAGCGCGTGTGGAACGGTGTGCGGTCGACTGCGCTCTGGATCTTTGTGGCACTGTCCACATTATAGCAGGGCACAAGATCCACGTCCACGTCATCGATAACCGCATTGATATATGGGTGCTCGGCGTACTTTTCATGAAACTTTGTCGAGAACTCCAGTGCAATCTTTCGTGCAAGGGAAAGTCCCTCCTCTTCCAGTTGCTCGCGGGAGAGACCGGTGTCAAAGAGCATGAACACATCGAGATCCCGGTCACCCCTTACCCATGTGTGGCGGGCAATCGATCCCACAACCATACCCTGCGCCTTCCCGCTTTTGGCAATCGCCTCCAGCAGGCGTTTTGCTATGCCACACACATGCTCGCGCTCCTCAAGAGTCGGGCGGAGGGTGGCAAGAACGGTTTCTTCGAGGGGCAGGTGGGCTACCATGGAATCTCCAGCAGGTCCTCATAGACAGGTCCCCGGGGTGTCAGGGTGCTCTTTTTCAGTTTCATACCGCTGATCATGCAGCTCCCGTATTCCCTGTTTCCCAGCTGGCTGATTGCGGCAAAGAGCGAGGGATCGGGAGATTTTACCCGCGCCACCGTGGCATGGGGAGTGAACTTACGGGTTTCGCGGGAAAATCCCAGGGGTGAAAGAGCATCTTCTACCTGTTGGAAAACCTGCCCGGATTCACCGGCATCATCGATCGTGCACCAGATCGTGTGCGGACGTAATGGGTTGTTTACGGTAATTTTTCCGGCAGTAACCAAAAACGGGGCAACCTGAACCGTGCGGAGTGCATCCATAACTGGAGGTAACTTCTGCTCTGTCACCTCACCTAAAAATTTTGTCGTGATATGAATGAGGGCGGGTTCTACGAAGGTAAGGCGCGCCCTGCATCCGCGCAGGACATCCTGCGCTATCGTAAGCTGCTCCCGTATCTCTGAAGATAATTCGAGTGCAACAAAAACCCGTACCATTGATTGTATTATTATTCTATTCCTCTACAAATGGTGATCGTTTTTCATGATACGGTTTTGTGCTGGTGAATGTATGTTTGGAAAAACCTGCGTGTACAAACCATGATTTTTTTATTCACATAATACCAAATGGATTACTGACAGAGTGAGGGTATTTTTTTATGGCAGAAAATCCGCAATTGATTGTATATACGCTTGAATACTGCCCGAACTGCGACCTCCTGAAAGGGTTTTTAAAAAAGGGTGGTTACGCTTTTGCCGAACGCGATCTTTCAACAGCGGAATCCCTCACCGAGCTGCGGCTGAACGGGGTCTTTGTCTCAGAAGCTCCTGTTCTCCAGAAAAACGATGACTTCTTCACGTCTGCAGATCTCTTTCCTTCCGGTAAACTGGATGGTGCACGCATTACAAAACTGATCGCGGGTGAATGATGGCCCATAAAGAGACCCGCCAGCAGACCATCTTCGGCGCGTATGCCCCGACACTCCCTCCGGTGCGGACGAGCGATGGGCATATCGTTGAGTGGGACCGTAACCGGATCATCCGCCAGATCGTAGAAGAGACAAAACTTGTCGAAACCTTTTATGGCTACGATGGTGCTGATGAGGCCACCGCGGCGGAGATTGCACGCGATGTGGAAAACAAGATAAAGAGCATGGGACTCAAGTCCCTTTCCGGCCCCCTCATCCGGGAAATCGTGAACATCACCCTGCTCGAAAAGGGCATGATTCAATACCGGAATGTCTCAACCCGTGTCGGTACGCCGGTCTACGATGCCCACATGATTGACGTGGGCAGGGGTTTTGAAGCGCACGACAATGCGAACCTGCAGGAAAATGCCGAGACCAGCCACAAGAAAAAAGCGGATAAGATCTCAAAGGAACAGTACCTGCTCCAGCTGCCGCCCAGTCTCGCCGACTATCACTTATCCGGCGAGATGCATATCCATGATCTCGAATACTTCGGCACGCGCCCGTTCTGCCAGGACTGGGACCTGCGCTACTTCTTCTACTATGGCCTGATGCCGGATGGCACCGGCACGAAAGCTTCGGTTGCCGGCCCGGCCAAGCGTGCGGAGGTTGCCATCCTCCACGCGGTCAAGGCACTGGGTTCAGCGCAGACCAATTTCGCCGGCGGACAGGGTTACTATAACTTCCTCACCTTCCTTGCACCCTTCGTCGAGGGCATGGCGTACGAAGAGATCAAGCAGCTGGTGCAGATGTTTGTGTACGAGATGACGCAGATGATGGTTGCCCGGGGCGGCCAGCTCGTCTTCTCATCCATCCAGCTCTCTCCGGGTGTTCCTACGCTCTGGCAGGACAAACCCTGCGTGTACAAAGGTAAAGTCTGGGACGGGAAATCCGCACCGAAACGGACGTATGGGGAGTTCGAGCGCGAGGTGCGCCTGCTCTTCAAGGCAACCATGGAAGTGATGCTGGAAGGTGATTACTGGGGTAAGCCCTTCAATTTCCCGAAGCCCGAGATCAGCATTGAACCGGATTTCATGCAGGAGCGCGAGGAGTTCAACAAGAAGAACCCGGATCTCCCGACCTACCAGGAACTGTACCTGATGACCTTTGAGCTCGCATCCAAGTTCGGCACACCCTATTACGACAACCAGCTTCCTGCCTATCGTGGCGCGGGCAAAGGTATCTCCTGTTACCAGTGCTGTGCCTACCAGTTCTCAGCGGTTGCTGATGAAGACTCGGATTTCGACCGGAAACTCTTCTTTGAAGAGGGCAAGCATTTCTCGATGGGGTCGTGGCAGGTCGTCTCGGTCAACTGCCCGCGGGCTGCATATAATGCGGAAGGGGACGATGCCCGCCTCTTTGCCGAGCTCAAGAAACTCATGGATGTCTCAATCGAGATCTTCAAGATCAAGCGCCGCTGGATGGACAATATCCGCGGGAACGGGCGGATGCCCTTTGCCATGCAGCGCCCCAAGGATCCCAATACAGGTGATCGCGGTGCAATAGCCGTTGATCTCGAAGGACTCGTGTATACCATCGGTGTGGTTGGTGTGAACGAGATGGTCCAGCACCATACCGGTAAGCAGCTGCATGAATCCAAGGAAGCCTTCAAACTCGCCATCCGGGCGATGACCGAGATGGAACTCTACGGGCGCGAGCTCAGCAAGAAGAACAACATGACCATCGCGCTTGCCCGGACCCCGGCAGAGACAACCGGCCAGCGGTTCGCCGTTGCCGACCTCCTTGACCGCCGCTACCACGACTTTGCGGTCAAAGTGATCAAAGGCGATGTCGAGCTGGGACTCGAGCAACTGGGCAAATCCCGGGATCTCCCGATCTATTACACGAACGGAACGCATGTAGCACCGGGCGCGGATGTTTCCCTGCCAAAACGCATGGAGATTGAGCATGTCTTCTTCCCGATCGTAGACGGCGGCAACATCTTCCATATCTGGCTTGGAGAAGCGCGACCCGACCCACGGGGACTGATGGATATGGCAATGAAACTCTGCCGTACCACGCAGATCGGGTACTTTGCCTTCACCCGGGATATTACAGTCTCGCTCAAGCAGTTCCATGAGATGCGGCCGAAAAAAACCATCAGCCAATGGGTGCCCACCGACATCAAGGTGAAAGTATAATCTGTTGATTGCGGGTATCTCCAGCGATAAACACATCGGATAAAATCCGCTTTTTTTATTAGTGCCTGCCGTGAATAATCTGTATGGGACAAAAATTCTGTACTATGTGCGGGGCTGTCCTATCCGATGGTGTAAAATTTTGCGAAAGTTGTGGTGCGGTGGTTGAACAGATCCCATCAGCACCCACACCCGCACCTATACCCTCACCGGTATCGCAGGCCCCTTTCCCCCCGGCAGCACCCCAGCCGGGATCGATACCCAAAGGAAATCCCAAAATAACGATCCTCGTGGGTATTGTGATCGCTTTGGTTGTTCTGGCAGGAGCAGGGTATTTTCTGGTTCTGCCCAAATTGTCGGGTTCAAATCCCCAGTCCTCCTCACTACCCGGGACGGGTCTTACAACGTTAACTCCCCTCCCGACAACCGTGATCGCAACGACTCCCATTCCCGTTACAACGACTATCGTTCCGACACCCACTCCGGACCTGTTCCCGGATGCGTATTCAGTCAGGCAATTGTTCAATTTCAACGAAGGCAAGTACGCCAGCAGGGCAACCGTCTACCGGTACTGGATGAATGAGACCTACCATTGGCACAATGATTTAGATAATCGCTACTATACCGAGCCCCTGACCCCGAAACCGGGATTCAAGTACCTGCTGGTGTTCGTGAACATCGAAAATATTGGTACGGATGGGTACCCCTACCCGAAAGCCAGCACGATTGTTGTGCATAATGGCGGAAATACCTATAATGTTGATTCCTCCCATTACATTCCGGATAAATCAGGGAACCCCAAAGCAACCCCCATCGAGATCCAGGAACTTGAGCACCAGTCCGATTATTTCAATATGGAGCGTGTTGAGGATTACGGGTACTCCCATGCAACGACCCAGGATTTTGTTTTTCCCGGGCAGGGTAATGCGGTCGATGGCTACCTGATATACGAGGTACCTGCCTCACTGACCCCGGAAAATACCTATGTTTACATAGAATTCGACGGGCAGGACAAGGCTGCCTGGAAACTGGGATAATATTCATCATTTTTTTTGGAAAAATGTGATCATCACTCTGTTAAAAACCAATGTAATCAGTTGAACTAACCTGACTCCGGGTGAATTTTTTAATCAAAGTTAGGCTTGAAAATGTTAATCAATGTCTGCCCAAAATTTTTCAATCAAGGATCGATTGATCCGGATCAAACTTTCAATCACGATCATGATCGCGATGACAAGTTTTCAATCAAGGTTTGATGAAAAAAATGTAATCAAGGTCTGCTCAAAATTTTTCAATTAAAGTGTGCTTGAAAATTTTCCATCAAGATCCGATGAAAAAATTTCAATCAAAGTCTGCTTAAAATTTTTCAATCAAAGTGCGCTTGAAGAATTTTAATCAAGGTCTGATTGATTTCCCGGTGTCTGTTCACGTCGAAAGAGTATCATAGGATCTGTTTTTCAATCGAACTCTGGTTAAAAATTTTCCATCAAGGTCTGCTTGAAATTTTATAATCAAACTCCGGTTGAAAATTCATCATCAAGGTTCGATGAAATTTTTTCAATCAAAGTCTGGTCAAAATTTTACCATCAAGGTTTGCTTAAAATATTTTAATCAAGGTTTGATTGTTCCGGATCAGTCTTTCAATCACGATCATGATCGCAATGACAAGTTTTCAATCAAGGTTTGCCTGAAATTTTTTTGTCAAGGTACGATTGAAATTGTAAAGTCCGACCCCCACACTTCACATACAGCAGCAGACTCAAACCAGACCTCTTTGATTAGGGAGTGTGTGATTCTATGAAAAATGTGGAGTGAAGTGCGATTAATATTTTTCATGTAGGTTTTGAAAAAATGAGCAATCCCACCCCTGTGGGGGTCGTTCGACCGCCTCGTCGGGGTCTCGCCGGGCAGATTCGGTTTAATCTGATGACCGGCTCCTGAACCGTCGCGGGGCGCCCGATTGAGGGCGGCGGCGTTCATCAATATTCTGAATTCATAAGGCAGGATTATTCCCTATCCATATGTTTGGAAACAGTTACCATATGACCAAGCTCACAAATCAGGAGGGTGCTTGGTTTTTTTCCCTTGACTCCATTCGAATTGATGCGATACCGCAAATTTGTTTTTGCAATTGATTATCATGCGGTGGAGATTTCGCGGATGGGGGCGGGCTCTGACAATAGGATCGGTATAGGTAGATATGTCACGATGTGGTTAAGGAGAAAGAAAATATGAAACTGGTTGATGCATACTCAAAAGGAAGCATATAAACTTATGTCGTTGAGAGAAACAATTAAACTTGCAGATAATATTTGAGATTCAAAATTCGACATCGTTAAAAAATTTATTATTCCAACCTTTTTTGAAGGACAGTTAATTGCTTCAATGATTCTTCTAATTGATAATTATTTGGGAATTTTCCTAAAGTGTTTTTCACAATTTCTAAACCTCTTTTGATTTTTTCCCTTGCTGCTTCATTATGTTTTTTTGCAATCAGAAATTTCGCTTCTTCATATTCGATTCTTGCTAAAGTATCCGCGCAATAAGTATCTTCAATATATTTGTAGGTTTTTAATTGTTCTCTTGCATCATCGAATTTGCCCTCCTTTAATTGCATTTCTGCAAATATTGTATCGCGAATTCTTCTTTCAACAAAAGGAATTTTTTCTGGTAATAAATTAAGCAACCTTTCAGTTTCTTTTATATCGTTTTTTCTTAATTCCAATGCAGCTAAATGGGTAATAGATTCATGCAGATTTTTGTTTAAATCAACTGCCATCTTTGCATCAAGATATGCCTCTTTAAAATTCCCTTTTGCACAATTAAGCATTGATAATCTATGATAAATTGCTGCTTCGTCAGGAAATGTAACTTTTAAATCGGACATAATTTCTATTGCGTCATCGATTCTACCTTTTTTCTCTAATAACGCAGCATACTTTGGAGTGATAAATCTATCACGTGGTGAAAGTGAATGAGCTTTTTCCAATTGTTTGAACGCTTCATCAATTTCCCCCAATTGATCCAAAACATCCCCATAATCTCTTAAAAGCGGTAATGACCATGGTTTGACATCTAATCCACGTTTGAAATAATCTTTTGCTTTTTCTTTATTCCCTTTTTGTTTGTAAAATAATCCCCAAGCGTGGAATATTTTATGTCGTATATACGTAGTTCTTTCCAAATTCTTCAGCTCGTGCTCGGCTTCTTCGAATATTTCCTCTCGGGTTAAACAACGCACTTTAATTAATCTAATTTCGTGATCATTTGGATTCATTTCCAGCCAAATATTTGCATATTTCAAACTTAATGAATAATCCTGTGCATGGAACAATTTTATTGCGGCTCCCCTTAATTCCCCCTGAAATTGATATGTTAGTTCTTTTGCCCCTTTGTAGTCATCAACTAAAATTAAGAGCCGATATGCCATCGAACAATAGCGTATGAAATCCTCATCGCTAATTTTTTCATATAATTGATTCTGACAATGATTCGATATCTGTCGGGATAACTGACGCCAATTTCCACTTTTTAACGAGCGATTCCAAAAATAATCTTTCATTAAAGGTAGTATTTGTAACAGCCCTAAATCAATAGAAATGAATGAATCTAGATATAACTCATCAACGGCCTCACGGATTTTTTCAACATCTTCTTTAATTATTTGAATTAAATCGTGTTGAGATAATCCCGAATCTGAAATTGTTAATAATTCAAGAATCGTTTTCTGTAAATTATTAAGTCCTTGCCTTGAACGTCCAATAAGTTGATTTGCGATATCTATACGAATACTTTTAAAGTGTTTTAAATCAATGAGAACTTGTTCTATTGAATATTTTGCTATTACATAAGATGCTAGTCTTGCAGCAAGGGGATAGCCATAAAGTTCGCTAGCAACATTATTTAGAATTTTTTTATCAGGAATTTTCAATTTAGGATTTGCTAAAGTGATCCATCTTTCAAGAATTGAAACAATATATTCGTCATCCAAATGACCCAATTTTAAAATGTGTGAATTTTTCTGAAGTTCTATCTCAAGTTTTGGAAAATATTGAGTTGCTATTAATATTGGGGGTAAATTCTCTAATGTTGACAATTTTTCAAGTATAATCCTAAAATAATCCTTAAGTGTACCATCGTCATTTAATGCATTTTCGACATCATCAAAGAAAAGTACTTTATCTTGTTTTATTAGAATAACTGCGGATTCTAATAAAATTGAATACAACTCATCTTGACTGGAATATGATTTTAAAATTTTAGTATTAGATCTTGTAGACATCTCCAACGATAATCGTAGAAGATCATGACCTTGTGTTAATGGAAATCTAGCTACTTTTTTATTAAAAACTTTATTTGAGACATGTTCACCTAATGTAGATTTTCCAATTCCAAAATAGTCCATAAATAAAAATAAATTTAATATTTTGTAAAGAGACAGATTCAATAGCTCTCATTTCATCAAATCGATTTACAACGGCACTTCTCCAATCACGAATTTTCTGTTCATGAGCAATTGTTTTGCCGCCATCTTTTAATATTAAATCTAAAATTTTTTCAATAGCCTCAAAAGGTTTATTAGGACAATCGATATATAAAAAACTTTGAAGTTCGGGATGGATTTTGCAATCGTCTATTCTAACGACAATGATACGATAGTTTTCATTTTTTATATATTGCGTGATTGCTAAATTTACTTCAAATTTTACCCAACGAGAATTCATTGAATTTTGTGAGGCAATTATTATGAACCATTTTGATTCGATAATCCCTCTTGCTAATTCACCAGGAATTAAATCTCCCGCATCTAAATTCCATTTATCATAATATACATTACTTCGACCTAATTTTTCAGCTAGATTTTCAACCAATTCTTTATCCTTACTGGAATGACAAAGAAATGCATACTCCATTAGTTTTCCCGCTCCACTATAAATCCTAATACTTTTTGATACATATAATGAATTTGATTTGATTTTTTTTTGATTTTTTTTTAAATATTAGTAAACACGTTATTTAAGCGACACATGGCCAATTGTGATAAATACAAAAATAGACACATTATAATCCACTAACTTCAAGTCACAATTAACAGCGAATTTCCAAAAAAAAGGATCAGAGATTTGAAGATAAATCTTTTTTAAGCGTGATATCCATGACGCTACGGTGGACCCGGTAGTAACTGTGGATACGGTCTACCTTATGTTCAAGCATGATCGTTGTGGTCCGGTCATCGGCAGTTATCTGCACGCGTTCTGGTTCGATGTCGACAACAGGCGCGTTCTTAATGGTGGCCGGCATCTCTGCGGTAATGAATATCTGGTCTTCGCTCTCGGTTATCTCGTAGGGGATCTCACCATCATCCTCCGGGATCTCTCCTCTGAATATCCCGGGCTCTCCATTCTGTGGGGAACGGCTGATAATGGTATATCCTACGATACGGGCATGTTCACTGTCCGGCATGTTCTTAACGATATCTTCAACGATCTTTGCCAGGTTGTTAAAGACGTCGTCGTAGGGATTGTTCGGATTATTCTGCATGAACGCCTCGAAGTGAGTAATGTTCTTTCACTCTCTTAATGATTCCTGTCCGCTCGAATTTTTTGAGGAGGGTGACAAGTTCTTCCGGTGGCACCTGGGTTGCTTCCTCGAGTTCAGGGAGCGTGAGTGAATCATGCGAGAGTGCGATTATTACGGTAAAATCTCTCTCGCTCAAAAATATATCCTTATGGTTATGGGCAATATCAGCGATCTTGTTTTCTATGTCATGGTTGACCTGTTCAAGGGTAGAGAGTATCTGGTCGTGCGCCTTGATCATCCGCGCGAGCATGATCACCGATTTTTTCAGCTGTTCGTCCTGTTCACTTTTTTTGTCGGTTATTGAACCTGGTACCTGGACCTGCCGAAGGCTCACATCAACGAGGATGTCATTTTCCAGGTAATAGTACTTCCTGCGCCGGTCATCGGTTTCGCAGGAGAGGATCGATTCGCGTTCCATCAGCTGGAGATGATCGATGACCGCTTTTGGGGAAAGTACGAGCGTATCGGATATTTCTGTGACAAAACAGGGTTTCTGCCGGAGCAGTTCGATGATACGCCGCCGGTTCCGGTTCCCGAGAATATCTAAGAGACGGGCCACTTCCATCGCGTCATGCATGATTTACATTATGTTAGTGTTGGCTACATTTAAAATTCATGAAGGCCGGTTCTGGTGCGTTGTCGTGACTTCGAGACTTTTAGAAACGGGTGATAAATGGCGGGACTTTTAAGTATCAAAGTAATTGGGATATACTTAAGTCAACGAAGAAAAAAGTTACATCTATGAATTATTCGGATCGGAAAGTATTCACCAATAAATATCTGAACTTTCAAACACTCCTCATAATTTTTGTAGCAATTCCGACGGTAGTCCTTGCCATCCTTATGTCATATGTGATGTATCTCGCGGTTATCAACAATATGAATACCTTAATTGCAATGATAACTCCCAATCTTCTTCTTGTTTTAACCTATGGAACGCTCGCGGTCGTTATCGTCGTTATCGGAATACTCTTAATCGCAATTGCAAAAGCCGGTCAAAAGATCTACAGATGACAATGAGAAAAATAAATTCTCAAGATTAATATTGTTGGTTTAAGATAGGATAGAACAATATCAAAACAATATCAAAAAATGGGGTTATCAAATGTCGTTAAGACTTTCGTTAAAATGGGCTATAATTTTGGTGGTTATACTTGGGATGATATTGATGGTTCCTCCATTGCTTCAAGGAAACTATTCAAAAGCTGGTGGAGCGTTTGCTCAATGGGCTATTATAAGTATCATAATTATATTGATTGGGACTTGGGATGAATACACGGCGAAAAAGAAATAATTTATTTTGTTGCCGCCAACCCGATCATCATTTCCCACCGATTCCCCATTAGATTGATTGGGAGATTTGCCATCTGTGCCGGCGTCATTCCATTGATTCCCATGTGAGGCCGGATATAATTATAAAACGTCTGCATTCCTGCGGCAAATTCTTCTGCACCCATCGCGCTGTCAAGGCTCCGCATAACCTTTATTCTCTCTCGGAACGTTCCATTCAACCGTTCAAGAATGTTATTGTTCGGCTTTGTTTCAAAGTCTTTCAAGCGGATATGAGGGTTTGAACATTCCTAGAAATATCAAAAAATATGTGAGTGGATCCCCCCTAGCCAGTAAACATTTTCCAAAAAAAATTACAATAAAATTTTCTTTTTGAGTTCCGGTGCAAGATTTTTCAGGATATTACTGTTCGCGGGTGTCACATGGATTAAGTGCTGACCTAAGACCACAAGGCTGCCGACGGGCTTACCACGCCCGACCTGCTGGGCATTATGGATGCGGATGGCTGCATCCCGGGACTCTGCACTGTCAAATGACTGCGTGGACACGGTAACTACTTCTCCGGCATTATCCGTAAGAACGTACGTTTTTCCGCCGGTGGCTCCGGGAAGGTTCCATGTCGTATCCTTGACGCTGGTAACGGTAATCCCCGTTGCCTGCGCTGCTTCATTCACTGGTTCACCGGAAACCGGGTGGTAGGGGGATTCTTCGGCAATGACCAGAATTAATCCCAAGGGTAACAGGACCACTATGATAAGGAATACGAAGAGTCCGATTTCCAGCCGGGTGTACGTGCTCATAGCCAGCCTCCTTTCCGGATGATGGTATCATTCGTTTTCATTGCCATTCACCTCAGTCCTCCCGTAGATTTCAGCCAGCTGGCCTTTTTGAATTTTAAGAAAACCAGCGGGGGCACGGCAAGGAGGAACGTGCCGAGTAACACCGAACCCACGTACACAATTCCGCTTGTCGAGAAGTATGATGGCGGCATAAGGCCGACAACAAACGCAAACAACGTTCCGAACATACCAATCCCGCCAACAAGCCAGATCCCGACCATACCGCCGGGGATCTTAAAGGGGCGTGGCGTATTCGGCTGGCTGTACCGGAGCTTGATCACCGATGCAAAGACAAGGACGTACACGATACAGAGCAGTTCAACAGTCATTGCCGAAAGAATCCAGTATGCCTGGTTGACGGAAGGTAAGAAAACATAGAGCAGGGAGATGACAGATCCGATAAGCGCCTGTATGAGGAGGACGGCTACCGGTGCGCCGTACTTGTTGGTCCGGTCAAAGAGCGGGGGCATATTCCCTTCCTCAGCAACGATACCCAGCCCTTTGGCAGGGCCAATTAACCATGCTGCCAGCGAGACAACCCCGCCAAGGGTGATCAACACTGCCATCGGTGCTACAAGCCATGTCACACCGGCTGCGGTGAAGAAGTACTCGATGGCCTGCATAACCCCGGAGGCAAGATTGAGCTTATCAGCGGGGATGACCATCGCAATGGCAAGCGTTGCAAGCACCGTGCAGACGACGATGATTACTGCTGACAACGCCATAGCCCGGGGGAAATCCTTCTGGGGATTTTTTGTCTCCAGTGCGTGGAACCCTGCCATCTCCATACCCGCGAACAGGAGAACAATCGTAGCAAAGAATGGCAATGTTGAGGAATTGATTGCCGGTATCATCGCGGCAAGAGTGAGGGGAGGCAGCACAATCGCTTGTCCCGAACCCATCCACCAGACGCCCAGCAGGATGATCAGGATCGCGGGGATGATGCTTCCTAAGATGACTCCTACATTACCAAATTTTGTTGAAGCCTCCTCACCGAAGTACGCGATCGCGGTTGTACCCCAGAACGCAATCATCATGACGCTGAACATGTACCAGGGATTGTTCGCAAGCGCTGGTGTCAGCGCGAATGCGAGCGTGGATGCGATAAACGAAAGGACCGTCGGGAACCAGACAAGGTTATTCGACCATTCGCAGAACAAAGCGGTAAATCCACCTTTCTCCCCGAATGCCTGTTTCACCCAGGCGTAGACACCGCCCCCCTGGGGCCAGCCGGTTGCCAGTTCTGCCCCGGCAAGGGAGATAGGGATGAGAAATATGACTGCACCTATAATATACCAGCCAATGCAGGACCAGCCATAGACTGCCATCGAGGGAAAATTCCGGATACTCAGCACAGCGGCCACGTTGATCATCGCAAGCGCAAAGAGTCCCAGGACTTTTTTTGACGGGAGGCTGTTGTTCTGGCCGGTTTCTTCTTCGCTCATTGTTTCTTCTCCTTCACTTTCTCCTTTATGCAGTACATCATATACTCTCCCTTGACATTTTCGATACCATGGGTATCATGCTCGAACCCGGGGAAACGTTTGTCGAAATCCTGCAATGATTTCAGGTACTGGAGTACCGGCCCGTTCTGTTTTCCGGTACGCTCACCGGGAGCAAGGATGGGGATGCCCGGCGGGTACGGGAATATCCCGGTTGCAACGATACGGTTGCCTGCTTTCTCTATAGGAATATGTTCGACTTCGTTATGCACCAGTTTTTCAAACGCTTCAGCGTAGGTTATCGCAGGTTCCGGCAGGATTGCATAGGCTTTCTGGAGGATGTCGCACATCTTATGATCCTTCTTGAACCGGTGCATCTCGCCCGCCAGCTCTTTGAGGGTGAGACCGCCATAGCGTTCCGGGCATCCCGTCGTGAGGTCCGGGAAGACCTCTTCAAGGGGAGTGTTTTCGTCAAATAACCGCTTGAACTCGAAGAGTTCGGTCACGAGCGTTCCCCATTTCCCTTTCGTAATTCCCATCGAGAAGAGGAAGAGGATCGAATAATCGCCGGACTTTTCGTTGATAATCCCCCGGGTATCAAGGAATTTGACCACGAGTGCTGCCGGTATACCCCAGCTTGCAAGCGTACCATCATCATTCACGCCGGGCATGAGAACCGTGACCTTGATCGGGTCGAGCATGCAGTAATTGTCCGGCAGGCCGGTAAACCCGTGCCAGGTATCGCCCGGATGAAGGGTCCAGCAGGAGGGATTGTCGCGGAGTGTACTGAGTGACGTATCCTCAAAGCTGGTCTTCTTGCGGGTTTTGGGATCGATGACCGTGTCCGGCTGCCACATCGGGAACCACCAGTCCTTCTTTCCCTTGCCAGTTTCAATCTCCCGCCTGATCCGGGCCATTGTCCTCCGGAACCGGATTGCCTCTTCAATGGATTCAGTGGTGAGCATTTTGCCGGATGCCCCATCCATCATCTTTGAAGAGACATCGAGCGATGCGATGATAGTGTAGAGCGGGGAGGTGGAGCTGTGCATCATGAACCCTTCATTGAACCGGCCGTGTTCAATGGGAATTCTCCCGTTTCTCACGTGGACCATGGATGCCTGCGAGAGTGCTGCCAGCAGTTTATGGGTGGACTGGGTGGCAAAGATGGTCGGGCCGTTTTCGTCCCTTACTCCATCGCGCATGGCAAACCTGTCCCGGTAGAGCGGGTTGAACCGGGCATAGCCGTACCATGCTTCATCAAAATGAATGCTGTCTACGCTTTTGCCGAGCACCTCTTCGACCTGTGCGGCATGGTAGCAGAGCCCGTCATAGGTTGAATTGGTGATGATCGCATGTACCGGCTTCTGGCTGCGTGCAGTTTTTGACAGCGGGCATGCGGCAATTTTTGCTTTTATCGCTTTTGGGGTCATCTCGTCCGGGGGGATCGGGCCGATAATGCCGTACCGGTTCCGTGTCGGAATCATGTATACCGCAACGGAGTGCGTCATGGTCAGCGCATGTTCTGCTGATTTGTGGCAGTTACGGTCAACGAGAACGATATCGTCCTTGCTCACCCTGCCAAAAAAGACAATCTTGTTTGCCGTGGATGTGCCGTTTGTGACAAAATAGGTCATATCCGCGCCGAACACCTTTGCGGCGTATCGCTCGGCCTCACCGACCGGTCCTGAATGGTCAAGAAGGGAACCCAGTTCCCCGACGGATATGGAGAGATCTGACCGGAAGAGCTGTTCGCCAAAGAAATTAAAAAAAGCCCGTCCTGCCGGTGATTTGCGAAATGCAGTTCCCCCGGCATGTCCCGGGGTATGCCACGAGTATTCGAAATCCTTTGAGAATTTCACCAGTTCTTTAAAGAACGGGGGGAGAATAATTTCCCGGTACCGTTTTGCTGCTGCCGATATTCGCCCGGCAATAAATTCCGGGGTGTCTTCCATCACCCAGATATATTCATTGACCTCCCGGACGGTTTTTAACGGGAGGGATGTTGGGGGTGCGTTTGTCGGCTCGCCCATCAGGAACAGGGGAATCTTTTCATTACGCTCCCGTATCTCGTCGATGATCTTTGCCGTCTCCGCGTGTCTATCAGGAGTGTCCCCGCCAAGGTTCCAGTTGATCAGGATACAGTCAATGTCAGGAAGTGCCGAGAAGGCTGCACGGGCATCCTCGGGTGAGGCTACTTCGCCGACATGGATGCCATAGTCCTTGAGCCCGGTAATGATCCGCTGGATAGCCCGCCCCTGGGGAGAATCGGTCTTATGGGCATCATCGATAATGGCGACATTCAGTGACTCTTCAGGTTTCATGTTCCCCCCATGGAGTCATGCTGAGGCTTTCGGTGTTCATCAGCGTATCAGATTGAGAACATTTGTGTATTATGGGGGGTTCTGGCATAATTTTCTCCTCAATTGCGGAGATCGTCTTTAAAGGATTTTAAACAATCATCCGGAATCGTGTAATACAAAACTATCATTCGATGTATATATATCGATCGCAATCTGCCAGTTCGCATTTGGAGAGGTATCTTTCAGGACCGGCCGGGTTTTGAGATCATAAAAACGTCCTGCAAGTCCTGAACGTGGACGGTAATTTTGTCCGGTAATTTTTTACCGGAAAAGATCATCAAACTTAATTTTTAATGGAGGTAAGTGCAGATGGTGTGCATCGTAAAACAAAGAAAAATTATTCAAAGAGCCGGTAGTTCGGCGCTTCATCGGTGATGAGAATATTGTGCGGGTGACTTTCGGTCATGCCGGCATTGGTGATCCGGACGAACTTTGCATTCTTGTGCATATCGGCAAGAGTCTTTGAACCCGTGTAGCCCATTGCCGATTTAAGCCCGCCCACCAGCTGGTACATGACTTCACCGACATGGCCGACATAGGGTGTCACGCCTTCAACTCCTTCCGGAACAAACTTGGTGGCCCCGATATCTTTCTTCTGGAAGTAACGGTCGCTTGACTGCCCGCTGCTCATCACACCGAGTGAACCCATACCGCGATACTGTTTGTAACGCCGTCCTTTGATAGTGATCACTTTTCCGGGCGATTCATCAGTTCCGGCAAACATGCTGCCCATCATGACGGTGTCTGCTCCGGCGGCGATGGCTTTTGCCACATCGCCGGAGAACCGCACGCCCCCGTCAGCAATGACCGGCACGTCGCACGGGTGGGCGATATCGGCCACCTGCGCAATCGCGGTGATCTGGGGTACTCCAGTACCTGCGACGATACGGGTTGTGCAGATAGAACCCGGGCCGATACCTACCTTGATGCCATCGACATTGGCTTTCACCAGTGCCTCCGCCGCTTCTGATGTGGCAATATTGCCCGCGATGACATCGGCTTTGACACTGCCTTTGATCTGTTCAACAGCAGCAACCACTTTCATGTTATGCCCGTGGGCACAGTCCACTACCAGTGCGTCCACGCCGTTCTGGTCGAGCAGGTTGGCCCGGGCAAAATCGAACGGCCCGACAGCTGCTGCTACGCGGAGATTACCCTTTGCATCCCGGGTCGCTTTGGGATACTGGCGCTTTTCCAAGATATCCTGCATGGTGATAATGCCGATCAGCTTGCCTTTCTCATTGACCACCGGCAGGCGCTCGACTTTGTTGGTGTACATTATCTCAAGCGCTTTTTCTGAGGTGATATCTTCTGGTGCGGTGACCAGTTTTTTTGTCATGATGCTTTTGATATTTTCATCACCGCGTTTGGAGACGATTGCGCGTACATCCCGTCGGCTGACGATCCCGATGATGCGACCCTTATTGACCACCGGGACACCCCCGATACTGTACTGGTGCATCAGCCGCTCCGCGTCGGAAACGGAAGCGTGCTCTTCTACAAAGAGCACGTCGCGCTCGATCAGTTCCTCTGCCTGCTTGACTTCGATGAGTTCCTGCAATTCGTGCTCAGGCGTCATATTCCGGTGGAGGACGCCGATACCCCCTTCGCGGGCAAGCGCGATCGCCATCCCGGACTCTGTCACGGTGTCCATCGCAGCAGAGACTAGCGGGATATTCATGTGGATATTTTTCGTAAATTTTGAGCGGATATCTGCTTCAGCAGGTTCCAGCCAGGAAGCCTGCGGCCTGAGCAGCACATCATCAAAAGTTAATGAGAGTGGCACATCCAGTTTTTCAACGTACATAGGTCACCAGTCCTTATGTTACCTGATCATTGCGAGTGCAGTATGAATCAGGTCTTCTCGCACGGTCGCATTCCGGTCGCCCCCGCAGACCATCCCGCGCACCCCGATAATTGCCGGGTTGATTCGTTTGAGTGCATCAATATCTTCGAACTTTAGTGCACCTGCCAGAGCAGTCTTAAGGCCGAGTTTTGTGTTAGTCTCGGTAAATGCCCGGAGCGCATCTTCGTTCATGAATGCAAACGTACTCTGCCGGTCCTTGATACCGGTATCGACCATCACAAAGTCGGCTCCTTCATCTGCTGCGATCGGTGCCATGTCAAACGGGGAGATCGATCCCATCCGCTGGTAATCCGAATATGCAGCAATCACGACAAACTTTTCAGGGTATTCGTCTTTTACCGCTTTTACCACCGCAGAGATCACAGCGCGGGCTTTTTCCTTTCCCTCAAACGTCAGCCCGATCTTGATATAATCTGCACCGGCGCAGGCCGCACCATATGCGGTGAGCGCAGCGCCGCCCGGTTTAAAATCGAAGTCGCCAATGGCCGCACTAACGGGTTTCTTTGCAAAGGATTTGATCTCGCGAATCACCCATGGATAGTTGGCGCCCAGCGAGCCCTCTGATGGTTTCTTTACATCGATGATATCAGCGGCACCAGAGCGCCTGGCCTCATCGATTGAGCTTGGGCTGACCAGCAATTGCATAGGATTTAATGATCTTTTGTCCTAATAGTGATTGCGCTCACCTATGGAACTCGTGCTTGCGATGGATTTGCGGCAGAATCTGGTTGTCCACGGCAAATCCGGGAACCGGGACAGCTATAAACCGCTCGACTGGGGTTTATCTCCGACGGCAGAACCGCTCGGGTACCTGGCAGATATCCGGCCAAAAAATCTCTACATTGCCGATCTCGACCGGATTGAAGGCACGGGTTCGCATGATGCAATCGTGAAGCAGTGCGCGGAAAATGTCTCATGCTGTTATGTGGATCGCGGTTGCCGTTTCCCCGATGATTTGCTCTCTGGAACAAATCTTAAAAATATTATCGGCACGGAAACGGGAGGCGCGGATCTCTCGCGATACCGTGGCGGTTACCTGAGCATCGATGTAAAAGAGGGTCGGGTGATTCCCTCCGGTATAACCCCGGAAGCATTCCTCTCCCGGGTAAATAACTGGAATTTCGAAGGATGTATTATTCTCAACATTGGCGCCGTGGGAACGGAATCTGGGATGGACTTAAGGGCACTGGAATCCCTGCGGGCAGCCTATGACGGCAGACTCTTGTATGGCGGCGGTGTTGCAACCGTTTCTGATCTCGAAACGCTCAGTTCGGCTGGATTTGACGGGGCAATCATTGCCACGGCCCTACACCGTGGGCATATCCCGGTTGCATGGATACGGAGGGGAACCTGTTGTTAATTACGATTGAAGGGATAGACGGGACCGGTAAGAGCACGCTGCTCACCGCGTTGAAAAGCCAGCTTATGGATCTCGATCCCCTCTTCACAAGAGAGCCCGGCGCAACATGGGTGGGCGAAGCAGTCCGGAGGGCGATCGCTGAACAGACCGATCCCATTACCGAAGCATCGCTCTTCGTTGCTGACCATGCGGCACACCTTGCTACGGTTGTCCGTCCCGCTCTTGCCGAAGGCAGGCTCGTGATCTCCGACCGGTACAGCGACAGCCGCTTTGCCTACCAGTCGGTGACGCTCAAAGGTATTGTTTCGGATCCGGAAGGCTGGCTGAGAGCAATGCACAACGGCTGGTCGATCACACCGGACCGCACATTCCTGCTCGTGCTCTCCATCGATGATGCCCTTACCCGACTCGCAGACAAGAGCGGGCGCGAGCATTTCGAGAGACGGGAAGTGCTCGAAGCAGTCCAGAACAATTATCTCGCGTATGCCCGTGCGGAACCTTCGCGGTTTGTTATCGTGGATGCTTCTTTGGGAAAAGAAGAGATTGCGAAATTTGTTGCGGATGGGATCCGGCTGGTTGTGCGATCGGGGAAAGAGGGGCGGAAGCGGTAGAGCTGATCAGGTTAGTAGGATTCTAATGTTGGGATGTTTCCCACCCCCTGAAGGGGGTCGCCGCGACGCCTCGTCGGGTCGCGGCTGGGCAAATTCCTGCTTTGTTGATTTCTGTCGCCGGAAATATTTCAAAATGCGATTGCCCATTCAGAAAGTTTGTGAAAACGAAGACTTATAAAAAAGTCAACAAAGGGGGTCAAGGGGCGCTCCCCTTGGGCTGCCTCCCCCTCTGGGGGAGAGAGGGGGTCACACTCCAATTTTTTCGATGAGCATGACCGAAATGATAGATGATTAAAACAATTTCAAAAAAAGTTTAATAAATTCACACTTTCGCAATCGTCAGGATCACATCGCCGACCGTGATCACATCAACCTGTGCGCCTTCCTCCATGTAGGAATATTTTGGCGTAAACGCATTATCCGGAACTGCGGTTTCCGTTCCTTCCAACATAATCGTTTTTGGTGGGTTTGCCAGTTGTTCCGGTGAGAGCGCCTTGATTGCGGCCATGAAAGCCTGTGCCTGTTTGCGGAATGTGGGGCCCACAACCGAGCGGTTGAAGTCGATATCCGTAATTACCCGGTCGAGTTTCGCAGCATCCGTGCGCCAGTGGACATCGGCATTGAGCGTACGGCCGGTATCGCCCTCGTCATTGACCGTGTGGGGTGCGTAGATGGTGACCTTCCCGAGCGGCGCGTTGAGGGCAAGGCCGGCGTCGTGCTTGTACTTGCGCACTTCGGCCACGACCTGTACGAGCAGGTTGCCCTCCATACGGGCTGCATCATCATCGTAGGTGAATGCCACCCACGGCTGCTTGTGTACGCTCTTGCCGGGACTGAGGTGCGAGTAGCACTCCTCGGCAAAGTACGGGGTGAACGGTGCGAGCAGGCGGCAGAGCGCATCGAATGCGGTGTGCAGGGCAAGGCACGCGCCTTTTCTTGATTCGTCACTCTTGTACAGCCGTCCCTTGACCAGCTCGATATAGTTGTCCGCCAGCACTTCCCATGCAAACTCGCGGATGGCCTTGAGGGCGACGTCAAACTGGTAGGCTTCCAGTGCAGCGCTTACCTCCTCAACCGTATCCGAGAGCCGGACGAGCAGCCAGCGGTCTGCGAGCGCGGTGATCTGTGCATCCGGATCAAAACCCTCTTTCTCCAACTGGATGAGGGCAAATTTCGTGATGTTCCACATTTTGGTCTGGAACCGCGAGGCCGCAACCACATCGTTCCAGTTGAACATGATGTCCGAACCCGTTGCCGCTCCCATAGCCCCCCACTGGCGGAGGGCATCGGCACCGTACTTCACGAGGATCTCTTCCGGCACGATAATATTGCCCCGGCTCTTACTCATCTTAAAGCCGTCTTCGCCGAGCACCATACCATTGACCAGGATTTCGTTCCAAGGTTTCTGTCCGGTGAGGGCTACCGACCGGAGGATCGTATAGAACGCCCAAGTGCGGATGATATCGTGGCCCTGCGGCCGGATCTGTGCAGGGAAGAAGGGGGGTTTGCCGCTGCCATCCCAGCCGGTGACGTTCAGCACCGAGATGGATGAGTCCATCCAGGTATCGAGCACATCCACTTCCCCGGCAAAATCCGTGCTCCCGCACTTCTTGCAGGGATGCTTCGGGGCGACCTGCGTGGGGTCAACGGGCAGGTCCTTGTCCTCCGGGACCGTCATCTCGCCACATTTCTTACAGAACCAGACCGGGATCGGGGTGGCAAAGATTCGCTGCCGGGATATGCACCAGTCCCACTCCATCTGCTCCACCCAGTTCTCCATACGAAGGAGCATGTGTTCTGGGAACCATGTGATCTGGTGGGCTGCGTCCGCAATTTCTTTGGGCTTGATCTTCACAAACCACTGGCGTTCTGACAGGATCTCGATCGGCGTCTTGCATCGCCAGCAGGTACCCACGCGCTGGGCAAGGTTCTCCTGCCATTTTAAGATATCCTGTGCCTTCATTTCGGCAAGGATCGCGGCCCGGCATTCGGTGGTATTGAGGCCCTTGTATTTGCCGGCAATCTCCGTCATCCGGCCCTGGCGATCGATCGCTTTTCTCAGGGCAAGGTTGTGCTGTTTCCACCAGTGGACATCCTGCTTGTCCCCAAAGGTACAGATCATAACGGCCCCGGACCCAAATGCGGGATCAACTGCCTCGTCCAGCACCACCGGCACATCGTGACCGAAGAGCGGGACTTTCATGGTCCTGCCTTTCAGCTCGCGGTAGCGCTCATCCTCCGGGTGAACCGCGATGGCGACACAGGCTGCCAGCAGTTCCGGCCGGGTGGTAGCGATCTCCACGCCATCGAAATCGAAATAATTGAGCTGGGTCTCCCGGTCTTCATAGGCAACTTCGGCAAATGCAATCGCCGTCTCGCACCGGGTGCAGTAGTTCACCGGGTGTTCGCTCTGGTAGATGTAGCCGGAAGAGAGCATGCGCAGGAACGAGAGCTGGGTCTTGCCGTAATATTTCGGTTGCATCGTGACGTACTCGTTTGACCAGTCAGTCGAGAATGCCATCTTTCTGAGGGTGATGCGCATCAGGCCGATGTTCTTTTCCGTGAGCTCGCGGCACATCCGCCGGAACTCTTCGCGGGAGACATCGTTTTTCGTGATGTGGTTGAGTTCCTCGACTTTCACTTCGGTCGGGAGCCCGTGGCAGTCCCATCCCTGCGGGAACATCACGTTGAACCCCTTCATCCGCTTGTAGCGGGCGAAGAAGTCGATGTAGCACCAGTTCAGTGCATTGCCGATATGGAAGTTGCCGGTAGGATACGGCGGGGGGGTGTCGATCACGAACTGCGGTTTTTTTGAATTCTTGTCAAAATAGTGATCTTCATCGCGCCAGATACTGCGCCAGCGCTCCTCCACCTCCGCAAAATCATAATTTTTTGGTAGATCCTGTGATGACGCCATTGACGCAGATGTTTGTCGTTGAAATAAAATATAGTAATCGGATTCAAAAGCGACGAACGGTAAAGTCCCCGCGCCTGCTTGAACAGATACCCTGCCTGTGCGATAAAGCTCTTTTTTTGTTTTAACAGCACATGATGTATAAATGGCGCGACAAAGAGGCCTTGGATATGCAGCGGCAATTACCGGTGCAGCTATCCTGGTCGGACCCTATCTCAAGCCGGCATGGCTCATGGGACTGGTCGTTATCCTTTTCGCACTGATTCTGTGGCGTTTTTTCGATGCCAAATATCTCAGTTATGCCATGTGTGCTCTTGCTGCGCTCTATGGCGTTACGCTCCTTCCCTTCTTTGTCTTTGCCACCTCGCTTGCGATGATTGTGCTGGGGGAGCTCGTCTTCCAGACTGATGCAGACGATCTCAATACGTACCTGTATTATGTCATCTCGACTGCATGGGCGGGGGTTCTTGTCATGGCATACCTGAACGAGAGGGCTATCCTGACCGTTATCTTTGGTATCATCGCTGCGGTTCTCTTAAAGGTAATTCTGCTCAAGTACGAGGACTCGCTGATCCTTGAAGCAGTTGGGGTCGCGATGACGATGTGGCTGATCCAGGAGCTCAACTACCAGGTGAATCTCCAGCTGGTGGTTGCTGCGGTGATCGTCGGGTTCACGTTCGGTTACTTTGCCTTCCGTGCCAAAACCGCTGATCTCTCCGGGCTCTTCTCCGCTGCGCTCGTGGGCATTATCCTGCTTGTTTTTGCCGATGCCCGGTGGTTCATGATCATGCTCGCGTTTTTTATCCTCGGCTCGGTTGCTACCAAGTATAAGTTCGAGTATAAGAAGCGAATCGGTGTTGAGCAGGGGCGTGGCGGGGCTCGGGGTTACCGTAATGTTTTTGCCAACGGGATCGTTGCCGCAGCAGCTGCAGTACTCTATGGTGTCTTCCAGGATCCGATCTTTATTGTCATGTATGTCGGTTGTGTGGCAACGGCAGCGGCGGATACCCTTGCAAGCGAGATCGGTGTCACCGGCGGAATTCCGTACATGATCACGACGTTCAGAAAAGTACCCATTGGTACGAATGGCGGTGTAACGCTCGTGGGCGAATCGGTTGCCCTTTTCGGGGGTCTTGCAGTCTCGGTTGTTGCCTTCCTGTTAGGTGTAATTACCCTTCCCATGGTCGCGATCTGTACGTTTGCCGGTTTTATCGGCACGAATATCGACAGTCTTGCCGGGGCAACCTTTGAGAACCGGGGTATCTGGGGCAATGCAGGTACCAACCTGATTGCAACGATCGGCGGCGGACTGGTGGCAATGGGGCTTTTTTTTGCTCTTCACCTGAATTAAGAGAACCTACCTTTTTTCATGGATGTCGTTTGGAAATACCGTACTGCGGTCGGAAGCTGATGCGCCAGTTTTCCCTGTACGATAATGTTGCACGCATTGACTTGATTACCAACATGAGAGCTGAAACCCCCATCCCCCAAAACATGATGAACACCGCCGCCCCAGGAGGGACGCCCCGCGGTGGTTTTGGTGACTAAATGCTACCCCCTCATTTGCCTCACCGTGCCTTAAGAGAAGCCCTGAGGCGGGGAACTCTTAAAATTGAATGTGTCATCGTTCTGGTGCGAACACGATCGGTTCATGTCGATTTCTCCAGAGCCAGCAAAATCCTCATTCAGTTGTTCAGAATTTCCTGCAGAGCTGATGGCCGACTGCTGTGCCTTCCTCTCACAGAAGAATTTCGGCAATACCAACTTGCTTGAAAGGGTGAAATAAAAGAAAAAAAAGTTTTATTATGGCTGACCTGCCATATCCCCGGGAGAATTTCTCCTTTTTTAGTTCCCGGTTTTAATATTTGTACCAGCGTCCCTTACTGTCATATTCACCGGTGATTTGCTGTTCGATTGGCACTGGACCCCGGGTAGACATTGTACCCTGAGTGAGCGAGCGGAAAAAACATGCCTTATAGGTTGAGAGGACAGGCAGGAGTACCAAAAAGCCTAAGAAGAGGCAGACTGCGGTTATCACCGCTCCGTCAGCCCCAATCATACCCATAAGCTGTTCGGGAGTAAATGCTGCAATCTGTGTCTCGTTAAAGCGCGTGAGCGGTTCGAGTTTGTCATAGAGTGCTGCTTCCCAGATAAGCATGAGTGAGAACGTAATTACGACGAACACTGCAGCAGATATTACATAGAACTTAAGCACCCGTGCGGATTGTGTGGTCACCAGTTCGATACTGCGCTTTATAGCGTCAAAGATCCGCAGGTTTTCGAAAACTGCTGCTGTATCGAAGAAGACCGTGAGGAATGCTACCGGAATAAGGATGAAGATGGAAAATATCCCTACGAACTCCGGGTTCGCCGGGACGCCCCCAAACGAGAGGGTGATCACGACAAGGGCAATGAGAATGAGTGCGCAGAAGATGATCACCAGCAGGGGCAGCAGTACCCGGAAGAAATACTGAATCCCCCCTTTGAAGAGTTCACGGATACCGCCGTTCCCGTTCCGGATCACCGCATAACTCCCGGCAAGGAAAAAGATCGCGATGAATGAAAAGATCAGGATCAGGCGACTGGCAACGAAGATGCCCTGTGTATTGGATATCATCCAGAGCACTGCAGCCAGTATACCTGCCACCAGTCCCGGCACCCAGAGTACCGGGATGGTCCTGAGCAGGCCGAGAGCTTCTTTGAGTTCAGTTAAAACCATGATTAACGGTTCCTCGGCATTGCAACGATCTCGCGCACCTGGAGATCGAAGAAGTTTGATGTGTGCGCGGGCCTGATTACGCAGACAGTATCCGCGCCGCTCATAGTGCCCCCGACCGCGATGACTTCATCGCTGATACCGATAGCCCCCTGGTCAGCGGCAATAAGTACGCATTCGACTGCAACCTTGAGCCCGACGGCGACCGTGCGCCGGAGGGATTCAGCGATCGCATCGGACCGCGATCCGCCGCCAATCTTGGGTGAACGGGAGAGTGCACGCTCCAGTCCTGAGAGCGCGTGCGTGCCGGTCACAATATTCACACCCTGCCCGCGCAGCCGCTCCGCGATTTCCCTGGAGAACTCCCACTCGCCGGGTTTTACAAATCCCATGACATGCGAGACGACAACCAGGTTGAGTCCCGAACCTTTCATTGCAGCAAAGAACTTGTCTGCAGTTGAGCCGGATGTGCTTGCGACAACGATTGTTTTAATGTTGAGTTCCTTTGCGCGCCCGATGGCAAACCGGGCTGCATCGGCGGTGTTTGCATCCCCCGGCTTTTCGAAATACCAGATATTTTTCTGCGTGAACGTCATAAGTACCTTTTATTAAGCCGGGATGGAAAAACTTTGTCAGTTTCTTCCCAGACCCAGAAATGATGGTTATGAGATAAAATATTCATTGAGGAACCAGATATGATTACCCTAGCGCTTGCAGGAAAACCTAACTGCGGAAAATCCACTTTTTTTAAGGCCGCGACCATGGCAAACGTTGAGATTGCCAACTACCCCTTTACGACCATCAACCCGAACTTTGGTGTCGGGTATGTGCGTACAAAGTGCCCGTGTCATGACCTCAAACTCACCTGCACGCACTGCGTGGACGGCAACCGGTTTGTGGCCGTGAACCTGATCGATGTAGCCGGTCTCGTGCCCGATGCCCACAAGGGCAAGGGGCTGGGCAACCAGTTCCTCGATAATCTCCGCCAGGCAGATGCAATCCTCCATATGATCGATGCCAGCGGCGGCACCGACAGCGAAGGCAACCCGGTGGGCGCGGGAAACCATGACCCGGAAGAGGATATCAAGTTCCTCATCTACGAAATGACGATGTGGGTGCACGGGATCCTTGACAAGCACTGGACGCGGATCAGCCGGCAGTCGCAGGGCAAGGGCGCGGCTATCGAGGCGGGAATAGCAGAGACCTTCACCGGCCTTGGCATCACCATGGAAGATGTGCGCGATATCGAACTGGAGCTCAAGATCGACCTGATCCACGCATCGATCGATGATCTCATTCCCCTGTGTGCCGAGATCGTGAAAATCTCAAAACCCATGCTCGTCATCGGCAACAAGATCGATGAGACCCCCGAGGCGCTGCGCACGAAACTCGCGGCAGCCAAGGTTGCGTTTGTGAGCGCGGCCTCCGAGCTTGCCCTCCGCAATGCGGCAGGAGCGCACATGATCCAGTACCTGCCGGGCGATGAGGAATTCAGGATTGCCAACGAAGGTTCGCTGACCGCACCCCAGAAAGCCGGGCTTGCAAAGATCGCTGCCCTGATGAAGCAGAACCATGGCACGGGTGTCCAGCAGGCGATCAACCGTGCAGTCTACGAGTTGCTCGATATGATCGTTGTGTACCCGGTCGAGGATGAGAACCACTTCTGCAACAAGCAGGGCGATGTGCTGCCCGATGCGTTCCTGATGAAGAAGGGCTCAACACCTCACGATCTCGCGTTCCAGGTGCACACGGATATCGGCAAGGGTTTCCTGTACGCAGTGGACGCCCGGACCAAGATGCGCATCAAGGAAAACCACGTACTCAAGGATGGCGACATCATCAAGATCGTGAGTGCGGCCAAGTAAGAAATCTTTTTTCTGTCTGGCTGAAGTACCGGAATAGTAATCCGTTGGTAAATTATCACAGAGGACCTGGCCGGATCCTGCCCTAGCCTCTAGAATATTTTGAGCCTGGAATCTGGGTATATCACGTACAAATCTTTATTCTTGTATACTGCTGTATACTGTAGTATATGGCTGAGGTTACAACGGTCAGGATGCGGGCTGAGACCAAGGCCCTCCTTGACGATCTGAAATTGTTTCCCCGGGAAACGTACGATGATGTAGTCCGGCGGTTAGCTGAATCTGCTTATGATGACGAGCCTCTGACCCCCGAAGAGATTGAAGCGATTAAAGAGAGTGACGAGGATATCAAAGCCGGACGGGTCCGGTCCCTCAGGGATGTTATGAAAGACCTGGGTGATGACAAAGTGATCAAGGCCCGGAAGCGGTGAAGTCTTGTACCGGATTTTTCTAACCCGCCGGGCAGAGAAAGACCTTGCTGCTATCCCTCAGGAACACCGTATCAGGATCGAAAATGCCCTTGAGCGGTTTGCAGCCAGCCCGGACCAGCGGCATGATATCGTGAAGGT
Source organism: Methanoregula sp. (assembly GCA_041645435.1). NCBI lineage: Archaea > Methanobacteriati > Methanobacteriota > Methanomicrobia > Methanomicrobiales > Methanoregulaceae > Methanoregula > Methanoregula sp. The sequence continues at coordinate 158,396 of JBAZQB010000001.1, forward strand.
TAAGGACAGCCCCAAGACTGTACCGCGTTACCGGCTCCGGATTGGAGAATATCGGGCCACTTTTTACATGCACCATGATGTGCTGATCATCGAAATTCTCGCTGTAGGGAAGAAAAAGAATTTCTCATATTAATTTCACTGCCTTGCGAGTACCGTGTCACGTTGAATCTCTATTGCCGACCACTCCGGACCTGCAGGCCAGGTAACGCTGCGGCGCAGTATCCCCTCCCGCCCGTCAGAGTATGACGGGTGTCATACAATTGTCTGACAATCCAGCCGCACATTGCAAAAAGAGCGGCAAAAATCCCCCTTTTTTGGCATAAAAGGGCATTTTGCCCGCAAGCCTTATATAATGAAAATTCGAACAGGAGAATTACCTAGAAAGAAACAGGCAGGAGGTGAAGTTCATGAGTGGAGAAATATACCAGGCACAGGTGATTCGGAATTTCTTTGAGTGTATCACGGGAACCGACCGGAACCTGACCCGCATCTACATGTGCGTAATGAGTCTTGCAAAACTCCGCATGGAATCTCCTGAGAAGATGTCGGCCCTTGTCGACCAGCTCAGGAAGAGCAAGATGCAGAAGGAGTTGTCCGTTGACATCCTCGATTACATGTGCGATGCAGCGAACCAGATCGAACTCAGCATGGTCCAGACTGCATTCGGTGTCAAGGATATCCGTGAAGTTGCTCAGGACTTCAGCGGTATCAGCATGGACAGTTTATAATTCTTTTTTTCAAGTGAAATTGTTTTAAGACATGAGTGACTACGTGAGTCGGCGCCCGCCCCCCTCTGCGAAAATGCCCCCTCATGATAAGCGCTAAAACCGGTTTGCGGGATTGCATGATGGAAGGAAGACTATGCGGTTTCTGGAGGGAGTGTCAGCATTTTTTCCAGGAACCCCCAGCGAATACTCCGAAGTACGCAGAGAATGATCGTTCTTTATCCTGCGTCCCTTTTTTATAGAGTCTGCCATCCCCTGGTAAGCGGATTAACAACAGACCTGATCATGTTGACCGGGGAATGATTATCTCCCACGTGGTGCCACCATCCTGTCTCATGCTGATCTGCCCGTTAAGTTGGTCGGTGAAGAGATTGACCAGCTTGAGCCCAAGTGAATCGGCATTCTGCCAGTCTATCCCTTCCGGCATGCCGATACCGGTATCCCTGATGGTAAGCATAATATCACCAATCGGGCGGGATTCCGCCGTAACTGCGATCTCCCCATGCCTGCCGTCCGGGAACGCGTACTTGAGACTGTTTGAGATGAGTTCATTGCAGATAAGGCCGAGCGGTATGGCAGTGTTGATGTCAAGAACCAATCCCCTGATGTTAACAGAACTGGTCACCTGGGACTGGGGAAAACCATAGGACCTGAACAGGTTCGTAGTAAGGAACCGGAGGTAATCCTCCATGTCAATATGAGAGAAGTCACCAGAACGGTACAGCCGTTCATGGACCGAGGCCATCATGCGCACCCGGCTCTGGCTTTCCTGAATAATGTCGAGCAGTTTCGCGTCAGTGATATATCTGGACTGCATATTGAGGAGGCTGATGACAATCTGGAGGTTGTTTTTTACCCGGTGGTGAATCTCCTTAAGAAGGCTCTCCTTCTCCTTAAGGGAGCTCTTCAGCTGGTCCAGTAGGTTCAACCGGTCGGTAATGTCTTCGAAAGATATGACGGCACCTTCAACGGTACCGTCCCTGATGATGGGTGCTGAACAGAACGCGACCGGGAACGTGGTGCCATCACCGTGCCGGAATAAGTCATGATCGCACATCTGCGTTGTGCCTGCCTGAAGTGTTTTGAAAAAGCTGCAGTCTTGCAGATCGCGAAGAGAGCCATCCGGGTTGCCGGGGTGGACCAGTTCGCCTGCGTTCCTTCCTATGAGATCGAGCGGTTTTTTGTATTCCAGTATCAGCGAACCGGAAGGATTGATGAAGGTAATACAACCCTTACGGTCGATACCGAATATTCCTTCAGCAGAAGACTCCAGGATAAGCCGCAACTGCTCCCTGCTGGAAAACAGGTTGCGTTCGCTATCAGCCAGCTTTTGCAGATTAAGTCGCAATTGTTTTTCTTTTTCTTCGAGTGCCCGGTTGGATTCCTGCAATTGGGAATTTTTTTCAAGAATTGCCTGTTTCTGGCGGGATATCATCTCAGAAAGTATGGCGATGACAATAGCGATACTTATGAACATGATAACCCGTCCAATTGCGGCAAAGAGCGCCGGGATATTCCCATTTGTCAGCAGGTAATCAGCGACGAGGTAAAATCCACTGAGGAGGATTGCATATCCGATACCCCGGAATCTGTACCAGTATGCAGCAAGGATTATCGGGATATAAAAAAAATGCGTAAATACAATTTCAATCCCTGCATCCAGACTGATATACGTGAGAACGAGAGCGATGATGGTAAGGATTGCAAGGATTACCGGTTTTATCTTTTCACGAGATGGGTTTTCCAGATACTGGTGGATTTGCTGAGATATCCCGTATTTCATTATGCCTCCTGTCTGGGGAAAATATTATGGAACGAGGGAATAACTGGTGTACATCTTTACAGGTTGATACGCGTTGGCACATTACCCCGATTAGGATATATTAATGCATGAATAGAGTTTTTCGTATATTTAGTTTATCTGCTCTGGCGATGACCTTCTCAAGCCATGAAATACTGGCTGTTAAAAGATCTGATATATCGTTTGTTTTTACCTTGTTATGCATAAAAATCGATGATGAGTGCAACAATTAACGCCTTATGCTGTTGTTACATATCTGCTCTTTTCACTTCGATTGTCACCGCCCCCCTTCGCGAAAATGCCCCCTCATGATAAGCGCTAAAACCGGTTTGCGGTATTGCATGAGGATGGGCATGCAATTCCTGAGGAGGTACCGGTTGTTTTTCACATCTTGCCGGGCAAGGAAACAATTCTCACCCTTTCCTTATCTCTTCCATAAACTCCGGCCCGTACTTCTCCAGCTTGTATTCCCCGACTCCGGAAATAAGAGAAAAACTCTGCCGGTCACCCGGTCGGGCACAGGCCATTTCATGCAGACTCTTGTCCGGGAAGATGACATAGGGTGGGACCCCGTTCCGGTCTGCGATTACCTTCCTGAGGGATTTCAGGCGCAGGAAGAGTGCCGCATCTTCCGTACTCGCGCTCTCCCTGTTCATGGCTGGTGCATGCTTTGCCGTTTCGCGTTCGGGAACCGGGAGCATGACCTGCGCTCTTCCTTTGAGCAGTTCCTCGCTTTTTCCGGTACAGCAGATTACCGGGTACTTGTCGCCCGTCCGGTCCAGGTATCCCTGCCGGACCAGCTCGTTGATCCAGGTGCGGTACTGGGCCTTGCTGTACTTTTTCCCGGAGCCATAGACCGGCAGGCTGTCCAGGTGGTAATCCTGTATTTTTGTACTCTTTGAACCGCGAAGTACATCGGATATCAGTTCGATGCCGAACCGTGAGGGCAGCTGCTTCACGCAGGCAACAATCATCGTGGCCGGCCCTGTGCTGTCGATCATATCGGGCGGGTGATCGCAGTTGTCGCACGATGCGCAATTCGCCTCAGGGTAGTCCTCGCCAAAATAGTTGAGCAGGAATTTCCGCCGGCACGTGGTGGTTTCGCAATACTCCGTCATCTCCTGGAGTTTTTTGAGTGCCAGCCGGAGATTCCGCTCTCCAGCGGCATCGTCATGCTCCAGCATGGAACGGACCCGGGAGTAATCCCCCCGGCTGTAGAGAAGAATGCATTCGCTGTACAGGCCGTCGCGCCCTGCCCGTCCGGTCTCCTGGTAGTAGGATTCCACGGTCTTGGGGAGATCGTAGTGAATGACATACCGGACATCGGGTTTGTCGATGCCCATACCGAATGCTACGGTGGCGCAGACGATATTGATCGCATCGCGGATAAACGCGTCCTGGACCTTTTCCCGCACCGGTTTTGAGAGCCCTGCGTGGTAGGCCTGCGCCCTGAACCCGCGTTTCTGGAGATCGGACGCAATCTCCTCGGTCTCTTTCTTACTGAGGCAGTAGATGATCCCGGAATCATTCCGGTGCTGGCTTACGTAATTTGCCAGAAAGACCATCGGGTTTTTCTTTAAGATGATGCGGTACTGCAGATTTTTCCGGTTGAAACTGCCGATGAATTCCTTAGCCTGCGACAACCCGAGCTGATCGCGGATGTCCCTGCGCACTTCAGGAATTGCTGTTGCGGTTAGTGCCACGAGCGGCACTGCCGGAAAGACTTTTTTCAATTGGGCGAGCTGCCGGTATTCCGGCCGGAAGTTGTGGCCCCATTCCGAGATGCAGTGCGCTTCATCGATCGCGATCAGATGAACCGGAGAAGCCCTGAGGGAATCCAAAAAATTGGTCTGCATGCATTTTTCCGGTGAGATGAACAGGAGCCGCAGATTTCCCTCTTTTAAGTCGTTTTCGATACGGGTCCGATCGCGATACTCAAGCGAACTGTTGTAGGCCGCTGCCGGTATTCCCCGGGCATTGAGATCGTCAACCTGGTCCTTCATGAGCGAGATGAGGGGGGAGATGACCACCGTGAGACCGCCAAGGTACAGGGCCGGCAACTGGTAGCAGAGCGACTTTCCGCCACCGGTTGCCATGATCGCGAGCGTGTCATTGCCGTTAATAACAGATTCGATGATCTCCTTCTGGTGGGGCAGGAACTCATGGTATCCCCAGTATTTTTTCAGGAGTTCATCGGGTTTGATCATTGCAGGTACCTTAAAAGAATTACAGGGGAAATGAGTGGAACTTAGTTCGTCGGATCGATACAAGAATCCTTTCACGTAAAAAAAAAGAAGTGTGCTGCGTTACACGATTCCGAGTGCTTTTTTGTATCCCGTCAGCAGTCTCACAATAAATTTCCGGTGCTCACCCATGGCTTCCTCATCCTCCTGAGAAGCGATGAGCGCTGCTGCGTAAATGAGGACGAGTGCATTCTCCAGTTCAACTGTGCCGGGATCTTCAACCGCTTCCGGCGCGAGATTGATTGCAGTATAGATGCGTTCCCGCTCGTCGAACCGCAATGACATATCCGCCGTGACCTGCGAATTGTCCAGGTCCTGCGCATTGGCAAGCACGATCATGAGTGCTTTTTTTAATGCTGCATATATTCCGCTATCGGCAGGTTTTTTCCCCTGTTCCAGCAACCCGATGGCATGCGTGCATTCCTTTGCCGCGTTGGCATACAGGCCGAACCGGAATGCAAGGAATGCAGATGCGATCTCATGGGCAGTCGTATCGGGAATATCATCGATCCCGTCTCTTATTCGCAGGATATAGTCATTGAGAAATTTCTCCATAAGATCAGTGCGCTCCCCTCAGGTTTTATGGAATTGGTATTGACGATTCCATAAGTAATTTTAAGAATCACTCTGACATGAACATATCTTTATGATCCGCTCGTATCCGGATCGATTCGCAGAACCCGGACCATCAGAGGATTATTAGGGCAAGCAGCGCCAACATAGAGGAACCGGTATGGGTGCAGTAATATTTTCTGATGTGCATGCCGATGCAGGAGCGATTGCCGCACTATCTGCATGTATACGCACCCCGTCTTTTTTGGAAACCTTTGGCCCGGTAGACCGGCTCATTAATCTCGGGGACATCCTTCATCGTGGGGGTCACCCGGCAGAAGCTCTTGAAACGATCCATTCCCTTGCGAATAAGTACCCCCTCATCTCCGTCATGGGAAATCACGATCACGCATACCTCAACGGACTGATGGTCAGCGGGAGTGATGCAGCGAGCTTGTACCGCCACGAACAGTTGCGGGATTCACCCCTGCTTTCCCTGTTTGAACGGATGCCTATGGAATGGTCGGACAATGGCATGCTCTTTGTTCATGGAGGGCCGATGGACCTCGGCACCCAGACACTCCGGCTCAAATGCTGGCAGCGTCTTTCCCACAAAGCCGGAGATTCATTTACCGGGTATCACTATACTGCAGAAATGGCATTTGAAGCCCTGCAGTTGCGGGGATTGACGCACATGTGTTGCGGGCACCAGCATACGCATGTCTGCTGCCGAAAAACTCCGCAAGGCATCGTGCAGTACCCGATTGAGTTTTTGCCACTTTTCCAGAAAAAAAACATGCATAATCTGCAGCTTGAAGTGGCAAGGATACCTCTGGATTTACCCACCATCAACAGGGTGGGCAGCTGCTATGGAAGCGAACCGGAATTTGCCTATACCGATCACTCCACCTTTTCCTACATCCGCATTGTCTGATAACAAGTTTTCATCCTGCTTTTTTCACGGTAACTCTGGGTGAAGGTGCCGGAACTCGCCGATTTGCAGCTGCTTTGCGCATTACATATAAAGTCAGACACGTTTTATCAGAAATGTTTATATGGCGTAACCACAAAGTGGTTATTATGCCTCGTGCAGGCGAGGGACGTTCGATCCGCATCGATCCCGAGGTGTATGAGGCGCTTCTCGTATTGAAACGAGGAAATATGACGTTCTCTGACGTCATTGCCCAGATGCTCAATGACTGCTATGGATGGTCGGAAAATTATCCGGCAAACCAGAGTGATCTCACAGACTTCGTAGAGATCAATGCGCGCTGACATTAGTGCAGGCAGATCAACGATGGATTTGTCCACACCTCTGGAACCCGTGTCGGATAAAATAAAAAAACCACGAAGACTTCACGGCAGATAAGCTCAGACGGCTTATCGAACCAGTCGATGAAATGTTTGCGGATCGGGATGAAAAATAAGAATGAAACCTGATGACGGGAATTGTCCGGTCTGTTACCCCCTCTCCGGCACATTCGTGTCAGCCTGAAATTGCACGTTTCCCCCAACAATACCCTCAATCTTTTCTCTGATCTCTTCTGTCACTGCCGGGATCTTTCCGGTGGTTTTGGCTTTCCACTGCACGAGTTCACTCTGGAGCTGCCGTTCTTTTTCGAGCATACTTTTGAGCTGCGTTTTTTCCCGCATCAGTGAATTGCTCCGTACTACCATCGGGTGCGTAGACAGCAACGTCTCTGCGTTCCTGCATGCTTCATCGCAGGCAGCAAGTTCAGTGCAAAGCTTTGACATCGTGGTGCAGAATGCATCCGTATCGGAAAATATTTCGCGCTCCTCCCGGTTTTTTAAGGGAATTTCTCCCGCCGCGATCATCCGCTGTGCAACAGGACCGGCTGCGGCAAGTGCGGTGTTCATGCGAACGGGATCCGGCAGATCATGATTGGAGAGTATCTCGATGGCATGCCTGATGGAGGATATGTCTCCGGTCTGATGCTGCTGTCGTGCTGCAACCTTTTCCGCTTTCCTGAATACGTGGGAAGCGGTCATGGAGCGTGCGGCATAGTTCCGGGTAATCTCATCGCGGGTCTTCTCTTTCTCCGCAAGTGCAGATCTGCATTCGTGAATCGCACGATTTCCATCAGCATCCGCTGCAAGCCCGGTCTCTTCGCGCTCGATTGCCCCGATCCGGGTGGTGATCTCATCGATGCGTGCAGATATCCGCCGCTCTTTCTCACGGGAGCGTTCCATATCCTCCTCCATATCCATCACGGATCGGTGCAGGGCATTGACCGCGTCAATCGCTGCTTTCTCCTTCTGGTATGTGGCGAGCGCGGCGGTCAGGACATTCATCTCCTTTCCCATCCCGTCGATCGCCATCTTGACTGCTTTCATCTCCTCAGGAAAGACTGCCTGCAGGTATCGTCCCTGCCCTCGGTTACTGTTGATGCAGGATTTCAGGCATTCTACGGCATCGGTATAGAACTCTTCAATCTCATCAGAAAGGGGTTTTGCAAGGGCGGCATTCATCGCTTTTACATACAGGGGAAGGGAATTTTTCGCAACGGCTTTGAGTTTGGGGTGGAGTGCCGGATCCTGTTCGGAGCCGGAAATGCTGTTGACAATATGTTGCAGTTGCGCTGCGGAATTCCTGATATTCTGCATCGGGGACTTACCCGCTCCTTCAAGTGCCATCCGTGCGTTCTTCTCCCGCTCTGCAGACCACGCGGGGATAGTACTAAGGGTAATAACTAAGGGATCTGGTTTTTTAGGATTCAGGATATTTTTTAGGAAATCGTACATTCATTTCACCTGTACCGGTTCCTTATCTGCGATGTGTGCCGGCATGACCCTAATCATCGCGGGCGATCTGGCAGAGTCGTTCAGCACCATCAATCTCCTTGATGACCTGGACGACTGCGGGAGGCAGGAGCATCTTCCACGGTTTACCGTTGAGTATACGTTCACGGATTTTTGTACCACTGAGCGTGTCGCGCTCGTACATTGCCGGTGACTGGACTTTTATCCCAGCTTCTGTAAAGAGCCGGACAACCAGCGGATTTGATGAGTAGCAGAGATCGAACGGCGGTGCCATCGACTGGACATGCGCTACCCAGAGCGAGTTGCGCTTGATGTCCTCGATCGGGATCACGTAATAGGGGCAGCCCAGTGACGCAAGCGCCCGGGTGATCATAAGCACGCGTTCACCCGCGGTAAACGGGTTGTCTACCTGGTGCGAGAGTTGTGCGCTTCCGATACCGATGATGAGTTCGTCCACTTCCTCTGCAATATGTTCGAGCACTTCGTGATGCCCGTTGTGATACGGCTGAAACCGCCCGATATACAATCCCCGTTTCATGGTTGTCCCCCGGGAGCTCCCGCGCCCAGATTTGCTATCCGCCCCGCAAATGCCCCAGCTGTGAAACCGGCATCGATATTGACGACCGAAATTACCGAACAGGACTGGAGCATGCTCGCAAGCGCGGCTCTTCCTTCACCCATATACCCGTATCCAACGCTGACCGGGACGCCGATGACCGGTTTGTCAACCAGCCCGGCAACGATGGAAGGAAGTGTCCCTTCGCGCCCGGCACAGACAATGAACACATGCGCATCCAGCAGCGGTTTCAGGGCCGGGAAGAGCCGGTGGATGCCTGCCGCACCGACATCATATGCCGTACGAACCGTACAGCCCATCTCCTCTGCAATGCACTTTGCTTCCTCTGCAACCCGGATATCGGATGTTCCCGCAGTAATGATCGCAACGATTCCACCCGTGGGTTTTGGAGATTTTCCTGATGACAGGACGAGTATGTGACCGGTCTGGCGGTATTCCGTGGCAATGTTCCTGCTTTTTGCAAAGGACTGGATATGTGTAACCTGTTCGGGGCTCACGCGCGTGATCACGCAGCGCCCGGTTGTTTCTGCATGCCGCACCGCAATCTCCGAGAGGTGCGTGGTATCCTTTCCCTCCGCGAGGACTACTTCCGGCATTCCGCACCGGACGCCCCTTCCCAGATCGATACAGGCAAACTCCCCCACATGTTCGAGACGGAGCCCTTCAATCACCCGGGCGGCCTCATCAAGGGTGCACTCCCCGTTCTTGTAGCGCGAGAGAATGTCCTGCACAGACTGGTTTGGTTGCATGGTTTTGACAATACAGATATGGAACGGCGTATAATAAGTTAGTTCATAGATATGTCCTATCTCATCTATGTCGCCATGTTCGGCACCGCTGCGGTTCTCTTTCTCTGGCTGCGGGATGCACGGATCTTTTTCAGGACGGGTCTGCCCGGCTACCGTAAGGCGGCGTACCATGGTGTGGGGTATGGGGCCCTTGCAACGCTTGGCGGGGCTTTTACCCTCACGATGCCCAATTTTGAATTACTGGGTCTTGGAATGATCCTTGCTGCCATGTACCTGCAGGGGCGAATTGTGCGGGAGAAAGTATGGGGAAACGAAGATACCTTCACCCGGTTCCTTGGCAGCGTACCAAGACACAAGGCGAATAAGAAATAACGATGCAAACAAAAACAGGATAAGGATTTTTACCATGCTCCAGAAACCGAGAGGAACGCGGGATTTTTTACCGGATGAGATGGAGGCGCGGCGCGCTGTCGAAGGGAAGTTGCGCGAGGTTGCGCGCTGCTATGGATACCGGGAAGTCTGCACTCCCGAGTTTGAGGATCTCGAACTTTTTACTGCGCGATCCGGGGAAGGTATCATCGATGAGATGTATGTCTTTGAGGACAAGGGCGGCAGGAAGCTTGCCCTTCGCCCGGAGATTACTGCCGCGGTGATCCGGATGTACATCAATGAGGCAAAGGTCGCGCCCAAACCGTTGCGCTGGTGTTATTTTGCCGACTGTTTCCGGTACGAGCGCCCGCAGAAGGGCCGGTACCGCCAGTTCTGGCAGTTCGGGGTCGAGCTGATCGGTGCGGATACGGCAGCGGCGGATGCGGAAACGATCATGCTGGCGTCCGATATGCTGAACGCAACCGGAGTCACGTATGAGCTGAAAGTCGGACACCTATCGTTCATGAAAAATCTTGTGAAGGATCTCGAACCGGCCATGCAGCGGAAAGTGCGGGCACACCTTGACAAGAAGGATTTCGACGGGCTGAATGCCACGCTCGAATCCTTGGACAGGACGGATCTTGCAGCCTCACTTACGGCTCTTATTGGCACCCGTGATCTTGCCGAAGCATTCGAGATTGCCGGTGAGATCCCGGAGAAAGAACGGTTTGAGAAGACCATGAGATCACTCGATGCATCCGGTGTTAAATACAGCCTGAACTTTGGCATTGCGCGGGGTCTCGATTATTATACCGGCATGGTCTTTGAGGGATTTGCCCAGAACCTCGGCGCTGAGAACCAGATCCTGGGCGGGGGAACCTACCGGCTAGCCCATCTCTTTGGGGGTGACGATGTTGCTTCCTGCGGGTTTGCCATCGGGTTTGACCGGGTGATGGTCTCGCTGGGGGACATCAAGCCAGCGATAGTTCCTGTTGTAGGACTTGTCTGCACGAGCGAAGGGCGCACCCGTGCGCTTGAAGTTGCACGGGCATTACGCAACGCGGGCATCCGCACGGAAATAGATCTTATGGAGCGTGGACTCGGAGCTCAGCTCGCCCACGCATCAAAAACCGCGAATTTTGCTATCGTGATCGGCCAGCGCGAGGCGGAGTCCGGGCAGGTTACGTTAAAAAATCTGACCACTGCCGAGCAGAAAACGGTCGATCTTGCAGCAGCCGTTGCTGAGGTGAGAGCGTTTGGTCCTCGCTGACGAACTCGCCAAGCAGCAGCGCAGCATCAGTGTCGCGGAATTTTTCGAGAAGAACAAACACCTGCTGGGATTCGATTCCCCCACCCGCGGGGTCATCACCACCATAAAAGAGGCGGTGGACAATGCACTGGATGCCTGTGAGGAAGCACAGGTGCTTCCGGATATTTTTATCAGCATCAAAAAAGTCTCCAGCGATATTTTCCGGATCATTGTTGAGGACAATGGCCCGGGAATCGTTCCGGCACAGGTGCCGTATGTATTTGGAAAACTGCTCTACGGATCGCGGTTCCACCAGATCCGGCAGACGCGCGGGCAACAGGGTATCGGGATCTCTGCCGCCGTTCTTTATGCGCAGCTGACCAGCGGTGTCCCGACTGTCGTGATCTCGCGCACCGGCCATAAGGAGCCGGCCTGGAAATTCGAGATCCAGATCAAGATCGAGACCAATGAACCTGACATCATCTCCCAGCAGCCGATCGACTGGGATCGGATTCACGGCACCCGGGTGCAGATCGAGTTCAAGAGCACGATGTCGGCAAAGAAGAAGCTGCTCGAATACCTCAAGTACACTTCAGTGGTGAATCCCCATGCGAGATTCCGGGTGGAGCTGGACGATGAAGCGTTCACGTTCGAGCGGGTGAGCCAGGAGATCATCGCGTGCCCCATTGCCGTCAAGCCTCATCCCCATGGGATCGAGTTCGGGCAACTGAAACGGATGGCCGTGGCAAGCAACGAGAAACTTGCCGATTTCCTGATGGAACATTTCAGCCGGGTGGGGAAAAAGACGGCGCAGGAGATGTGCGATAAATCCGGCCTGAAGGCTACGGCAAAGGTATCGGGCCTTTCTGCAGATCAGCTCAAGGCGCTCCTTGCTGCCATGCAGGACGTCCCGGTACCCCCCCCGCTCACCGTCCAGTGCCTTTCACCCATTGGGGAGGAACTGATACGGCGCGGGCTCGACAAGGAGTTCCAGATGGACTTTGTCGGGGCACGCACCCGGCCGGCTTCCGTTTTCTCCGGCCACTCGTTTGTGGTCGAAGCAGCGATCGGGTACGGGGGAAAGCTTCCTTCCGAGGGAAATGCGATCATCCTCCGCTTTGCCAACCGTGTCCCGCTGATGTACCAGCAGGGTGCATGTGCCATCACCCAGAGCGTTGCGAATGTGAACTGGAAACACTATAACCTTTCCCAGCAGGGACTGCCGATGGGCCCGGTTCTGATCCTTGTCCATGTTGCCTCCACAAATGTTCCCTTTACCAGCGAGAGTAAGGACGCAATTGCGAGTATTCCGGAGATTGAAAAGGAGATCGTGCTCGCCCTGCAGGACCTGGGACGGGATCTCAAGCTATTTGTCTCCCGCCGCGACAAGAACAAGGTGGCCGAGGACCGGGCGCGGGCCGTATGTGCAATTATTCCGGAGATTGCTGCAAAAGTGAGCGAGATCGTTGAAAAACCGCTCGTTGATACCACGCCCATCGAAGGAAAACTGATGCGCAAGCTGATCGTGAAGAAGGGGACCCTCGATGGCAGGATCACGATCGAGCTGAACAATTACACCGCACACGACGTGGATGTGTCTGTCTATGATATCTCGCAGGACAATGCGGCCGATGCCGAGCCCAAGGCAGCATTCGTGAGCGAGATGGACGGGCAGTTCACGAAGGTCTGGAAGCTGGTGATACCGTCACAGATGGTTACGCGTGTTGTCTATACCGGGAAAGGCGGGGGCCTGCTCGACATCCGGGGCATTGACGATAATAAGAAGATGGTGGTGGATCTCGATGTCTAAAGAGGAACTGGAAAGGAAATCGATGGCGGCCCTGCTCCGGATCGCGAGTGCATGGTACGACCAGATGAAGGCCGGCGATATCCCCTCCATCTCACTGCCCACGCGGACGAAATACAATATCGAATACGATGATGCGAGCGAGGTCTGGAAATACGGCGACAAGGAGAGCATGCGCACCGCTGCTTCGGCCAAGAGCGCGACGCATCTGCTGAAAATGGCGTACGTCATCGGGTTCATCAAACAGCAGCTGAAAGAGAACCGGTCGTCAACACTCAGGGAGATGTATTACATCTCGGAGGGATGGAAGCGGGCGAAGTTCGGTGCGCAGGAGGAGAGCAATTTCCTCATCGAGGATCTCGAGATCATTTCAGAAGTCCCGCGCGAGGGGTTCCATCTCCATCCTGAAGAGAATGGCGCATCGATTTACGGGCCGATGCGGATACGGGAGGAGACGCGACGGGGCATGCGGGCCATCCACTGCCAGGACGATGTGGGCCAGGCCGGGTACACGATCCCCAACAATGTCGAGAACATAGAGTTCGTGGATCATGATGCGAAGTTTGTGATTGCTCTCGAAACGGGTGGTATGTATGACCGGCTGATCGAGAACGGGTTTGACGAGGAGCACAATGCAATTCTTGTGCACCTGAAAGGCCAGCCGGCGCGTTCGACCCGGCGCATGCTCAACAAGATCAGTACGACATGGAATCTTCCCGTGATGGTTTTTACTGATGGCGACCCGTGGTCGTACCGTATCTTTGCCTCCGTTGCTTACGGTTCGATCAAGAGTGCGCACATGTCCGAGCTGCTGGCAACGCCCAAGGCGCAGTTTCTGGGGTTGCAGCCGAGCGATATCCGGGATTATAATTTACCGTCCGATAAGTTGTCGGATAAGGATGTTGAGGCATTGCATGCGGAGCTGACCGATCCCCGGTTTGCAACCGAGTACTGGAAAAAGCAGATCAACCTGCAGATCAGCCTGGGGCTGAAGTCGGAACAACAGGCATTTGCGGCGCGGGGGCTGGACTTTGTGACGAAGACGTATCTGCCGGCAAGGTTGACTGAGATGGGGATCATCTGATCCCTTTTTTTTTAAATCACTTTTTTCTTGCAACTGCAAGCATGTCGCGGAGTGTCTCTTTCAGGGAAATCTCCGGTTTCCAACCGGTCAGACTGGTTATCTTCGTATTGTCACTCTGTTGTGAGGGAATGAGAATCTCGGGTGGGGTATCCGGTAACTTCACGGGATAATGAGCTCCGGTGACCTCTTCAATCACGGAAATTATTTCTGAGATGCGGTAAGAATTTCCTGATCCGAGATTGAATGCTTTCTTTGAACAATCAAGAGTAAAGTCAGGCCGGGATACGAGCGCCCAGTATCCCCTCACCACATCGCGGACATCAATGAGGTCCCTCGCCGAGACGATCTCCCGAAGTTCAAGCGCAGATCTTTTCCGTTGTTCAATCTCTATAACCTGGTTTACAATCCTCCCGCAGACAAATGATTCGGACTGCTGGGGTCCTGCGAGATTGAAGGGACGGGCAACCGCAATATTGGCATCGCCATTGTCATAATTCAGTGAGATGTTCTCCTGCGCCACTTTGCTTGTTCCATAATCGCTCACGGGATGCAAAGCGGCAGTCTCCGCGATCGGTAAATCCCCGGCATACCCGTAAACTGCTGATGAACTGATTACAAGGATACAGCAATCCGGATTTGCGTTCAGGCTCGAATCCAGAAGGTTTTTTGTTCCAATAACATTGGTCGTGTACAAGGCATCGGGTGTTCCATGGGTCAGCCCGGCAAGGTGGATAACCGTGTCGGGACGGATCTTTGCTATGCTCTTCTCGAGGGTCTTGCGATCCAGCAGATCGGCAACAACAAACGAGTCCGGCTTTTTACACTCTTTTTGGACTGGATGGTGAACCAACCCGACAGGACTGGCACCTCCCATCGGTGCGAGAAATTCCATCATTCGCAGGCCGGTAAAACCGGAAGCACCGGTAACGAGTACTTTCATGGAAGGAATTTGTCTTTGTAGCGCTCGAATTCCTCAATGGAGCGGGCATAATCATCCGGCCTGCCGATATCGAGCCAGTAGCCATTATGGGGGTAACTGAAGACCGGCGCTTTTGTCTCCATCAGAGCATACATCAATTGATCGAATCCGAATGGTTCCCCCTTAGGGACATAGTCAAGGATCTTCTTTGAGAAGACATAGACCCCCATGCTGACATCGAAATGGTAGGTCGGTTTTTCGCGGAAGGCAACAATGCGGTTTTCTTCATTCTTCTCGAGCACGCCAAAATCGATATGGGTGTCACGCTGGTAGGTAGCAATAGTCGCGATGGCCTTCTTCTTCTTGTGCCAGTCGATGAGAGCCTTGTAGTCGATATCGGTGAGGATATCCCCGTTCATGACAAGGAACGTGTCATCAAGATTTTTCATAAGCCTCAACGGGCCAATTGTGCCAAGAGGTTCATCCTCATGTGAATAGGAAATTTTCAGGCCCAGGGTTTTGTTGCTGTCAATGAACGCATGGATCAGTTCATGGAGATACCCGGTAGAGATAATGACTTTATCAAAGCCGGCATGTTTCAACTGCCGGAGTATAACTTCAAGAATTGCATAGTCCCCGATAGGCATCAGCGGTTTGGGCAGGACTGTGGTGTACGGCATCAGCCGCCGCCCTTTTCCCCCGGCTAAAATGATTGCCTGCATGGTTTACACCGTATAGGATCCCGGCTTATAGGAAGCGATATGTTCTTTCATCCAGTCAATGGTCAGTGAGAGTCCCTCCTCAAGGGTATAAGCAGGTTTCCAGCCGGCCAGTTCCTTTGCGCACCGATTGTCACAGAGGAGTTCCAAGACCTCGCTCTTCTCCGGCCTTACCCGTTTGTCCTCGCAGATGATCCGTGCCTCCGGGTTCACTTGGCTGATGATGATATCGGCAAGTTCGCCGATAGTGACGCCACGGCCGGAACCCGTGTTGACGGTCATCCCGATGGTCTTTTTGCTCTCTGCAAATTTGATGAATCCCTGAACGGTGTCAGCGACATAAGTCAGATCCCGAATCGGCGTAAGTGATCCAAGTTTGATGGAATTAGACGTGAGGGCCTGGGTAATAATTGTCGGGATAACCGCACGGGTGGACTGGCGGGGTCCAAACGTATTGAACGGGCGGATAGTAGTGACCGGTAGACCGAATGAGCAGTAGAATGATTCTGCAATTTTGTCTGCACCGATTTTACTTGCCGAGTACGGTGACTGCCCCTGAAGAGGGTGCTTTTCATCAATGGGTGTGTATTGTGCAGTGCCGTATACTTCACTTGTTGAGGTGTGCACCACGCGTTCTACACCTGCATCATGGCAAGCCTGCATAATATTGAGGGTACCTTTGATATTCGTGTTGATGTAGGACTCCGGTGCTACGTAGGAATACGGGATCCCGATGAGTGCGGCAAGATGGAATACATAATCTTTTTCAGAGACCGCTTTTTTCACAAACAGGGAATCTGTAACATCACCGGCTATTACGTTAAGGTTGGGGGTTTCATCATTATACTGCCCTTCGAGCATGCCCCAGTTATTCCTGGCATTGTAATGCACGAACGCGGTGACATCCGCTCCTTTATTGAGTAACTCATCGACAAGGTGACTGCCGATAAAACCTCCGGCACCGGTCACCAGCACCCGTTTGTCCTTCCATTTCATGGTTTGTCCTGTCTATATGTTTCGATGAGTGCCTGATAATCTTTCTCTGCCTGTGCCATCAGGGTATTCCATTGACCATGTTTGAGAATTACTTCGCGTGCAGCAGATCCCATACGCGAGCAGAGGGCGGGATCTGAAGCAAGGGTGAGAATTGCCTGTGCAACCTGTTCCGGCGCTTCTGGTTGGATGAGCAACCCTGTTTTTTTATCTGTCACCCATTCCGGGGTTCCCCCAACCTTTGTGGCGATGCAGGGCAGACCACTCGCCATAGCCTCAAGGATGGAAACAGGAGTACCATCTGATATTGAAGTGGTAATGAAGATATGTGCATGCCGGTAGTCATTTGGAACCTCGGAATAGGATGTTTTTTTACTGAACCTGATTACTTCAGATAATCCCAATGATGCAACAAGATCCCGGATTGACTGTTCCAGCGGACCATCGCCTTTGAGAGTAAGCCGGAGCGCCGGATTTTTCCCGTATGCAACTGCGAATCCACGGACAAGGGTATCGTTATCATAGACGGGGAAAAACCCCCGATTGGAGAAGATCTCAATTATCTGATTATCCCGTTTTCTGGCTTCTGCGGGTGGGGAGAATATATCGGTATCGATACCAAAAGGGAGATAATGGACCTTTGTTCTGGCAATGGCAAAATCATTCGTGATATGATCCCCGAGATCATGGGAGACGGCATAAACGAGATCTACTGAATCCAGCACTTTTTTTGTATAGTAATGGATGAGCGGGTTCTTTTTTGGAAGGATAAGGATGTCGTCCCCCCATGCTGATACAACTGAAGGACGAATTTTTAATCCAATGAGATGGAATCCATACTTTGCGATGAACTGTGCGTGGATGAGATCCGGTTTGATTTTTTGTACAAGTTTTTTTATCGTGAAATGTCGGGGAATATAGGAAAGGTAGAGGTTTTTCCAGCGCGAGGTGATTACATGTTCATTGACCCCCGGTATATCCCGGCCCATCGGGTTATACGTAATGAGATGGACTTCGTGTCCCCTTTGGACAAAATATTCCGCCCAACGCTGGATATGGATACTGCGTCCGTCAGAGATGAAGCAGAGGATCAGGGTATGTCAACTCCCGGTAGATGTAAAAGTGTATTCGATAGTATCTGTTGTATACATGGAATTTTAAGTTCTTTCATAATTAGTCTGTCATAGGAACATAGTATTATCAGTCTTTTTTGGAAGATTTTTTTATTTTGGTATCCATGTAATTTTCAGGATTCTGTATGCATCATCACGTATCTGTTTATTAACTTTTAGAAGCACGAGAAAATAAATTGCTGCACCGGCAAAGACCATTAAGATAGTCTTGAGTGCGCTCTGGTTCAGGAGCACCCCCCCCAGAATGAGTAGGGAGATGGTCATGATAACAGTAGCAAGGACAATATGCCTGATCGGTGTTATTTCAAGTGTGATGGGGATTATCCGGGCAAGGTATATCCGGGCAATAAAAAAACTGATAATTACATTGACAAATGCTCCAATTGCAGCGCCAGCAATACCGATATGAGGTATAAGCAGAATGCAGAGAATTATATTTGCAGATATTCCAACAATGATTCCTACAACCGCCTGTTTTGCATGATCGGTTGCCATCAGAAAATTTGTGTAAAGGTTCAGAATCGACTGAATCACTCTCATGGCAATAATAATGACAAGCGCCGTTGCACCCGTGGCAAAGGAAGAACCATACAGGTAGTATAACAAGTTGTACCCGAGAAGGATACCCCCGGTGAGAATAGGTAGTGCAAAGATGAGGGAATAGGTTGTTGCACGGGAGAGTGAGATAGCAATGGCATTCATATCCTCCTGCGCATTCCACCTGCTTACCTTTACGTAGAGGGTATTGACAAGTGCCGTGCTGATGAACAAGGCAAAAAATGAAAATGTTAAGCACACTCCGAAGATACCTACATCGGAAACGGACAGGAAATACGCAATGAGTATGAGACTGATGTTATCGAAAAGGATAGTACCTGCACTGATGAGAACTGCCCAGCTTGAAAAGGAAAGCAGACTTTTGACATGTGCCCACATGAATTTTTTAAAGTGGTAATCAATGAATTTTAATTGGATTATTAATTCTATCAGGATGCCAACGACAAGACCTCCAATTAACCCATATACCTGATACCCGAGAAAAACTGAAATAACCTGAATTACGATTCGGGCAATGTTGTTTATCAGGGTTGTAGATGCTGCAAGTCCCAATCTATTACTGGCGCCAATTGCCATTGCAAAAGATGTTTGAAGTGTGGCGATACCAACAACAATAATTAACACCCAGAATAATCCAGTCTGGTTGAGATCAACAAACCGCTCCCGGAAAAAAATTAACCCTGCTGTCAGGAGTAAATAAATTCCAAGACGAATCACGAGACTGGCAGTAAAAAAACTATCCGGGTCTTTTCCTTCGCAGATGCGTTGTGTGCCTGCAGTTCCTATTCCAAAATCAGCAATGAAACCCAAAATACTAAAAAATGAAAGAAACAGGAAATATGCACCAAGAACACCCGCTCCAACCCAATGAGCATAAAAAATTGTGGCAATAAACCCAATAATCGTGATACCCATGGATGATATCAGGTACATAGTACCATGCCGCTGAATTTCACTATGGATTTCGCTCATGGTCAGGTAACTCGTTTGCTTTTCTTATGTAATATTTCATAAATAAGACAATTAATGCCTTCCTCTTCAAAATCCATCCAATTTGTCTTTTTTTTATCGATATGGATTTTTCTCTCTCACAAAAATGGAAAACATGATATCTAACAGAATATTTTGAAGAATGCCTTACAGAAATAGGGTATGGAATTGAGAGGGTGGCCGGATTGCCAAACCCGTATACCTGCGTGAAATACTATCATCATCTTCCTTTTTTGATAGGATAGTTTTTCTTCAAGATGTGGAGAATCATTGTGCCTGAAATACTTCATTACTACTTTTTCTTCAGCAAGCATTTGTCTTTTAACATTACCACTGGCGTTTTTACCGTGTACCGTATACTCCCCGAGTACCTCCGGTATAAATCCCCATTTGATGTTATTTTTTGAAAGACGGAGCCATAGTTCATAATCTTCTGCTGCTACTATCTCGGGATCTTCAGAAAACACACCATTTCTGTCGAAAGATTGCTTTTTTATCATAACCGCAGATGTTGCAATTTCTGAGTTTCCATTATACAGGAGTGTTTTATAAAAATTCTGATGGGATGGTGCGGGAATTAATTTTTTTTGTAAGATGCCATCTTTTCGGATCCAGAGTCCGTGACAGACTGCATCAGCGCCTTGTTTGAAGTTCTTGAGGCATATTGATAATTTTGATGAATACCATAAATCATCAGAATCCAAAAATGCGATAATATCTGATTTTGCCAGATGAATTCCGTAATTTCTTGATGCGGCGATTATTCCCTTATTTGATAATAAGACATGTTTGATTCTCGTATCGTTGATTGATTCAATAATATCCTTTGTGTTATCCTCCGAATAATTATCTACAATAATTGCTTCCCAATCCTGGAATGTCTGGTTAATCACGGATTGTAATGCCATCTGTAACAAATCTGCCTGATTATACGTTGGTATAATTATCGATACGACCGGCATAGGACTATTCATCTCAATCAGTGAACCGAAAAATGTTTTTGGCAGAATATAAGGGTATTATCAATTTCCTGTTCCAGATTCCCTTCTGGATAATATCCCGTTGACTTCAACTTCTCGATTAAATATTTTAATGGCACAGAATTCTCATTTGACGAGGGTTCCGGCCGCACTATTGGCGGTGTGAAATTAAACATTAATTTACAGCGTTCCTGAATTTTTGTTGCAAGATGGATGATGGATATCGATTTATCCCCCCCCAAATTAAAAATCCCATCTCCAAGTGCGTCATCCTGCAATTGGATCATATGAGAAACCGCCCGTGCCACATCATGGAGTGTGATAAAATCTCTTTCTTGTAATCCTGATGTTTTGAGTCGCATCTCTCTGGTTGTTATAGCCTGGCGGCAGAGATCATTTCCAATAAGTGACCATCTGTCAACTTTGGAATTGATAGGAGCACCAATACTATTGGAAAGTCTCAGAACAATACACTGTAATTTTTCCTGCCTGGTCGCTGCGAGGACAAAATCTTCCGCAGTACGATGCGATATTGCATAGGGATGAACCGGACGCGGAATTGTGGTTTCAGATATTGTACCTTCCAGGGGTGAGCGATAGATATGTGCCGTTGAGAAATAGATGAATCGTGTCACTCCGGCAGTTTCCGCTGATTTCACGAGTTTTTGTGTTCCAAGACCGTTGATGAGAAGAGCTTTTTCTGGATTTATTAAGGAATCTATCTCGTTCAATGCAGCAAAGTGGACGATTATATCAATATCTTCACAGGCATTTTTTATATCCTCATTATCAAGGATATCCAGTTTGATACAGTGATCTTCGGGAAGCCATTTTGGTAATTCTGCTGTTGCAGGATTCCTTGACGTGACAAAAATTTCAAAATCCGGATCCTTTGCCAGCCATTCGGCTACTCTCCCTCCAACGTATCCCAGGCCCCCGGTAAGGAGAATTGATTGTGTCATTTATTTTGGAGCTCCCATCTGTAGGGAATACCGGGGTCATCGGAATTCTTACGTTCAATTTCATCGGGGTCATGAGGAATCGTTGAACAATTTGCTATAATTGAAGGGGTGGTTCCCACTCCTTTAAAGCCATTCCAGACAAGTGGGGGAATCTGAACAAGACAATAATTCTCCGGTCCAAGGAAAATTTCCTGCAGTTCTCCACGGGTCTTACTGGAATTGCGATCATCATAGAGAACAAGTTTGATAGTGCCGAATGGGACTGCATAATTCAGGGTCATTTTCTTATGGATGTGCCATCCTTTGATCACCCCCGGGTATACGCATGAGAAATAGATCTCACCAAAACTGATGAATTCCGGGTCATCATTTCGTATCATATGCATAATTTTACCCCGTTCGTCAAGGATCTGCCGAAGAGGTTTAACCAAAACACCTTCAATCATCGTCAACTCTCCATATATTCAACAATCTGTTGCCTGGTAACAGATTCCGCGCTTTTTCCTGTTTTTACGGATTTATACCAGTTTGCGGTCTGCTCGACCGTTTTTTCAAAACCCCATCTGGGATACCAGCCGAGATGGTGATGTGCCTTATCGCAATTCAGATGAAGAAGACCTGCTTCCGGTGGATCATTGTCTTTTTTGGTGATTTTAATTTCCCCTGCACCCCAAACCGAAATCAGTTCTTTTGCAACATCCTGTACCGTATGCATTTCCCGGCTTTCAGGGCCAAAATTATAGGATCCACTGTACTGCTTGGGGTTGTCATACATACGTGAAGCAAGGAGAAGATAGCCGGACAATGGTTCCAGTACGTGTTGCCAGGGTCTGGTGGCATAAGGATTTCTTAATTCAATCGGTTTGTTATTTTGGAGGGCTCTGATGCAATCAGGTACAATCCGATCATTGGACCAGTCTCCACCCCCGATTACGTTTCCTGCCCTGACACTTGCAGCTCCGAATTGTGACCTGTCGTTGAAAAAGGAGTCCTGATATGCAGAGTATACGATTTCGGCAGCTGCTTTTGAAGCACTGTAAGGATCTTTTCCGCCCAGTTCATCATTCTCCCGATATCCCCAGCACCATTCTTTATTTTTATAACATTTATCGGAGGTTATTGTGATCAGGACTTTTACAGAAGGGGTAAACCGGACGGTTTCAAGAATATTGACTGTTCCTCCGATATTCGTATCGAAAGTGAGTTTCGGCTCATTATAGGATTTTCGTACAAGCGGTTGGGCTGCGAGATGAAAAACAAACTCCGGTTGAATTTTTTTTATGAAGTCGCTGATCTGGGCAAACTCTCGAATATCCCCATCCTTATGATGAATCAGTTTTTCGAGTCCTAGTGCAGCGTAATGATCATAGTCTCTCTCAGGATGCAGGGCAAATCCATAAACCTCTGCACCAAGGTAATGGAGCCAATATGCCAGCCATGAACCTTTGAAACCGGTATCTCCGGTAATCAGTATTTTTTTTTTCTTAAAGATCTCGAAAACGGAATTCACCATATCACCCAGGGAGCTTTCTTTTGTTCGTAGAGTTGATTGAGGAGCTGGTATTCCCGTGAAGTATCCATTGGTTGCCAGAACCCGTCATGCTTAAAGACCATCATCTCGCCATCTGCAACAAGGTTCCGGAGAGGTTCTTGTTCAAAAATATTGTCTTCTCTGTCGTCAAGGTAATTGAATATCTCATTACGGCAGACAAAAAACCCTCCTGATATTCTTCCTCCGGTTGTCTGGGGCTTCTCATTAAACTCCGTAACAAGTCCATGATCATTGCATTGGAGTTCTCCGAATCGTCCCGGGGGTCTTACCCCGGTAACTGTGAGGATTTTCCCATGCGAATTATGGAAGTCGAGCAACTTATTAATGTCAATATTGCCGACCCCGTCCCCATAGGTCAGCATAAAATTTTCCTCCCCTTTGAAGTATTTCATAACGCGTTTTATTCTTGCACCCGTCATTGCGTTCTGTCCGGTTTCAGCAAGTGTAACCTTCCAGTTTTCTGCTATCTGTTTGTTGTGATATTCAATGGGGGCCTTCCCACTCATATCAATGGTAAAATCCATTGTGTGGGAACGGTAATTCGCAAAATAATCCCGTATAATGTCGCCCTTATACCCCAGGCATAAAACAAAATTATCATGTCCCCACGATGCATAATACTTCATAATATGCCAGAGAATGGGATATTCTCCGATAGGGATCATTGGTTTAGGGATATTTTCAGCCACATCACGAATCCGGGTTCCATATCCTCCACATAAAATTCCTACTTTCATAATGGCATCTCCTCAATAAGATGTTTGTATAATTCGTTGTAATGTTCTATTGCAATTTTTTCCGTGAATTCATTATCAAATCTCATTTTTGCATTTTTTCCAAGGGTTATCCTAAGATCTTTACTGCCAACTATTTTTTTTATTGCATCCATTAAACCTGGTATGTCTTTAGGTTTAACAAGAATACCTGATTTCATATGTTCTATCTGTTCCGGGATGCCCGAAAAGTTGCTGGCAATTATCGGTTTGCAAAGACTCATTGATTCAAGAATGATATTGGGAAAATCTTCATTCTTCACTGATGGAAGGATGATAAAATCTGACGCATTCATCAGGTTAAATATCTGCATTTCATAGGGAATGAAAAGAACATTATTTTCTAATTCCTGTTCCTTTACAAAATGTTTCAATCTTTTTTCATCTTTTCCGGTTCCTTCGATTATGCAAAAAGGCATTTCTTTCGTGCCGTACGTATCTTTGAATAGTTTCAATGCCTGGAACAGGTACATCTGACCTTTGCGTTCATCAAGAATCGCGATTACAGAAAAAAAGAGACGGTTTTTTGGGATACCCAATCTCTGAATAACCTGTTCGCGGGTTTCAGTAACCACACGACCGGTAATACCATTGTGAATACATGAAATCTTAGATTGAGGCACTCCGAGATTTTTATGTAATTTGTGCCCGGCATACTGCGACCCGGTCACAAATACTGCCACTCGTTTTATAACAACCCGATCCAATAAATAATCCAGCCATCGTTCGGGAGATTGATACCCTTGGGCGATATTGTTTACAACAAATATAATCCTCTGGACGCCACATAGTTTTGCAGCAAAAACCATAGCGATTGCTGAATATGACCCGGGATATCCTCCATTATTCACATGAAGGATATCAATTTTGGTTTTTTGTAACATTTTCCTCAATTTGATAATATTTACAAAAAGGAAAATATACTTGATTAGCAGGAGGTTGATGAGAATTTTTAATGGTTTGTGACAGATTTTCCAACGGATTGAATCTGCCAGATTATACAAATCAAAGTGATCGTAGATATGAACCGGGATTTTTTCAATAGATGTAAAAATCCTTTTATTCATCCCATTTTCGTATTCGGGTGTATATCTATAGATAAATGATACATTATACGACTCCAGGAATTCTTTACTATTGAAAAAATTTGCAAGCATATTTTCACAGCCTGCAAAAAACGGGCAATCAGAATAAAAAAGAATCGATGGTTTCAAAGGAATTTCACTCCGCGGTAATAGGCAATTGTCTCTTTAAGACCATCTTCTAGCGAAGTCTTTGCTTTCCAACCCAAAATGTCCTCAGCTTTCTTTACATCCACATAATACTCCATTACTTCGTTTTTCCTGTACGGCTTTTTCCCGATATTGACAAAACCGTTTTTACCAATCAGTTTCTCAATTTTTTCTGCGATATCTGCGATTTTTATCGGAACACTACTTCCAATATTGATTATCTGGCCCTGTGCTTGAGTATTTCTGGAGGCGAGGATTAGCGCTTCAACAAGATCTGTAACATATATAAAATCCCGGGTCTGCTCACCCAGGGTCATTTCAAATGGTTTATCCTCAAGAAGTGATGTTATAAGCGATGGCAAAAACATATCCGTTCCCTGACCCGGACCATATGCCAAAGTAGGACGTATGATAGTAACCGGAAGATCGAAAAGGTCAGAAAACAATTCCCCCATATGTGAGACACATACTTTTGAAAACGAGTACGGTGTGACAGGACACTCCCGGAATTTTTCTGTAAATGGAGGTATCGTATTTCCATATTCTTCTGCAGTACCAAGAGTTACTATTGACTTTACGGAGTTCTCATCGTTTGCCGCAGAAAAAATATTTAACGTTCCCATTAAATTTGTGTCGATTGATGAATAGAATGCCTGAACTGTCTCATTTCTATCCTTGTAAGCTGCGAGATGAAAAATATACTCCGGTTGATACGACTCTATGCATTGCCGGATAGCATGAGTATCCTTAATGTCAACAATGCATTGCCGAACATCTCTTGGGAAATCATTATTATTTCTGCTGATTGTCGCTATGTGACTGCCGTATGCTCGTAATTGATGCAGTAAATGCCTGCCGATAAACCCACTAGCACCGGTGATTAGGACCCTTTTATCCCGGAAGATGATTTCAGAATTATCCATGTTTTCCATCATGTTTTACATTTATGAGGATTAAAATACGTTCTCAATACGTCATTTTCTATTATTGCATAGGTTCTTCCTTTTCAGCTATCTGTTTATTTCGATACATCTGGAGATATTCTACAAATGGAGCCGCAATCATCATCCGGATAAAGGAATACACATACTGGAACCTTCTGGGAGAGCATACGATTTTTTTCCAGTATCTCCTGTCACTTTTCAATACTGATATTTCAAATGGGGTATAAACACCAAATTTGAACTGGAAATAATAGAGGAGTTTTTGTAACGAGACGGAGTGATACGCCATTCGGTAATCATCACTCGGAAGGAGTCGGTTCAGATTTTTATAATCCTCTCTTCCTATTGGTTTTTTTATGTATTTTTCAAAAAACATTGTTCCGGGATAAGGCTGGGTTACACCTACCGACACAAAAGTGGGGTTGATCTCTTTGAGAAGTGTATCTGTCATCAGGATATCTTCTTCGGTTTCTGTAGGTAGATTCAGGAGAATATTTGCAAAAGTACGTATCCTGTATTTCTTACATAACGCAAAGGCTTTGTAAATCTGATCAACGGTAATTCCTTTTCTGATAATTTTTAACAGTTTGGGTGATCCTGTCTCGACACCAAAGTCGAGTTGGAGGCAACCGGAATTTTTCATCAATTCCAATAAATGTTCATTTTTGAAACAACTGCTGTTTACTCTCGTTTCAGCAGCCCAGAGCATTGTGAGACCGCTGTTCCGGTACGCCTCACAAAATTCAGTTACATCGTTTTCAGTGATACCGAACGTGTCATCCATTATATAAAAAAAATCAAAACCGTATTTTTTTTCAAGAATTTCCAGTTCCCTGATAACCATCTCAACGGGTCTTTTTCTTACAAAAGACTGTCCTTCCGGACAGCTATTGGCATTCCACACGGAATTGGCAGCACAAAATCCACATTTAAATGGACATCCTCTTCCAGTATAAATAACAGCACAAGACGCCGGCATTCTGCGGATAATATATTTTGTCGGTTTTGCATATCGGGCTGTATCGATTTTATGATAGGCAGGCATCCCACAATCTTTTAAATCCATTATCTCGCGTTTATCTGTTGTAAAGCATTTGCCGTCATCTAAAAAACTGATGCCATGTATTTTGCTTAATTTTGATCTATCCAAACCATTATCCAAAATCTCTTTAAGGGTGATCTCCCCTTCGCCCATCACTGCAATATCGAACGGGGATCCGGGAAAAATAAAATCATGAGGACATATTGAAGGATGAGCGTTTCCCACGATTATGGCAATCCCTGTCTCCTTTTTAATGATTCCAGCTAGGGAATGTGACTGTTCAAAATCTGTCACAAATGTTGCCAATCCCACAAATCTCGGTTTTGTTCGTTTCAGATAATCGACAACTGCCTTGCTATAGTGATCTTCATCTCGAATAGATTCATTAAAAATCTCACAATTATATCCTTCTTTTTCTAGAAATCCTGCCAAGTATAAAAAATAAAATGGCATATATTCGCTGTTTACATTTGTCGGGGAAACAATGAATGAAATATCACATATGTTCTTGTCGATTTGTGATTCGTGTTCTGTTATATTCTTCATTGGTTATCCTCTGGTTTTATCGTCATGAGATAGAACGTCAGTTGATCTAAAGGGAAGAAATGACTTGCATATTGTTCATAAAACCTTGGATATTTGTTGCAAAAAGGTAAAATAAATCTACTAATCAAACCGTTAATACCTCTTTTTGGAAAATCTTCATTAAATACAATTTTTTTTGTTTCAAAGAGGCTCTCTGAATAATTATATAATGTATGATGGATGTGGTTTGGATCAAAATAACTGAATGAATCTACGGTGAAGTAGTGTTTATGGGTAGGATCAATATATGCATACCGGGATCGAAAATAGGGCACTTTAATAACAATAATTCCGTCTGGCTTACTGATACGGTGAATTTCCTCCATCACGGTTACTACATTTTCAAGATGTTCGATGACATTATCTGCAAATATCTCATCAAATGTTGATTCTGCTAACGGATAGGGGGTTTTATTCAGGTCATGGATGATGTCAGCATCGGTTTTGGGATTGATATCAATTCCAATTGCACCCTGCATTTTTTTGTTTCCACATCCGAGATCGAGTGTTGTTTTCATCGTATCCTGTCCCAGAAATATCAAATTAGACTAAGCTGATCCTTTTAATTCAATATACCTTCCAATCCTTAATAATGAAACGTGGTTATCCTGTCACCCTGTTACCGGTATACCATGCCTCTTTTTAAAACCGGACATCTATGAGTGGGAAAATGTTATTATTTGTTTATTTTTTTCAGATAATCAATAATCGGGAGCGAAATATTTTCAGCAAGCAACCTCATGCCCTCGGGAGAAAAATGAATTGAATCTACAAAATATCGGTCTTCATAAGGAAATAAAACGTTGTTATCTACGAGTGGAATTGCATGTTTTTCGGCAATTTCTTTCATTGCACTATTTTCCAGTAATACTCCTTGATGATATTTGAGATGAATTTTGCTATTTTTTACATCCTCATACATGTAATGACAAAATGTTGATAAAAATACTGCGATTCCATTTGATTGACATAAATTAACAATATGTTCAATATTGCGTTTATACGTCTGGGTCCCTTGAAACTCAGAGTTAATATCAATTTTTCCACGCGATATTGATTCCAGGAGTGTCTGCCTGATATCACCCCCTATCAGATTATTCACAAAAAAATTGTATAATGCTATCGGCAAATCCGGAAAGAATGAAGATATTTGGTAATATGGCCATACCTCCCCCAGGTTTCTTTTTGCATGCGAATAATCGCTTTTAAAACCCGGTGTTAATGAGGGAACCAGATCGTTATACCCATGATATATAACGATTATGTCCGGTCGTGTATCAATCAGGTTCAATGTAAAATCGATTAGTATTTCGGTGCTCGTTCTGCCCCCCACTCCGCAGTTATTTACCTCAATTTTTTTATCTGGAAATTTTTCTTTCAGAATCCTCTCTAGTTCAAGGGGATAACTAAATTTTTCCCCCCCAGAATCAAGATAATTTCCTGTAGTCGAAGCGCCCAGGCAATTGATACGGATGAGATCTTTTGGTTTGGGAATTCCGATGTCCCTATCCCCGTTAGGTCCATTAATATACCCCATATTGTTGGTCACATATCGACCAAAGGTATATCTGTTTTCCCTGTTCAGCGGATATGTTGCCACTGTCGTTCTAGGGGTGGGAAAATTCTTTTTATTGACATATGGGAGATAGGGATGAGGTTCAACAAATATTTCCTTAAAGGGAATTTTCGGTTGAAAAATATATTTGTTTCCGGTTTTTATCCAGTACGCAACCCGAAAGGATATTTCGCATATTATTAATGCAATCGCAAAACCCAATACTGCGATAAGTGGATTGAATGCCATTAACAAAAATATTGGAATTGAAATTATGCCAATTGCAACGATAATGCAAGAAATAAAAATTCTGGAATTCATAATCTGTTCCAAAGATATTGTTACCACATCGGGTACATTGTA
Source organism: Methanoregula sp. (assembly GCA_041645435.1). Taxonomy (NCBI): domain Archaea; kingdom Methanobacteriati; phylum Methanobacteriota; class Methanomicrobia; order Methanomicrobiales; family Methanoregulaceae; genus Methanoregula; species Methanoregula sp. The sequence continues at coordinate 187,633 of JBAZQB010000001.1, forward strand.
TCAGGACAATCCGGTTCATCATCTTTTTTCTGATTGTCAGACTTACTCTTTTGTGAAGATATATTAACGTTATCTGGTTTACATCGATATGTTTCCGCGTTTTTATCTATGGTTACTTTACACCGGTTTCTGCCAGAAATTCTTAACAGAAATCCTTTCGGAATACTGTATATGTACACAAATATTGCCAGGATTTTATTCATATTAACTCCTCCAAAAGGGTAATTTTACAAATTGGACCTAATCCAATTCATATTCATTTTTCCAGTTATTATCATCTTTCCAACCTAATTGATCTTTTTTATCCAGCAAAAAGTTTTCCAGTATCAGATAATCCATTTCCGTTCGCATAAAGCATCGATATGCATCTTCCGGGGTACAGACAATCGGCTCTCCCCGGACATTAAAGGATGTGTTGATTAAAACCGGACATTTTGAAATTTTTTCGAACTCTGATAACAACCGATAATATCGTGGATTGGTTTCCTGGCGTACCGTTTGAATTCTTGCAGAGTAATCCACATGTGTTATCGCAGGAATCTGGGACCTTGCAATGTTCAATTTCTCGATTCCGAACAGAGATTTCTGTGCATTTGTCATCGGATAACACAATTGTCTTTTCACAGGAGCAACGAGCAGCATGTACGGACTGGAGCGATCAAGTTCGAAATAATCTGATAATCTCTCTTCGAGAATGGATGGGGCAAATGGCCGGAAAGACTCGCGATATTTGATTTTCAGATTCATCAGTTGCTGCATTTTCTGGTTACGTGGATCTCCCAATATTGATCTTGCCCCTAATGCCCTGGGACCAAATTCCATTCTGCCCTGGAACCACCCGACAACACAACCTTTTGAAAGTAGATCTGCAACTTTTGGAAGTAATGCGGAATCATCCAGATAAGAGTATTTTGCATCGATGGTATCGAGATACGTTTGTATTTCCTTATTTGTAAATGAAGGGCCAAGGTATGCACCATTCATCGAATCGGGTATATTGATCACTCGGGATTTATTCAGGGATAAATGCCAGAATGCTAATGCTGCCCCCACACTGCCCCCGGCATCCCCGGCAGCAGGCTGGATCCAGATGTCTTTGAATAACCCCTCCCGAAGGATCTTTCCGTTTGTTACGCAATTAAGTCCAACTCCTCCTGCTATGCACAGGTAATCCTCATTTGTCTCATTTTTTATCGTTTTCGCCAACCGGAATACTATCTCATTGGTTACTTCCTGAATTGATCGGGCGAGGTCCATTTCTTTTTGTGTTAAATCGGATTCTGGTAATCGTGGCTCCCCTCCAAAAAGAGTATGAAATTTGGAATTTGTCATCCTGAATCCAATAGGATAGTCAAAATAATCCATATTTAAACGAAATGTTCCATCGGCTTTCAGGTCGATTAATGTGGTTAAAATATCATTGACATATTTCGGCTCCCCATAGGGTGCCAGTCCCATTACTTTATACTCGCCAGAGTTCACTTTGAAACCAATATACTGTGTGAATGCAGAATAAAGGAGTCCGATAGAATGAGGAAAGTCAATCTGCCATTGTGGATAGAGCCCATTATCCGAACCCGTCCAGACGCTTGTTGTAGCCCATTCTCCAACACCGTCCAAACAAAGGATTGCGGCTCTCTTAAATGGGCTTGGAAAAAACGCAGATGCTGCGTGAGATAAATGATGCTGTACACTTGAAATTGGGGGAATTCTCTCTCGCTCGAGATTTGATAAAGATAACAGCTCATCCTGTATCAATTTCGAGGTATTGATTTTTCCTCCATACCATATGCCCATAGATTTATAAAATGAGTTAAAACCATGGGGGGTATATGCAAGATAGGTATTGAGCAGACGATTAAATTTCAATTGTGAGTCATCATAAAAGACAATATAATTTACATTACTCAGCTGAATTTGACCTTCTTTTAAACAATATTTTATTGAATTTGCCGGAAAACGGTGATCACCTTTCTTTCTTGAAAACCGCTCTTCTTGAGCCGCAGCAATTATTTTACCGTCTTTAATTAAACATGCGGCACTATCATGATAATATGCAGAAATACCGAGAATGTATATTGACAAATATCAACCCTCTGTAAGTACATTATGACTAAAATGACATAAGCGTGTCTGCAAAAAACAGCATGATGCCACTAGGGGGGTCAGATGACTTCAATAATAAAGATATAATAAAAATCAACCTTTAAACAATCATCAAGTATTTTTAGACCCATGAACATATTTTTACGATATGCAAGATCCTTCCGGATTCATTCTTTTCGATGATAAATTTTTTAATCTGATTCATGATGAAATTAAATCGTATAGTATCCATTTTCATTCGGTTTTTGTTCCAAGACTCTGCCAGACAAAATCACTCGATTCAATCAATATATTAATGGATAAAAAATTTCAAGATCTTTTTCTGAGACTTAATATAAAAAACAGTGAAAAGATCAATGTTTTCTTTGTGGATGATGCCGATTTTTTTTCAACAATCCTTCAAATTGCAAAAACAAAATCCATTGAAAAAATTGTGTTAATTAACCCTGAAAATCTCCTAATATCAGCAAAAGAAATTGATACCCTGGTTTCCCTTCATAATAAACTCAACCGGTTTTACTCTTTTAATCACAAAAACTATAAAAAAAATATGTACGCAACTGGCATCGGGGCGGAAATTATTGATACCTCTTTTTTGGAACAATTTAAAAAAACCCATTCTGATTTGAAAAATCGACAGGATTTTTTTGATGCAAAATTGACAGAATATGATTCAGGTGTCATTAATGTTGAACCTGAACGAGCGGCTCCTGATATTGATCTCTCCTTCCAATCGATAGAAAAGTATCATGAAATTTCAAAAATAATCCAAATTCTAAAAGATTCCATACCTGATATGAAGTGGTCAATTGACTCAATTTTTAAGGTATACCGAAATTATTATTCCCTAAAAACAAGTGTTCTCGTTGAAAATGTTGCAGGGGTTGAATCTGCATTAGAATGGGTAAAAAAGGCGGGAGGAATTGTTCAATTTGTTTCACTCCATCCTTATTCTACGTATGCATTAGAGCGATTGAATGTCCCCTATAAAACGAAGGATGATTTTTACGATGCGGAAGAATTCACCCGGTTCGGGATGGAGAATTTTGACCACACCCATACATTATGCGGGATTATTGATCGCTCTTTTACCGAACGGTTTGGTACGAAAACGATCCGGCCTGGAGAGGACAATTTTTTAAATATTAAAATTCTGCTTGATGTGCTTTTCATTCATACGAGAACCCTTCAAAAAATTATCGAGTCCGAAAAACCGGATTCTCTGATAATTTTTGCTGCTGCCGGGAAGGGAATAGATTATTTCCATCCAATAAACAACGAAGAATCCGTTTATGCTGAAATCCTGGAATCCGGAGACTGGGGTATTCCGATCCATATCAAATATCTTGGGGAACATCAGCTCCCAGATCATTTTTTTCACTCTAATTTCGTTCAGCGGATAATATCAAGAGGGATTCAATCATTTCTTTCACAGGCCCTTGTGATAAATACGGGTCTGACCTATAAAAAACGCGGTCTTTTCGCCGCAATCAAAATGATATTTTCTACAATTATACGTCATGCTGATCGTTCTCTTTTGATTTATGGCAGCGGCTATAACTGGGATGAGTGTCTCCCAGAGCTGAATGAAACCGTACGCTCTAATATCTTGCGCTTGGATGGCACTGTAATAAAAAAAAGTGTCCTTTCTCATAACAACTATGGACTTTCACAAGAATATACTTCAAACATCTCGGAATCAATACAAAAGTATTATGATACCAATTTAACATTATCATATTCTATAAACCTCTCAACTGTTGTCTTGAGCCGGTTGACCCGTTTTATCTGCAAATCTATTGAAGAATGCAACGCCGGCTATTTTTTCGTCCAAAAATACATACACGATCATCAAATACAGTGCCTCCTTATCTCGGTTCATCCGACTGCCTTGGATAATACAGTAGTCCGGGCAACGCGTGACATGCACATTCCCGTTATATCCTGGCAGCACGGCGGTGCAGGTTATACCTATCTTCCAATTATGCCTCATATTGAATTTGCGGGTTCCGATCTGCATCTTGTTTTTGGCGATGGTGTTGCCAGGAGCTATGAAGATACCTGTAAAAAATATGCACGTGCTTCATGCCCGCCGTTTCGACCCGTAGGATCTGCATCCGTGGATAGGTGGCTCATTCAAAACATGAAAGCCGCAAAAAAAACAATTACGCGTTCTCCTAAAAAAAATAGAGTATTATTTGTCACAACATCTTATCTGCAAAACTATCTGGGAGTATATACCCGCCAGAACCAAAGATCGTGGGATGAGCATATCTGGTCCGTACAAAAAGAACTTCTCATATTATCCTCAGCATTTCCAGATTATGAATTCACTATCAAATTACATCCATCCCACCGGTCCAAACAACCCCTCCGGATGTTCAGTGAGGATCATGATATAAAAAATGTCAGACTAATTACCCACGAAAAACCGTTGTCAGACCTGATCGATGAATCCGATATTCTTATTTTTGACCTTATCTCAACTGGAATTCTGGAGGCTCTGGCCACAACAAAAGATCTCTATGTGTATTCAGGCGTATCGCCTGTCGATGAATATCCATTATACCTTCTGAAAAAGCGTGCATATGTCACTGATGTCCTTGATGATTTTATCCAGCATTTAGCAACCCGTTTACGCGATGATGATGTAACTTCGGATCGTATTGACAATCAGAATACCGAATTCCTTGAGCAGTTTGGAGTATATAAAATGGACCATAACTGCAATAATCGTGCTTCTGAGGAGGTCAGAAAAATATTACAGATCAATAAAAATACGGTGTACCTGGAATAGGGCGTTTCAATCACGGTATACTACTTTGTCAGTTCAGGAAATTTTGTCGATTGGGGTTGGTTTACATAAGACGCTAATATATACCTCGTAATTTTAACCGGGTGTTATCGAGTGAATTTTGAATACATCCATAAATCCCTGAATACACACTGTTGATTGAATTTACGATTGAATTGTCCCGGTACCGATAAAAGATTGTTTTATTGATAAATTCATTCAATGCACCAATCTTCGGCTGCATATATTCGATCCCCAGAGCAATGATATTGATGTTCTGTCTCTTCTCCCGGGCATATTGTTTATTGATGAGGGAATACATCGCCATTACTTCGGGCTCGGTCATAGATGAGAGATTGAATATCTGGGCCCATTTGTTTTTCTCTGTAATTTTAGCGAAATACCTATCAAAAAAATCCTCATGGTTCTGGATTAATCCTTGTTTAAATAATAGATTATATAATTCCGATCCAGGGAATGGGGTAGTTATCATAAAATGATACGTCAGGTTCGGGTTATTGCGTACTGATCGCTGCATTAAGAGAATTGACGCTTCAACATCTTCTTTGGTCTCGGTATACTGGCCTACCATGATCGAGAGGTTGACCAGTATCCCCGCTTTCTTAAGCCGATCTAACTGATTGAGAATATTTTCGGATGTTGTATTCTTACCGATAATTTTCAGCATCCGATTCGATCCCGATTCGACCCCCAAACTTATCACCCGGCATCCGGAATCTTTCAGTTCTTTTAATAGCGCATCCTCCATTCTCGTGAGAATATCAAATCGCGTTGAAACTTTATAGGAAATTTTTTTATTCCATGTTTTCATCACATTGACCAATTGCCATGCTCTCTGAGGTGTTGCCAACACTAGATCATCAGAGAAATCAATCATATTGCCGTCAAATCGATCCAAGGCTTCTTTTGCTTCTGCCATAATAATTGAGATCGGACGATATCGCGGTTTACTATGATGGTAGCAGAAATTGCATCTGAACGGACAACCCCGTCCCCCATGAACGGTAATTATGCGGTCATTATACCGGTAGAAGGGAAGGGGGTAATGTTCTGCATGCCATTTTCCGATTGTTATCCAGTCTTCTGGAAACAGCTCGTACGGAATTGGTGGAAGACTGGACAGGTCGCTTATAAAATCCCCTTCACCGGTTAAAACAACGCCTTCACCAGTATTCACTGCAAGTCCTTTTACTGATAAGATATCTTTTTCTTCTCTGATTGCCCGTACAAGTTCGTAGAGGATGATTTCTCCCTCGCCAATGACACCGATATCAGCCCGGGTAATTCTCACCGCAAATTCCGGTATCGGTGTGACCATCTGTCCCCCAATGACAATAGGGACAGTACATCCAGAATTTTTTAAAAGTCCGATTATTCGTTTAATATCGTCCAATTCAGGATATAAACTCCCCAACGCGATGAGAACTGGATTTAATTTTTTGATTTCCTGAACCAATTCTGGAAACCGATGAGGATCTGAAGGCCTGAATAAAATGGTTACCTCTTCACCCTGCGCTTTAAGATATCCCGCCAGATATGCAAAAGAGAAGGGGACGGAAAACTGGATGGTCTGGCTTATTAACACAACCGGCCCATTTCGATTGATCTCATTTATCGGAAATATCATAATTAGCGGATATGATCTGCCGGATTCTTATTTGAGCCTTTCCAGATATCCTTCTGATTATTCTACGATTTGTTATGAGACGTTGTTTATGTAATCGAGGAAATCGAAACTCTCCCATTTCATCTAGGATCGCTGGACAATCGCACGGTTTCTCGTGAATTCAATTCGAATGGGATCGTGTCTTTTTTATAACGGGGAATTATTTGGGACAAACAGCGTCTTGCAAAGAAATATGAATTATAAATTATTGGAACAATCCCGTGTTTGAGAATACGATTTTTATATCCCATTCTGTACGTTTTATCGGCAGCTTTTTGATTTTCCTGAAAAGAGTTCTGGACCATGATATACATCATTTTAATAATTATATCCGGATAAGGTGTAAAATTTATACTCAATATGCTTGCATCTCGGTTGGAAATCATCAATAAATATGATTCAACATCATTAATGCGCCCTTGTTCCCTGCACCATCGGAACAAGCGAGAGCCTGGATATGGTGTGGTAAAAAACATGCCTCCTTCAACGATGCCTGCGCTCTTAATTGCAGAAATAGTATTCTTTATGGAATCCGAAGTCTCCCCGGGACTGCCAACCATGAAAGAACATAGTGGTATAATATTCGTTTCTTTGATTAATTTGAATGCATTCACATTTGTATTCGGGATCATACGTTTCCCAAGGATTTTCAAGATGGCAATATCTCCCGATTCAAATCCATAAAGTAGTGCATAGCAATTTGATCGTTCCAAGATGCGAAGTAAATCGCGTGTGACATAATCTGCTCGTGTTGAGCAGGAAAAATATGCATCAGGGAAACGTGTGTTCATCGCTACAACCAGTTCCCTGACTTGATCGAGTTTGTACAAGAACAAGTCTTCTCCAAATGCAAAGATGCGAACCCCAAATTGTTCATAAAGAATCTGTACATTAGCCATTACGTATTCGATAGAATGAACATGAAAACCCTTATAATCAAATTCGTGCACACAAAAGGTACACCTGTCTGTACACCCACGTGCGCCGATCACACTAAAGCTTCGCATAGGGGGGACAGGTTTTCCCGTTTTGATCAAATATTGATTTAGTGTGGGATTTGTTTTATCGACGGTAATGTAATATTCCATATCAATGAGATCATACGACGGATGAGGTACATCGTCAATGTTCTCAAAGAAAACCGTTCCCGGGTTGGTTTGAATCGCCCCTTCTTTTAGGTAAGATAACCCGGGGATATCGGTGATTTCCCGTTTTCCCTCCAAAAATTCAACTAAATATACAATCTTCTTCTCACCATATCCGACGATTGTATAATCACATCCCACGCTTTTAAGCAGCAACTCTGTATTTTCAAGGGAGATGTGGCCTCCAATTACAATCGGAATTGACGGGAAAGCAAGTTTTAGATCATGCGTCAACCCGTGGATAAATTTGTAGGCTGTGATAATACCGCTGATAGCGATTAAATCCGGTTGAAAAATATTTAAATCATCGATTGTAGTTTTATTGGATTGTCGTGTTTTTGCGATGTCGAGGATCTTGACAATGTGACCTTTTTTACGTAAACAGGGTGCCAGATACATTATGCCAAGGGGGGGAACTGTATTCGGTACGGAAGTCCGTGTTGGCGTACTCAGTAGAGCAATCTTCATTGAAACTTTATTTGCTTTTAACGATTTTATACATTCGTAATTATTGAATGAGGCAGTCCAACAATTGACATGATTCATTGGAAGGACTCCTTTCATTGCAAACCCGAGTCCCCAATGCATAAAATGGGATGAGTGATAATATTATACCATATGTCCTCATGTTTTGACGGAAAAACGATACTTGTCACCGGTGGCACAGGATCGTTTGGACAAAAATTTACAGAAATACTGCTAAGGGAATGTTCCCCAAAAAGTATCCGCATTTATTCCCGTGGTGAATTGATGCAGATGCAGATGAGCCAGATATTTACCGATCCCCGGATGAGTTATTTAATCGGGGATGTAAGGGACAAAAACCGCTTATATCGAGCAATGCGAGGAGTGGACATTGTCGTGCACGCAGCAGCGATGAAACAGGTTCCCGCTTGTGAATACAATCCGATTGAGGCGGTCAAAACAAATATTGATGGAACAATCAATCTCATTGACGCTGCTATTGACAATAATGTAAATAAAGTAATGCTAATCAGTACTGATAAAGCAGTCCATCCGGTCAATCTTTACGGCGCGACAAAGATGGTTGCTGAAAAGCTGGGTATTCAGGGAAATTCGTATTCTGGTGGAAAAACACCTTGGTTCAGCTGTGTCCGTTATGGAAATGTGATCGGTAGCCGCGGAAGTGTTATCCCCTTATTTAAGGAACAGCAGAAAAAGGGAGTCATTACCATAACTGATGAAAAGATGACCCGATTCTGGATCTCGCTTGATCAAGGTGTTCGTTTTGTAATGAACTCGATCGAAATAATGAAGGGTGGTGAGATTTTTATCCCAAAAATTCCGAGCATGCGTTTGACCGATCTAGCAGATGCAATTGCACCAAATATCAAAAAAGAATATATGGGAATTAGGGCAGGAGAGAAACTTCATGAAGTGTTGCTGACAGAAGATGAAGCCCGTCATGCAAAAGAATATGACTATGGTTTTGTTATTGAACCGGAACATCGATTCTGGAGCAAGAATAACGGCGGTGGGGGCAAAGCATTGCCTGAAGGTTTCAGGTATGCAAGTGATTCAAATACCATATGGCTGAGTAATGAAGACTTGAAAAAGATTATTGCCGTGGATGAAGTGACGAAAAAAGAATAGTTACGGTTTTTATGAATTCGATTCCTTATGGGCGTCAATCAATCGATGACGAGGATATCCATGCAGTTATTGATGTTCTCCACAGTGACTGGCTGACTACAGGACCGAAAGTCGATGAATTCGAGCGTTCGATCTGTAACTATAGCGGTTGTCAGCACGCAGTTGCAGTGAATAGTGGGACCAGTGCACTCGATATCGCGGTTCAATCACTCGAACTTCCAAAAGGGACTGAAGTGATCACAACTCCTTTCACCTTTGCAGCTACAAGTAATGCACTTCTCTATAATGGCCTGGTCCCGGTGTATGCTGATATAACTGGAGATACCCGTAATATTGACCCGGTGGATGTCCGGAAGAAAATCACAAAGAAGACGGGAGCGATCATTTTTGTTGATTTTGCCGGCCATCCCTGCGACATTGCCGAACTACGGGAGATCAGTTATGATAATAATCTCCTGATGATTGAGGATGCCTGCCATGCACTGGGTGCGGGATACCGGGGAAAGAAGATCGGAACTCTTGCCGACATGACCATTTTATCGTTTCACCCGGTTAAATTGATCACAACCGGTGAAGGTGGAATGGTAACAACCAATGATTCCAGTCGGGCTGATACATTGCGGCTTCTCCGCTCACATGGGATTGACAAGACCGCGCATCAACTCTCTGAAACCGGTGCATCCTGGGCATATGATATGGTAACTCTTGGGAGAAATTACCGGATAACGGATATTCAGGCAGCGCTTGGAATATCCCAGGTTAAAAAAATCGACGCGTTTGTACAAAAAAGAACCTACCTGTCCCGGCTTTACCAGGAGCTGCTGCAGGATATTCCCCAGATCGAAATTCCCCTTACTAGGAATGATGTGACCCACGCCTGGCACTTGTACACCGTTCTCCTTTCTGGTGTAAAACGGGATGCTGTCTACTCCTACCTCAAATCACATAATATCGGTGTTAATCTTCACTATATTCCGACATATCATTTTAGTTATTACCGGAAGAACCATCCCCAAAATCACAATCTATACCCGGTGACTGAAGATATATTCCGGCGTATCCTTACTTTGCCTTTATACCCGGGATTGCGCGAAGAAGATGTTGTGTTTATCGTTGAAACGCTGAAAAATGCAGTGCAACAGATCTCCTCCTCAGGACGAGTATGACCGAAAAATGTTCAGATCCTGAATCGCGAAAAAAGATTATTGTTGTTGGTGCAGGGTCCATCGGACAGCGGCATGCTGCAAACCTCGTAAAACTCGGTGCGGATATCAGTGTGACCGATGTCAATCTGGCGCTACTCAAGACGTCCTGTGCCAATAATTCCTGGAACCCCGTGGTGGATTTGGATGCCGCCTTGGATAAAGATGAGTTCGATGCGGCAATTATCTGCACGCCGAACCACCTTCATATTCCATCCGCGCAAAAAGCCGTTGACGCAGGATTGCACGTATTCATAGAAAAACCGATGTCCCATAACCGTCAGGGTGTGGATAAACTTCTCAACGATGTAAAGAAAAAAAGTCTTATCGGCATGGGAGGTTTTATGCTACGGTACGAACCGGGCCTGCTCTATCTTAAAAAAAACCTGTCTCCTGAAAATGTTGCATTTGCCCAGATAGAAAGCGGTTCACATATGCCAACCTGGAGACCCGGAACCAATTACCGTATGACGTATAGTGCGAACCGTTCTATGGGTGGGGGAATTATCCTTGACGATGTCCACGAGATCGACTATGCCTGCTGGCTTTTTGGGGATCCTGCAAACGTCCGGTGCTCTTACGGGACCTACAGCAATTTTCAGATCGATGTCGAGGATACTGCTGAGTTTCAGTTTCGGTATCCCGATAAAATCGTGACAATCCATTCGGATTATCTCCAGCGTCGGTACTGCAGACGGTGCAAAATCTGCCTTAAAGACGGTAATACTATAGAATGGGTCTTTGGCAAGCATGTAATCACGTATACCGATGATACTGAAAAAAAATTCGCGTATGCGGATACTTTTACCGTTAATGACCTGTACGTAGCCGAGATGCAGGAATTTCTTAAGTGCCTCACACTGAATAGAAATCCCGAATCCTCTCTTGAAAATGCGGCGAAAATTCTTGACATTGCATTAACCGCAAAAGGGGAATGAGATCTTGGTCACCGCAGTCATCATCCAGGCCCGGATGGGTTCCACGAGGCTTCCTGGAAAGGTGATCAAGGATATCAGCGGTAAACCCGTTCTCTGGCACGTAATACACCGCGTACAGCATGCATCGTTACCGGATGCCATCCTAGTCGCGACGACAACGAATCCGGAAGACGACGTGATCGAATCATTATGCCACGAATGGAATATTCTGGTCTTTCGCGGGGATGCAAATGATGTTCTCAGAAGATATTGTGATTCCGTGGAATTTCTCGAAAAAACCTTCGGCAACATAGATTCTATTGTCAGGATTACCGCGGATTGTCCATTGATCGATCCCCAAGTTATCGATATGGCTGTTGCTTTGATGCATTCCGGCAGTTATGACTATGTATCCAACACAGATCCCCCCACATTTCCTGACGGACTCGATGTTGAAGTGATCGCCCGTGATATCCTGTTTGCTGCTCATGAAAAAGCTACGCTTCTCTCGGAACGTGAACATGTGACTCCGTTTATCCGGAAAGATCCCTTCGTAAGAAAGACCAATATCCGGAACCCGACTGATCTTTCTGCACTAAGATGGACTCTCGATAATCCGGAAGATTATGCCTTCATTAAACAGATCTACCTATGCCTTTACAACCCATCAGGAATTTTTCTAATGACCGATATCCTTAATTTGCTGGCACAGAAACCGGAACTGGAAAAAATCAACTCTCACATTAAGAGAAATGAAGGATACGAAAAATCCCTTTCCCGGGAATCGGTAATTCGAGGTGACTTATCTTGATGAAAACAAATTCTGGTGCCGACTTGTGGCGGAAAGCAAAAAAGATTATTCCCGGCGGAAGCCAGCTTCTCTCCAAACGGAGTGAACAGTTCCTTCCCGATTACTGGCCTTCCTATTACCGTAAGGCTAAAGGAGCCGATGTATGGGATATGGACAATAATCATTACCTCGATATGTCGATCATGGGTATTGGGGCATGTCCTCTCGGTTATGCGGACCCTGATGTTGACACTGCAGTGAAAGCCCGGATCGATAACGGATCCATGTGCACTCTGAACTCGCCCGAAGAAGTCGAACTTGCTGAAAAATTAATCCACCTGCATCCGTGGGCCGGGCAGGTCCGGTATGCCCGGTGCGGCGGAGAGGCCATGGCAATTGCGGTAAGGATAGCACGGGCACATACAAAGAAGGATATCGTTGCATTCTGCGGGTATCACGGGTGGCATGACTGGTACCTTGCGGCAAACCTTGCTGATGACCAGCATCTTGACGGTCATCTCCTTCCGGGTCTTGCACCCGCCGGGGTTCCACGGGGCCTGACCGGTACATCCGTACCTTTTCAGTATAATCATCCAGAGGAACTCGAGGCCATTGCCGGTAAACACGAAGGAAAACTCGCTGCGATTATCATGGAACCTATCCGGGATCACAAACCCACACCGGTTTTTATTCAGGCAGTACAGAATATCGCCCGGCAGAACGAAGCGGTGCTCATAGTTGATGAGGTTTCTTCCGGTTTTCGTCTCAGAACGGGAGGAGCTCATCCGCTATATGGAATAAATCCTGATATTGCGGTATTTGCAAAGGCAATGAGTAATGGTTATCCTATGGCAGCGATTATCGGAAAGGAAGAAACGATGCAGTCGTCTCAGGATACCTTCATCAGCAGTACGTACTGGACTGAAGGAATTGGACCCGTTGCTGCACTTGCTACGATTGAAAAATATGAGCAGTGCAATGTTCCGGAACATCTCGTAAAAACGGGAACTGCCGTGCAGGAAGGATGGCAACTTGCTGCTGAAGACAAGCAGATCGATATAGATATCGGAGGAATTCCTCCACTCAGTCATTTTTCAGCGAAAGGAGAGACCGGGCCTCTGGTGCAGACCCTGTATACACAAATGATGCTCGATAAAGGATTCCTTGCCGGAAAATCATTCTATGCCTCGTATGCACACCAGAAAGAGCATGTCCAGCGGTATCTAAAAGCAACCGATGAGGTATTTGAGATGATTTCAAGTGGTCTTGACAATGGTAATCTTGGCAAGATGCTTAAAGGGCCCGTTGCAAAACCGGGTTTTCACCGCCTTACATGATGCCGCTTGTCATTCGTGCCGACGCAAGCCCGGAGATTGGAACCGGACATGTTATGCGGTGTCTTGCCCTTGCAGAGGCATGGCAGGATAATGGTGGGGATGTTGTCTTTGTCTCTACATTTGATTCTCCTGCCTTGGGGGCACGCATGAAAAATGAAGGGATCAAGATCATCCACATAAGCCCGGTGGCAGGATCATCAGGTGATGCAGATGAAACGGCGCGGATCGCCTTTTCTATTGGTGCAAAGTGGATTGTAGTCGACGGCTATTCATTTGATGCGGATTACCAGAAACGAATCAAAGATTCTGGATTATCTCTCCTTTTTCTTGACGATTACGGGCATGCAGATCATTACTACGCGGACATTGTCCTCAATCAGAATATGTCTGCCTGCATGTCCTTATACGGGCAGCATGAACCATACACCCGGTTCGCTCTTGGAACGAGATATGCCCTTTTAAGAAAGGAATTCTTGGTATGGTCCGGCTGGCGTCGGGATCATAAGGAAGTTGCCCGAAAGATTCTCATTACACTCGGGGGAAGTGATCCGGCGAATGTCACTCTCAAAGTTATTGAAGCCGTAAAAGAAATCGATGTGAGTGATCTCGAAGTTACCGTGGTTGTAGGGGGTGCAAACCAGAATTTCGACCGGCTTTGCGAAGCGGTGAATGATCAAGCCGGCTTCAGACTGATAAAAAATGCCGAGAATATGCCTGAACTGATGGCTTGGGCGGATATTGCGATTTCCGCAGGAGGAAGTACGTGCTGGGAACTCGCTTTCATGGGGCTACCGTCCTGCATTATTGCTCTAGCAGAAAATCAGCGCAAATCTTCAGAGTCCCTGTTTGCAGGCAAAATTACCGAATATGCCGGATGGTTCGAAGATGTAACTCATGAGGATCTGGTCTTGAAGATAACTGCACTACTGTTCGATAAGAAGAACCGGTCTATCCTGTGCCATAACGCCCGGCTGCTGACAGACGGAAATGGGGCACGAAAAATTATTCAACAGATGAATGCGTAAAAAGTAATTGAAATGAGTAACGACAAAAATATGGATATAAGAAATTTCTGGAACACTCAGGCAGATCGCGGTTTATGGGCGGGAAGCCGGGATCTCATTGCAAAAGAACTCGAGATCAAGGCGATTATTTCTTATATTACTGATGGGATGGATATTTTGGATTTCGGATGCGGAAATGGAATTACTGCCATGGAGCTGGCAAGGAGATTCAACAGCCGCGTTTCTGGAATAGATTTTGCAGAAGAGATGATACAATCTGCAAAAAAACTCTCAAAGGATATTACTTTCAAAGGGTCGGTGAATTTTCAGACCGGTGATATCCAGAACCTGAAGTTTCACAGCCACAAATATGATATCATTTACACAGAAAGGATGATTATCAATCTGCCCAATTGGGAGGCACAAAAAGAAGCAATTAGTCTGATTCTCTCTCTGCTGAAACCCGGTGGGAGATATTTGATGTGTGAAAACAGCCAAGATGGTCTTGATAAGATAAACCAGTACCGGAAGGAGATATTGTTGCCGGAAATTACTCCCCCATGGCATAACCGGTATATCAGGGATGATGAGATCAACAATTTCAACCCTCTTGATATCACCTTGGAAAAAATTGATTATTACAGTTCTACTTATTATTTCCTAAGCCGCATTATCAATGCATGGCTCGCACAACAGGAAAAGAAAGATCCCGATTATGACTCTCAAATAAACCGGTTGGCGCTTAGTCTCCCGTCATACGGCGATATTGGCCAGGGTAGAATCTGGATTTGGCGCAAACTTTTGGAATAAAAGGATTACATCGATGGATTTCTCCATAAATGCAAAAAGGATTGGCCATGGACATCGTGTGTATATCATCGCCGAGCTTTCTGCCAACCACAACCAGGACTTCAATGAAGCGGTGAAGCTGATCTATGCTGCAAAAGAAGCAGGTGCCGATGCAGTAAAAATCCAGACCTATACACCGGATACCCTGACGATCGAGTGCAACAATGAATATTTCCGGATCGGTAAAGGGACCCAGTGGGAAGGAAAAAATCTGCATGACCTGTACGGTGAAGCCTATACTCCCTGGGAATGGCAACCAAAACTCCAGAAAATTGCACTAGCGGCAGGTCTCCATTTTTTCTCCACACCTTTCGATCCCTCTTCCGTTGACTTCCTCCAGCAGATGGATGTCCCGGTATACAAAATTGCTTCTTTTGAGATTGTCGATATCCCGCTTATACAGAGGATTGCCCGGGTAGGTAAGCCGATCATCATGTCAACCGGTATGGCATCACTTGAAGAAATTGAAGAAGCGGTTGAAGCCATCCGGCATGAGGGTAATGATCAGATAGCACTCCTGAAATGCACAAGTGCATACCCCGCCCTCCCGGATGACATGAATCTGAAGACCATTCCTGATATGGCAGCAAAATTTAATGTACCTGCAGGGATCTCCGATCACACTTTGGGTACTACGATTCCCATCGCAGCCGTTGCTCTCGGGGCTTGCATTGTGGAGAAACACTTCACCCTGTCACGGAATACCCCCGGGCCTGACAGCAGTTTCTCGCTCGAGCCACAGGAATTCAAAACAATGGTTGATTCAATCCGTGTGATCGAGAGAGCATTAGGCAGTATAACTTATACCGCGACCGAACACGAAATTGCAAGCAGGGTTTTCCGGAGATCATTGTTTGTAGTTGAAGATATTGCAGAGGGGGAAGTGTTTACCCAGAAGAATATACGATCCATTCGTCCAGGATACGGGCTCTTGCCAAAACATCTTCATAATATTCTTGGAAGACGAGCGAAAAAGAGTATTTGTAGGGGAACTCCGTTGCACTGGGATCTCATACAGTAATTCACTCTTTTTTCGGAGTGAATTTTTTTTAAAATTTTTGTAATGAGATTAAAAAAAGCCTCAGCCGTGATTTGAACACGGGACCTGCTGATTACAAGTCAGCCGCTCTGCCAACTAAGCCACTGAGGCGCCATATACTATAGGAATTAACTGGTAAAAAAGATGGTGCTGATTGCGAATCGTTTACGTATGGAATTGATGAACCATTCTGGCGGAATTTTGTCTTATGGTGGGTCTCACATGATGAACCTTTCAGCAGTTCCGTACAATCATCGCTCATATTTTAATAAAAGCCCCCAACAGTACAGATTAAGGATTATTTCATGGAATCTGCCGGTTTTCTCCTTGTCATCGCTACTGGCATTGTTGTGATACTCTTATCGCTGGCACTGGATTTTCTCTGGGCCCGGTGTATGCCTGTCAGGTTTTTTTACTATTTCCTGCGTGCACCCGGCGTTGTAGTCCATGAATGCACTCATATCCTTGGTTGTCTGCTCACCGGTGCAAAAATCCGTAACGTGGTTCTTTTTTCCAAAGAGGGCGGATCTGTAACCCACAGCCCGCCGGTAATTCCGGTAATCGGCGATGTTGTTATCAGCACCGCACCGCTCTTCTGCATCCCGCTTGTCCTCTCGTTGTGCACATGGCTTTTTTCAACGTATTTCGGCTGTTCGTTTCCCAATCTTCCGCTTTCCATCGATTCGCCCGATACCGTGATACTCATGGGAGGGGGGATTCTGGGGATATTTACCCGGAACCTTGTAGTGCAGTTCAATGCATGGTTCCTTCTCTACCTTTACCTGGTCCTCAGCCTCATCCTTTCGGTGGCGCCGAGTATGCAGGATTTCAGGAATGCAGCGATTGGAATATGCATCCTTGCAGTCTCGGGCTTGCTTGTAATCTGGAGCCAGATCCCATGGGCTGTCAGTATTCTTTCAGAGATTGCAGGTATCATTGGAATGGGTTTTGCGCTCGGACTTGGCTTCGGGCTGATAGCACTGGTGCTTTCGTCTCCCCTTATCATTGTATGTCTCTACCGCAACGCTCCATGAACATCGAATGCATGAAAGATCGGTATTAATTGATCCGGAAGGCTACATTTCTGCACCCATGGTCCGTGAGTCTCCACAGGCAGAACCCGATGATGCACTGGCAGGTCCCCGCCTAACCCCGGTAATGCGACAGTACCGTGAGCTCAAGGAAAAATTTGCAGATACCGTCCTCCTGTTTCGTATCGGTGATTTTTATGAAACCTTTGAAGAAGATGCAAAGATCATTTCCCGGGAACTGGAGATCGTGCTCACATCCCGGTCAAAGATCGGTGACAATCCCATTCCGCTTGCCGGGGTACCCTATCACGCGATTGATGGTTATATTGCAAAGCTGATCAGCAAAGGTTACAAGGTAGCAATCTGCGATCAGGTCGAAGATCCCAAAACGGCAAAAGGGATCGTAAAGCGGGAGATTGTGCGGGTGATTACTCCCGGCACGGTAATCGATTCATCCATGCTATCCTCATCCGCAGCCACGTACCTGATGGCCATCTGTCCTGACGACCGGAAAAAATCGTGGGGGATTGCGCTTCTCGATATATCAACCGGAGAATTTTTTGTCACCACCATTGACCAGGACGACCATCACCAGAACCTCCTGTCAGAAATAGCCCGGTATCATCCGGCAGAATGCATCCTGCCATTCACAGTAACGGAGGATTTGAAAGACAGGATACAGGAGCGCGGGGTTCTGGTCTCGCGGGTGCCGGATGCACAATTTGATGAGGAACGGGCAAACCGTCTCTTAACATCCCACTTCCGCGTGAGTTCGCTGGCCGGGTATGGGTGTGACGGTGAACCGGCTGCGATAGGTGCTGCCGGCGCAGCGCTTGCCTATGCACAGGAGACCCAGTACTCCCCGCTCCCCCATATCTCCAGCATGTCACAGCGCACATCAGCCCAGAGCATGATGCTTGATGCCATCACCCTGCGCAATCTCGAAGTGATGGAGAGCATTCGCGGGGGATCAAAAGGCGCAACCCTCTTCTCCAGCGTAAATCTCACAAAAACCCCGATGGGCAGCCGGCTCTTAAGCCGTCATCTCACCCGCCCGCTCACCGACATTAACACGATCAATAACCGCCTCGATGCGGTCGAATATCTTGCAGGACATACCGCAGAACGGCTTTCCCTTCGTTCTCATCTCACCCGTGTCGCGGATATTGAACGGATTGCCGCCCGTATTGCATACGGCAATGCCGGGCCACGGGATCTCCTCGCCCTTGCAGATTCTCTCCGGACGCTGCCGGAGCTCAGGAAACCATTAGCGGAACACGCTGACAAAAACCCGCCCCGGTTGTTGCAGGAAGCGCTCGAACAGATCCGGGATCTTCCGGAGACCATTGATCTTATACAGAGAGCAATCGTTGACGAACCCCCGGTAATCGCCCGCAATGGCGGCGTGATCCGGCGTGGCTATTCCCCGGCGCTCGATGAGATCACTGTTGTCCTGCATTCCGGCAAGGACTGGATTGTTGAACTGCAGGCAAACGAACGGGAGCTGACGGGTATCAAATCATTGAAAATCGGGTACAACCGGATCTTTGGCTATTACATCGATATCACCAAGCCCAACCTGCACCTTGTTCCGGCGCATTATGAACGCAAACAGACCACGGCGACCGGTGAACGGTACACGCTTCCCGCACTCCGGGAGAAAGAGACCCTCATCACGAATGCCGATGAGCGGGTACTTGCGCTCGAACGGGAGCTCTATACCTCTCTTATAGAAACCCTGCAGAAACAGGTTGATGCCCTCCAGTCAATTGCCGCAGGTATCGCAACACTCGATGTTGCTGCAGCGCTGGCCGAAGTTGCCCAGACCCGGGACTATGTGCGCCCGCAGCTCAATGACGGTGACGCGATCATGATCCGTGACGGGCGTCACCCGGTGGTTGAGCAGGGCGTTGCGGGAGGATTTGTCCCCAATGATACCGAACTTTCGGGCAGCCAGACCCAGATCATGATCATCACCGGGGCCAACATGGCAGGCAAGTCCACATATATGCGCACGGTCGCCCTCTGCTGCATCATGGCACAGGCCGGGAGTTTTGTCCCCGCCCGCCACGCCGGCATCGGCATCCTTGACCGGGTTTTCACGCGGGTGGGGGCATTTGACGACCTCGCAAGCGGGCAGAGTACCTTTTTTGTCGAGATGCTCGAACTGGCAAATATCCTCAACAATTTCACTTCCAGAAGCCTGGTGATTCTCGATGAGATCGGCAGAGGAACGAGCACGGTGGACGGCTGCTCGATTGCAAAAGCGGTGCTGGAATTCCTGCACGGAAAGACAACGACCGGACCCAAGACGCTTTTTGCCACGCACTTCCACGAGCTGATCGCCATGGAAGAGCAGCTCAAACGGGTGAAAAATTATCATTTTGCCGTTAAGGAAACCAAAGAAGAAGTGGTCTTTTTACGAAAACTCATCCCCGGCGCTACGGACAAGAGTTATGGTATCCACGTTGCCCGGCTGGCAGGAATACCAAAAAAAGTAACCGAACGGGCAGAAGTGCTCCTGTCTGACAGCATGAACCGGGCCGTGCCTGCCGGCACCCGTCCCCAGCGCTATACGCAGATCCTCCTTGTCGATGACCGTGCGGAAAGTCCCATTCCTGCCGAACACCCCACACTCCGGGCACTTGCCCGGATCAACCCGGATGAGATGACGCCCATGCAGGCTCTCGCAAAGATTGCCGAACTGAAAAAGACGCTGGACCGGAATACCACGCCATGAGCAGCAAAGAGACCCCCCCGGTTATCCATGTCCTTGACCCGTCAACGGTTAACAAGATCGCGGCCGGAGAAGTAGTGGAGCGCCCGGCATCTGTGGTCAAGGAGCTGGTCGAGAATGCCATCGATGCCGGGGCCCGCACTATCCGCATAGATCTCTCTGCATCGGATGGCAGAATCAACTCCATACGTATCACTGATGACGGGTGTGGCATGTCACCTCAGGATGCTGCACTTGCATTTGTACCGCACGCGACCAGCAAGATCACCGATATCAAAGATCTCGATGTCATTCGGACCCTTGGTTTCCGTGGCGAAGCCCTCGCCAGTATTGCCGCAGTGTCCCGCGTGACGCTGGTCACCAAGCTCCACGGTTCGGGAACTGTTGCCGGCACAAGAATGGTAGTTGCTGGGGGTACGGTAACTGAAACGATAGGTATTGGAGCTCCGGAAGGTACCAGCATCCTTGTTGAAGATCTTTTTTTCAATACCCCGGCCCGGAAAAAATTCTTGAAAAGCGTCAACACGGAACTTGCTCATATCCACACGATCATGGAAGGAGTCTGTTTTTCCCATCCGGAAATATCATTCCGTCTCTTTTACAACAACCGTGAACAGATGGTGACCGATCGTTCAACGCGCCCTCTCGATACAATCGCCCGCTTGTTTGGTACGGACACGGCAGAGCACCTCATCCCGGTCGATGCATCGGTTCCTATTATGAAGTTGGCCGGACATATTTCGCGCCCGGCTCTGTCCCGAAAGGATGCTGCGCGGATGCTGGTATCCATCAACGGGCGCTTTATCTCCTCCTCCCTCATCAACGGGGCCGTCCGGGCCGGCTATGGCACCCTTCTTGCCAAAGACCGGTTCCCGGTTGCATTCCTCTCGTTGCAGATCGATATCGGGCTTGTGGATGTGAACGTCCACCCGACAAAAAAACTGGTGCGTATTTCCCGGGAAAAAGAGGTTACCGAAATAATAAAAAAAGCAATATCGGACGCCTTGCTCAGTCATGACCTGATCCCGGCAGTAGAATCCCCTGCTCAGTCACCGATATCTCTCCCGGATTACCCGGATAGTAAACCGGCCCGGCAATACATCCCGGCGGGTCCGGAACCCTCTGGCGTCTGTGAATCTACACATGCGGGAACCATTGACTCCGATGAACGTCTCCGCCAGACAGAGCTCGTGACCGGGCTCACCCCGGTACCGTCCCATCTCCCTGCAATGGAAGTCATCGGAGAGTTTGGCGGGATCTATATCCTCGCCCGCACCGTAACCGATGAACTGATGCTCATCGACCAGCACGCTGCCCATGAACGCATTCTCTATGAACAGGTGATCGCCCGTTCACGGTCCGGTCCCGTGTCCCAGGAACTCATCTCCCCGGTGATCATCCATTGCACTCCAAGAGAAGCATCCCTCCTGCGGGACCTTCTCCCGTCCCTGGCACAGGAGGGATTTGTGCTGGAAGAATTCGGCAAAACCTCCTTCCTTGTACGAGCGGTGCCGGTGGTACTCGGCAGGATGGAAGATACCGCAGTTATTGATGAGATCATCAGCGATCTGGTCGGCAGTAATGTTTCGCGTTCGGTGAACAACCGGGAAAAACTTACCCGGATTATCGCATGCCGTGGTGCGATCAAGGCTGGTACGGTATGTACCCATGAACAATGCCAACGCATCATCAATCAGCTGAGGCTTACGCAGAATCCATTTACCTGTCCGCATGGCAGGCCAACGATCATAAGGTTCAGCAGGGCAGATCTCGATGCGATGTTCAAGCGTACCTAGATCCTTTAACCCGTTCCATGTTCTAGTTTTTTTCTGAAACAATGTATAAATCGGGAACAATAATCGGTTTTGTCACGATCTGAATCATTATTATTCATGCCCGGAAACATCGTATGTTAAAAAATATCATCCGTTTTCCCTATGAGATCCATAAAACCTGTTCAACAGACAACCCCGGAAGAGGATGATTGCATATTTTCCCAGAAATTTGATACGGTTACGGGAATTTCAGAGTTCCAACTGATGGTACTTGACTATTACCACCAGCATGGCCGCACAATGGCGTGGCGCAATACCACTGATCCTTACAATATCCTGGTCTCTGAGATTATGCTCCAGCAGACGCAGGTGGAGCGTGTTATGATAAAATACCCGGAATTTCTCGCAGCCTTTCCTGATTTTGCTACGCTCGCACAAGCCCCGCTGGCAAATATCCTTGCAGTATGGCAGGGTATGGGATATAACCGGCGGGCGATATCCCTCCAGAAATGTGCACAACGGGTGATGAATGAATTCGGCGGAGTGATACCGGCAGATGCTGATACGCTTGCGACGTTTCCCGGCATTGGCAGGGCAACCGCTTCATCGATCTGCGCATTTGCTTTCAATATGCCGGTCGTATTCATTGAGACCAATATCCGCAGAGTGTTCATCCACTTCTTTTTTTCTGATGCTGCATCCGTGAGCGATGCGGAAATACTCCCGCTTGTTGAGAGGGCTGTATATCGTGATAATCCCCGGATATGGTACTGGGCACTGATGGACCTCGGTGCCTTGCTTAAAAAAATTGTTGCAAATCCAAACCGGAGGAGCGCCCATTACACAAAACAGTCCCCCTTTGAAGGATCGGACCGGAGGATCCGTGGCAGGATTATTGCATTACTCTTAGGAACCCCCCATCTTACAATGCATGAAATTGTGGCTGCATCCAGAGAGGATCCAGACCGGATTTTTCGGATTATCACGACACTGGAAAACGAGGGTTTCATCCGCTGCCTGCAAAACCGTTATTCCCTTGTTTCCTGACATATCCGAAAAAAGAAAACGTAAAAATGCCGCCAGACAACAATTGAAATAACCTGATTTCCTATACACGAGTAATTGAGGAGATGCCCTGATGCCGGATCTCAAATCCATTCCCGATGATGTCAAGTGGCGGCTTGCTGCAGAGTATGCTGCCCGGGTTCCTGCAATGTATGATGTTGCATTCCGAAAGATACTGGGAGAAAAATATGATGAGATCGAGCGGGAAATCTGGATCGAGCTCTCCTACAGGGCATTTTCAATCGTCCGGGATCTCGCGTTACCTGTCGGGAACGCACACGATCTGGCAGAGAGTATGCGTACGGTCATGGCCATATTGTTTGGCCCGGACTACAAGAGCGAAACCATCGATGTATCTGATGATGGTTCCGTGATTCTTATCAAACGCTGCCCGTTCTTTGATACCGGATATGAGCTCGGTGCAACCGGGGAGCATACCTTTCCCCGCTGTATGGCCCTCACGCTCACTACGGTCCCAGCCTTAAAGAAAGACTATTCCGCACGATATGTCCGGTCAATGTGTACGGGTGATCGCCAGTGCGAGATCAAAATCAGTTTAGACAAAAAACCGGAAACAACGGATAGCGGGAAAATAAAAAAGAGATAGTTTTACCGGTCAAGGCCTGAGTTGCAGTCAGATCCCGGATCATTTGAGATAATACCCGATAACCATGAAGATCAGGCCGATATAGAACATTATTGCAAACGGCAGGGAAAAGCCAAGGTTAATGGTGTCGAGGCGTTTTAAATCCTGCATGAGCATCATCGCTAAACCGATCACAAAGAACATGACGCTTAACTGCATTTTGGTTGCTTTATCCATAGATACACTCATTCCTTACTTCATTATCAAATCTGTCAGGAAAAAAGCTTGTTGTCCGGATGCAGTATTCCAGTGGAATACTACCGGAAAAAATTAAAAAAATTTCCAGCCAAAAGCATTTCTTATTTTTTTTATCGTGTGAGAAAAATCCGGATAATATTTTTCGAAAAAACGGTACATGCCCCCCTCCACAAACCAGAATTATCCCCCCACTCGAAAAACCAGACAAGCCTCAAAAAAACCCAAATTCTCCGACGTGAACTCGATAGTGGGCAACCAAGGGCATTTGCAGGCAGTTTTTCCTTAAAAACCCCCTGAACTATGTGTCAATAAAAGTGACCATCAGAAGCCCGCTAATTTAACAGGTTTTATTCGATTTAAAACGCTTATTTTTCGAAAATAAGCGATTTAATCGTTTTTTCTCCGTGATGTTGACACCCCTCCCCAAAAATCCGAAAACTGGATCAGGAAAATGGCAATCGGAGCCCGTATAAGGCTCAGAATAGTGTATCTTTTGTAACAGGCAAATTGCCCAATCTTATGTTTCTTTGATGTGCTCCGGACCCCCTGTTCATACAAATACTCCCGGAGTTTTCGATCGAACAGGTGTCTGTTTTCATATAATCGGAGCTCATATTGGAGAGATCCAGAAAACAAATCCCGCAAAATGCCCGGATTAGGGGTTTTTTCGATCGCCGTTAACTCCGTTTTCTTTTGGGGCAAAATTGCCAAAATTAAGGGGATCTGATTAATGTTTTTGCGGAAATTTTTCAAAAGTTCCTGGAATGACTACTGAAGTGGGAATAATGTCACAATTTATTTTAAAAATTTCCAACGACCAGCGAGTAGAGATCCGCTTTTGGTACGGGTGGCGCTGCGATTTCTCCTTTATCAACGCGCTCATCAGGATATCCTAAGTTCTCACAGACCGCTATCCGAAGCGGACGGCAGTCCAGAACCAACAAGCGACGATACAATTCTCCGACATCGAATTTCGGGTCGGCAAGGAGATAGACAATTTTTCCCCGCTGCACTTCCTCAAGCGTTTCCTGCATACCCTTTTCATGACCCCTGCCATGCGCAACAACTACCGCTATGCGGGAGAGGGGTATGTGCAGCCGGGCCGCGGCCACTTGAAGTGAAGATACACCCGGGGTTACGTCACCGGAAAGGTACCCGAGACCGGCAAGCATGGGATCACCGGTTGAAAGGATAACAGCATCTTCGGGCAGCGTATGAAGAGACTTGAAATCATCGATGGTCCTGACCACGCACCCCGGCTGGATATGCGGTCGTGCGATCCCGATTGCCCGGTCAGAGCCATAGATCGTCATTGCCGCTGCGATTCGGACCATCGCCTCTTCCGTGAGCATCCCGGGCCCACAGCCGACACCAACAATTTTCATAGACTCTCCCCGATTACCACACCATTCCGGTCTACGAGCATAACATGAACATTGGGTCGCTCTTTTTTAAAACCGGCAAGTGTTGTCCGCATTACGGGCAGGAATGCGGGAGAAGCGGCAAACTCTTCAACAGTTGAAAACCCGGTGCCTTCCAGTATCCCCGGATTGATATGGCGGAGAATCAGGGCCGGTAACCCGCAGAGAATAATCTCTCCCTGCGCTGCATCAAGGGCAGCGCCTATCTTGCCGCCAACAAGGATTACTTCCCGGTCCGGAAAGAGCAGCCGGGCATACCGGAGCCCGATACGCCCGGTTGTAATTACCGGGTTTTGGGCAGCAGATACCCGGCCACAGACTGATTCCTCAAGATGATCGTCCCACGGTTCGACCAGTCCCGTGGTACCGAGAATCGAGATCCCGCCTTCCACGCCTACGCGGGGGTTTAAGGTTTTTTTACCCACTTCTGCACCGTGAGGGACATGGAGTATCACCCTGATTCCGTAAAGCCCCAACTCTTCAACCGCTTCCTGTATCGATGCATGTATGCAGGCAAGAGGTGCCGGGCTGATTGCGGGATCTCCTTTCCGGTAACGGGGTGTGTCACGGGAAAACCTGCCGATACCATCACCCAGCAGGAAGTAGGTGCCTTCGGGAACGGGAAATGCTTCAGCCACAAAATTCAGGCCGGCAGTCAGGTCAGATGGATAATCCCCGGCATATTTTTTACACGATGATTTTCCTGCATAGGCATCCGCCGGTACTTTTACGGTAAGCCCGCAGGGAATGTGAATGGTGACGGAAGTGATTATCGCACCGGAAAGGGAGAGGACTGCCGCCTTGCATGCTGCAGCAGCGGTGGTGCCGGTGGTAAACCCGCGCCTGAGCACGGTTCCTGAAGATGTGAGGACTGCAAGGCCCTGCTCTGCGAGCAGGAGTTGTGCCGGGACGTTACACCGTTCCACCCATGCGCCAGGATATTCAAAACCGGTGACCGGATCTCTCATACCTTTGAGCCTTCGATAAAGATAGTGATGCACTCATTGATCGCAGCTACGGCAACCGGCGTACCGCCCCGGGTTCCTTCATTGGATATGGACGGGATATTGGTTGTCCGCAGGACTTCTTTGGACTCGGCTGCATTGACAAACCCGACCGGGGTCCCGATAATGGCTGCCGGGCGGATGCCCTCTTTGACAAAGTCACAGAGCATGAGCAGGGCTGACGGCGCATTGCCGATAACAACTATGGAACCAGGAAGGCGGTCTTTCAGGGCAATGAACCCCGCGGAACTTCGGGTAATGCCCCGTTCTTTCACAATATCCGCTCCATAATCGAGCGCACAGCAGACTTCGCTCGTATGCCCTTTCTTCTGGATACCTACCTGTACCATGCGGATATCAGTGATTATCGGCGCACCCGCCTCAAGAGCTTTGAGTGCAGCGGGGATGGGGTCGTTGCTGAACCGGAGAAGGTCCGCCATGGAAAAATCGCCAACCGCTATGGAGCACCGCTGGCGAATCCGGTCTTCCACGGTTGCGTTTCCCACCATCTTTCGGGCGAGCGCCCGGGATTTTTGCGAGATCGCATAGCCTTCCTTTGTATCGGCGCCCGGATCAATATACGTACTTGCGGTGGTATCCGCGTGGTGTGATGATTCCTTTGACATTGTTTCCCATCCTCCATATCCTGCTCTCGTTCCCGCCAATGAACACGGTCGTGTGCATGTCAACCTGGTCCATTACCTGCTCAATGTCTTTGAGCATAGTGACAATCTTCTCTTCATCTTTGTCCCGCAGGGCATTCTTTACGAGTGCCACGGGGGTCTCGGGCGGGAGATATTTCCGGGCGTGCTCTATTGCTACGGCAAAGTTGTACGGCCTGCCCCGGCTCCTCGGGTTGTAGAGGACGACCGGTATGCCGACCGAGAAGACCGCTTCGAGGCGCTGCTCGATCACTTCAAGCGGGGTTAACAGGTCTGAAAGGCTGATCACTGCAAAATCGCCGGAGAGCGGCGAACCGAGGGTCGATGCCCCGGCATTTGCTGCTGTAACTCCCGGTATGACTTCCACATCGATCTCGATGCCGCTATGCTCGAGTACTTCGAGCACGATACTGGCCATGCCGTATACACCAGCATCGCCGCCGGATACGATGGCAACAACATGGATTTTTGCAAGGTCAATGGCCTGCTGTGCCCGTTCCACCTCTTTTCCCATTGAGCTCCGGATCACATTCTTTCCGGCAAGCAGCGGTTCAAGCGGCTCGAGGTAGGAGGCATTGCCGATCACGTAATCAGCCCGGGCAATCGCCTTAAGTGCCCGGGCGGTCATGTATTCCCTCCTGCCAGGTCCGAGACCGACAATGGCAAGACTTCCCTTTTTTTCAGTGTGCGATGGCAACGGTAACTCTCCCGTAAACTTTCTTTCCCATGACCAGCGTTTTTCTCTTTGCAACGGCAAGCGCACAGGGTTCTGCAACTCCCAAAAGCCCGAGTCGGGTGGCTTTGGAGGGAGACGTTCCTGTCTGGGCGTTTATTGTTTCATCGTCAAGGAATATTAAATTGCCAGAAAGTGCCGTGATTGCATCGGTGAGCCCGATCTCGTTGAACTTTTTTACCGTGGTTGCATAGACCAGCACATCCTCTTTTGTGATGCCGGCAGATGAGAGCGCTTCCTGTATCGCGTCGATCACTTCTTCAGAATTGACCCCTTTCCGGCAACCCACGCCAAGGGTGTATTCACCTTTTTTTACCAGCAGGGAAACACCGGGACCGGCGATCACAATGCCGGGACTCTGCACTGCATGCACAGGGACGTCAGCATCCAGCATCGCTGCATTCACCTGCCGGGTGGAGTCGCGGTTTACAATATCGCATCCATACCGTTCTGCAATCGCTTCAACAGAATCCCGGCCCGTTGCTTCGGTGGCAGTCGTAATCACGGGCAGTATGCCCAGTGCGCCTAACTCCTTTGCGAGTGCATTTGCCCCATGATGGCCACCGAGCAGCGGGATTGCATGCCGGAGATCCGGGCTGATGACCACAATGGCCGGATCCGTCCATTTGTCCGAGAGTAACGGGGCGATCTTCCGCACTACAATACCCATCGACATCAGGGCAACGATCCTGCGGGCACTGGAAAAATGTTTGGAAAAGATATCCGGAGTATATTCATGACATGGGGCATGTAAGAACCCAGCAATCCGTTCTGCTTCCGGCATGAAACGGGCAAGTGCAATGACAACAGTCTCGGTCATGAATAGAGATGCGATCGCTGGTAACCGGATTCCGTACCTTTGACCGCTTTACCCACAATGAGCAACGCGGTTTTTGTGATGCCGGCAGCCTGCGCCTTTTGTGCAATATCAGCAACGGTGCCGGAGATGACCTGCTGGTCGGGCCACGAGGCATGGAAGATCACTGCAGCCGGTGTATCTTTCGGGCATGCAAGTTTTTCGGTGATATCAAAAAAATGCTCGCTGCCGAGGAAGAAGGCCATGGTAGCCGGGTACTGCGAGAGTTCTGCGATGTAGTCTTTCTCAAGTGTTTTTCCGGCCGGGCGGGTGATGATCAGGGTTTCTGAAACCCCCCGTGGCGTGAACTCGGTCGTGAGTGCAGCTGCTGCGGCAAAAACCGAAGATACTCCCGGCACGATCCGGACCGTAATGCCCTTTTTCCGGAGCTCAGCGATCTGTTCAACGATCGAGCCGTACAGTGCCGGATCACCGGAGTGGAGCCGGACAACCGTCTTTCCCTTTTGCACGCGATCGGCCATGAGAGCGATCATATCGTCAAGATGCATGCCCCAGCTGTCCACTTTCTCCTTAGCGGAACTTGAAGCAACCAGAACGGGGTTGACCAGCGAGCCCGCGTAGAGCAGCACGTCTGCCCGGTCGAGCAGGGCTTTTCCTTTGACCGTGATCAGCTCGGGATCGCCAGGACCGGCCCCGACAAACCAGATGAGTTTATCAGGATTATTTCCGGGCATACATCACGCTCATGTAATCGCTCTTTTCCGGGAGCATATCGTCCCGGTAGATTTTCATGTCCCCAAAGAACATCCGCTCGACAAGGACAAACTGCCGGTAACCCTCGGCACGGAGTTGGCCGGCCCGCTCTTTTGGCTTGCGCACTTTTAAGAGGATTTTTGAGTCCGAAACCGTCCCATCCGAAACCGTGAATCCTTCATTGATGGAAACGCCGGCTGCAGCAGCAAACGCGGTGATGGAACTGATGCCGGGTTCCGTCCGGTACCCGATGCCGGGATGCGTTTCGTCAATGACATCGCAGAGCCGGGAGAACGTGGAAAAGAAATTCGGGTCGCCAAGGATGCCAAAAACTGCAAGACCATCTTTTGCAACGGGTGCGATTTTCTTTGCATTCTCTTTGAGACACTCGCGGATTTTTGCTTCGTCATCAGTCATCGGGAAATCGAGCATGACCGGTTCGCGGTACGGGGCAACGAGATCATGGGCGATCCTTCCCGGGACAAAAACGGTATCCGCTTCTTTGAGGAGCCGGACCGCCCGTAGCGTGAGAAGTTCCGGGTTCCCGGGTCCTAGGCCAAGACCTATGAGCATGCTGCTCCTCTTCCGACAATAATAAAGACGGGATCTATTGGCCGGAACATGATACTGTCAGCAATATCGTACGATCGCGAGACCTGCACCTGCACAACTTCGGTAAATATCCCGAGTTCTTTTAACATTGTCACCGCCCGTTCGAGTGTGCTCACCATGACTGCGTTGATCACAATCGTCCGCTTCACGTTCTTTGCCAGAATAGGAAGGATCTCTGCCAGATGTTTTGTGCCGCCAAGGAATGCACAGTCAAATATCTGATCGTTTTTGAGAAAATCCGCAGCTTCCGTGCAGAAAAATTCGATATTATGCACTCCGGCAGTCCGTGCGGTTTCTGTTGCAAGCGATACTGCTTCTTTCCGCTTGTCGAGCGAGTATACATTTTTTGCAACTTTTGCCATCGCAACCGAGACCTTGCCGGTACCACAACCGATCTCAATGACGGTATCAGTCTTGTGCAGTCCCAGTTTGAAAAGGGAGACTGCCATGATCTCGTCCTGCGTTGGGCCGCCGGCAAGTTTTGTCCCGTTCATCTGCACAAGTTTGGTTGCGTTAAGGTATTAAGGCTTGTTTTGACGACAGAGAGATAAGTTACCAGAAATATATAAATTATCTATTGTCGACCTTTAGAGGAACTACATTCCCTATCCACAAAATCCCCGTTCTTTTTCCTTTTCCCTGGTATCTATTGATCGACCAAGAGATCGGCCAACCAATAGGGTCTAATAACGCACTTTTCCGGGCACGATAACCCTCTCAATCAGCCAATCTGGGGAAGAGTTGAAGGATTCAAAAAAGATATAGCTCCGTTTTACACGAATTCCGCATTTTTTTAAGCCCTCGACCACATTGCGGCAAGGAGGTCTCTGACGGAGAAGTAAGGTTGGGAGAGTGCAGGTCTTCAATGATCTCAAACCCGGGCAGATCGCCAATATTTACGACGGTTGCCGACGAGATGATTCTCCCTTACGACCCCTAAAAACAGGCCTTCTTTTCATTTTCCACCTACTTCAGCCCATCCGCCAAACGATCGACCATCCCAATAGGGTCTATTAGCGCACTTTTTTAGAGCCCGCTTTATGCCTAATCCAGTCAAACTAGAGCAAAATGCGTTTTTTAAAAAATTTTGGCACTTAACTTCCGCAAATTTGGCACTAAATTGAGGCCTGGACCCCCACTTAAGGTGGGGGTCTCCGACGGATGTCGGTGTCGGGTAATAGTACAGGTCCTCCAGGTCGCGATCCGGAATTGCTCCCGGATAATTTTAATTTTTTTAAGTTCATGATTTTTTTTCAAAAAACGCGTGAAGCCAAAAAGCTTTACACCCAAACAATAAAAATAGTTATAATCCCTATGCAATTTACGGTCATGTTTTGGATCATCAGCAGTCCTCAAATATTTTCGTGACCGGATCTTGAAACCGTTTTAAATTTTTAAAAAAATATCAAAAAATTCTCACACACATTTTTAAAATAATTTTTTCACACTAAAAAAATCCCAAACACATTTCTCCTTCTCCGGTGAATGTTCTGTTAAGGAATATTATGAAATCCGAGATCATAGGCAACAACCTGCAGATGGCAAAGATCGACCTGCTGCCGGGCGAAGGAATCTTTGCCGAGGCAGGATCGATGGTGAACATGAGCGGCACGATGGTCATGGAGAGCCAGCTCAAAGGCGGGATCATCTCCGGGCTGAAACGAGCCGTTATAGGTGAGAGTGTCTTCCTCACAAAGTTCACGTGCCAGAATGCAGCGGGATTTGTATCGTTTGCCGGTACCATGCCGGGAAAAATTTTCACCGTCAATGTCGCACCCGGCAAGGAATTTATCGCACAGAAAAGTTCATTCCTCTGCTGCGAGGAGTCGGTCGAACTGGACATCGCGTTCACGGAAGAAATTCGTGCCGGTCTTTTTGGGGGTGAAGGATTCATCCTCCAGCGCATGAACGGTAACGGTACCGCTTTCCTGCACTGCTGCGGGGATATTATCGAAATGACGTTAAGACCCGACGAGGTTATCAAAGTTCAGACGGGGCTCGTTGTCGGTTTTGAAGACACGGTTAAATATGATATCGCCCTTGCCGGTGGTATTACTACCGCACTATTCGGAGGCGAAGGTCTCTTTGTCACGACCCTCACTGGCCCGGGCAGGGTCGTGCTCCAGTCCATGGATATTGCAAAGATTGCTGCTTCAATCATCCCGTTCCTGCCCAAGCCGGAAATAAAAGTAAAGCCGGTATAATTTTTCGGCATTTTTTGTTTTACAACCGGATCAATAACCGCAGCTTATTTTTTCCAGCCGAGTCGTTCCATCAGGGCACTGGTCTCATCCTGTGCCTTGCATCCTATACTGCGGGGCTGCACAACAAGCGTGATCGCATCTTTTAAAGGAATGCTCTTTCCCTTTTCCTTGCAAAGGATATATTCTCCATTAAAGCGCCTGAGAGCTTTTTCAAAGGCATCAAGAATTTTTTTCCGGTTTTTAAGATCGCTTTTTTTTAATCCCATCAGGTGCTCGAATATCGAGACATCAATGAGCGTGCTTGCCATCCACCCGATCTCGCAGGTGTACCCGAAGATCCACGCAATATGTGAATTTTTTGTCGTTGAAATGAAATCATCGATATTGTTACCCACACTGCACGAGCCAATGAGCACACCTTCGATATTGGAATAATTTGCGGCATTTCTGACGGCCTTGAACATCGCAGGGAGTTTCATGCCTGTCTTGGCTTTTAATCCCCCAATCCGTTTGCCGGTCCCATGCGCTGCAACATACAGGAAAAGCCGGTCCTCGCGGGTATTGGTCAGGTCATCTTCAAGTGCATGGCGGAACCCGGTCTTCTCATAAAAATTCGCATAATAGATATTGAAATCACCCTGGATACTTTCCAGCCCCTCTAAAAAAAGCAGAACCGAGGGGCGTTTGGGTTTCTGCTCCGGAGTCCACCAGAGCCCTTCAATGACCAGCAGTGCTGAGCTTGACATGGTTTCACCAGTAACAAGTCTGTTAAACTATCAAAAGCACGCTGGCAGGATAAATATTTTGCAGGATTATCCTGACACCAATGCATTTATCCCAAAAAAAGAGAACTTTTTTTATCATATTATTCATCGTATTAATTTTGGAGAAATTATCGGCAAATACATCATTCCCGGGGAAAATCACGTGACAGAAAAAGACATTCCTCCTGAAGGTTCATCCACCTGCCTTAATCCGGAACCGGTATGCGATACACCAACTTCAGATTTTTCCGGAAGTGTAACCTTGGAACGACTCATCGATGAGACGGATGAGATGAGCCACCTGAACCAGCTCGTCCTGCTTCATGTGGATAGAAACGGGGGATTTACTACTCATGAGGCGTATTTT
Source organism: Methanoregula sp. (assembly GCA_041645435.1). Lineage (NCBI taxonomy): Archaea > Methanobacteriati > Methanobacteriota > Methanomicrobia > Methanomicrobiales > Methanoregulaceae > Methanoregula > Methanoregula sp. The sequence continues at coordinate 220,906 of JBAZQB010000001.1, forward strand.
TCCCTGGTGCAACCGATCTTGACTCTGCTCGAAAGAGAAATTCGGATAAAGTACTGGCCTGGCATGACAAAAAAGGATATGAAACTCGTGGTGCAGGACTGGATAGACTGCGAAATTGCAGCACTGCAAAAAAGATAATGCAATGTATTTGCCGTCCGGTACCGCAAATATAAAAAATCCTTCTTTCAGAATAATGAAGAAAATTTCCGATTCGGTTAAAAACCAATTATTGTATCTCCAGATCTTTTCAGTCCAGAGAGAAATTAAAAAATCAGATGAGATGGGTAATCCAGGTCCACATATTCTGGATACCGGTGGATATTACCACACCTGGATCGATCCCGAGCACGGGAAAGACAAAGATGAAGTACAGCACCGTGCCCAGCAGGCTGCCCAGGTTGGTCAGGGCCGCAACCAGAACCACTTTGAAGAGGGGGATTCTTGCCATCTCAGTAAGGGATTGGGCATCATAGATCTTCCGGAAATCCGACATAGGGGGTTTCCTGACTTTGGCTTCAACAAATGCGGCGATCCAGCCGGAATGAAGCATGGGGTTGAGCGAAGTCATCCATGCCACGGCAAAACTGGTTAGGGCTGAATACGGATGTCCGCCAGCTGCGAGAGTACCGATTGCCGCAAGCACGCCATGAATGATCACCCAGAAGAGGAAGGCATAGAGCAGTACTCCCCACCCGACGCCGGAAAATGCAATTGCGGCGAGCAGGAATGCAAATAGTGCAGTGACCGTAAAACCGAAGATTTTTGCCCACGGGAAGGATTTAGGTTCCCGTGTAAGTGAATCGAACGGGGGCAGACTCGCCGGGTTTATGATATAATTTTCAATTCCCTGCCGGTGCCCGGCACCCACAACCGCGAGGATACGTCCTTCGGGGCGCTGCACTTTTAACAGGACCAGCTGGTGAGCGATATATGCGTCACGCTCATCGATCAGTGCACGGGCCCCGTTGGGAGAGAATTTACGGAATTCCACCATAACCATATCGATGACATCCTGCTGCTTGAGCGATTCGATATCAATCTCCTGTCCGTTGTCAATTTCCGCAATGGAGATGACCAGTGCCCAGATCATCTTTAATTTCTCTAAAAAACCCATTGCATTCCAGAAGCGAAGGAGTGTAAGGCGTATATCCCGGTCTACCAGTGCAATGGCAATGCCGCATCGTTCTGCCTCTTCGATCGCCGCTTTCATCTCGGCTCCGGGCTCAACCCCGACATCAAAACCGATCTTGCGCTGGAGATATGCCATCAGCCACTGGACCAGAAGAGTATTGAAATTTTTTACTTCAAGGACATCATTTACCGAAGGATCCCGGCCCTGCTTTTTTAAGGCAGCATAGCGCGACTGGTCAAGTTCAATTGCAACGACATCCGGTTTATATTCCTCAATCGCCACCCGCACTTCATCGACGCTTTGCTGTGATACATGCGCTGTTCCGATTATTTTTATTTCGGCCATTAACCACCGTGTTGTCACCAGTATTGGCGTTGGGGGGTGATTAAGAATAGCGATGAGATGATTATAATTTTGAAAATTCAATAGGGGGTCATCCACGATTTTTGCTGGAATATGTTCTGTTTATTTATTACGCGCAGATTTTTTAAAAGCACAATATTTGCTACTGGCTACCGATTCGTCATGTTTTCACTGGGAAAAAAGATTATCAAACAGGGAATTCTGACATTGATAAAAAAGGTACCTTGCCATCCGCATTAATTTGGGGGTAGACGGTCCTGATCCTGAGACGTGTGGCTTATATCGATCTCGATCTCCCGGGCAATACCCATGATAATAATGATTACCGGTACAATCTCAAGTCGTCCTAACCACATCAGCAGGATAAATATCCATTTTATCGAGACCGGGCTTGCAGCACTGATAAAACCTACGGTAAGTCCCACATTGCTCAATGCTGAGACAATCTCAAAAACAACCTCTTCTAACCGGAACGAGGTAATGTACAGATGCAGAGTCATGATTGTTGCAATAAAAATCGTTATGACATACAACACTACAACCAGCAGATTCTTTGAGATGGCCAGTTCGGAGATCTCCTTTGACAGGGTATGCCCCCCGGATTTTAAGGGAACCAGCACGCGGCTGCTGACAAAGAACCTGCGGAACCACCATTTTACCCCGTCAAAGACCAGCATCACACGGTTTACTTTCACTCCGCCGGCAGAGCTGCCCATAGCTCCACCAATAAACATCAGCATGGCAACGACCGCAATCGGGATTGCCGCCCAGTAGTGTGGGTTTGAATTCTGGAGACCGCAGGTACACAGGCCGGAGACTGCAGTAAAGACACCCTGGCGGAATGCTGTAGTGATCGGCAGGTTTCCAAAGATAAACAGATCCAGTGACGTGATGACTGATCCCACCAGCGCGATGAGCAGCAGAATTCTCACCGTTGGATCCCGCATCATGTTCAATACCTTGCCATGGTACAGGAAAAAAAAGACCTTAAACGGGATTGCTCCGGCAAGCATCACGGGAATAAGCAGGACTTCAAGAAGCGGGTTATTGTAATAGGTCAGGCTCCCCGCATGAAGGGTAAATCCGCCCGTAGCTATTGCTACCATGACAATATTGAGCGAGTCCCAGAGCGGTATTCCCGAGAGCATGATAAGGCCGGTGAATGCAAATGTAAGGACGAGGTAGATCATCCACATGCGGCGACTGGTTGAGACTGAGGCGGGAACCAGTTCCTCTTCCCGGCCTTCGGCGCGATAAAGCCGGAATAGCGATGTACGCGTCTTGCGGCGCAATGAAATCCCAAATACAATGATCCCAATACCGCCGATCCATTGCGTAAATGAGCGCCAGAAGAGAAGTGTTTTGGGAGTTGTATCGAGAGATGTGATCATGGTAAACCCGGTACCTGTCCAACCGGACATTGCCTCAAAAATACTATCCACATAACTCATGTGTAGCCCAAACACAAACGGAAGTGCGCCGATAAGTGCGATGGCAAGCCACGAAAGTGCGACAGCGGCAATCGTGATGGAAGAAGAAGGTTCGAGATCCTGGTGAGGGATGTGAGATATTACATACCCCAGCAGGATAAAAACGAGCGGAGCGGTTGCCATCGGCAGGATAAGGTCCCACTCGCGAAAAACAACGAGCACCAGAAACGGCAGGAGTGATACGACACCAAGGAACTCAAAGATCAGCCCCATGTCGTGCGCGATCATGGCGATATGCTCGATGCGCTTCATCTGATAACCAAGGTGATTGGGCGGTTATTAGTGTTATGGGTATCGCTTTCTGATGTGAAGCAATAAAAAAATTGGACGAACCTATTAATTTCCTATCCTGCACAATAGGAGATCATTCATGATCCGTATCCGAGCTGACCAGTTCCCGTCAATTCTTTTAATCGTTCTCATTATTGTGGCGTTTGTTGTATTCTGGTCAATTATGGATATGGTTCTTCTCGGTGCGTCGCTGGCAATCGTTCTCATTCCGCTCCATAACCGGCTTTCATTCCACGTGAGACCATGGATCTCGGCATTGGTTATGACGCTGGCGGTGCTGGGAGTTTTTTGCATCATGGGATTGATCACCCTTGCAATATTTTCTGCAAATGCTACTACCCTTTCCCAGATGTTTATCACCATCGGCAACTGGCTCAATAATCCCCTGACAAATCCCATGGCATATGGCATCCCGTTAAGCAAGACCACCCTTTCCGTTCTCTTACAGGAAGGAACCGAACTCTTTGTCGATTATAATAAAACCCTGATCACTTACCTTCCCGTTATCCTCTTCAAAATGTTCGTCTTTTTCTTTACTCTTTTCATGCTCTTTTTACGAGGGGAGGAACTCCGGATAAAAATTATTGAACATGTACCTGGGCCATTAAAAAAATATATCAACCGTCTTTCCGATGCTACGGGAGACACCTTGTATGCCATCTATTATGTCCAGATTGTCATCGCGGTGCTTACGTTCTTCATTGCAATCCCGGTTTTTTACCTGCTCGGGTATGGCGACATCATCTTTTATTCATATTTTGCTGCATTCTGTGAACTGATCCCTATTATCGGATCATCCGTTGCGTTTGTCCTTATCGGTGCCTATGCACTCTCAATTGGGGATACCCGTGGTGTGTTGATCCTCTTTTTCCTTGGGTACCTGATCGTTTCTCTTGTTCCTGAGGTTTATGTCCGCCCGGTCCTTGTCGGCAGGAGAGTGAAAATCCACCCGGTGATCATGTTCATCGGTATAATCGGGGGACTTCTCACTATGGGGCTTGCTGGTTTTGTCTTAGGGCCGCTGATCATTGTGCTTCTTATCACCAGTTACCGGATGTACACGGAAGAAAGGAAAGAACGCGGCTTGTCCTCATTTGCTGATGACCCGTAGTCAACCGGAGAACATGTCTTTATTTAATTAAAAGGAAAGGATTATACCCTATTTCCGACGACTGGTAATAACGAATGGCGAGCACTTCTTTTTCCATGCATGGAGTCGTCAAGTCACTGGGGCTTGTGTTTGGCGATATCGGTACCAGTCCGATTTATGCGCTGACTGCTATTTTTTTCCTCATTCCCCCGACACCGCAGAACATCATGGGAATTCTCTCGCTGATTATCTGGACACTGATCACGCTTGTCACTGTCCAGTATACCTATCTCGCCATGCACCTTGGTAAAAAAGGTGAAGGCGGGACGATTGTGCTCAAAGAGATCCTGCTACCGATGTTAAAATCCGGCAACCAGATCGCATTTGTCTCTCTTCTTGCCATTGTCGGTATAGCACTGTTTATTGGCGATGGTGTGATCACCCCGGCGATCAGTATGCTTTCTGCTGTGGAAGGTATCACCCTCATCCCTGGTTTGGAAAATACTCCCCAGATACTGCTGATGCTCATCGCGGGCATCATCGCGGTTGGTCTCTTTGCAATCCAGGCCCGGGGGAGCGAACGGGTGGCGTGGGCGTTCGGGCCGGTAATGGTCATCTGGTTTATTGCACTTGCCGGTGCTGGTCTTGCTGCCATCTGGTTCTCACCCCAGGTACTGCTTGCAATTAACCCGATGTATGGTATCAATTACTTAGCCACTCACGGGCTTGAAGGCTTTTTAATCCTGTCTTCTGTCATACTTGTAGCAACGGGGGGCGAAGCGCTGTATGCAGATATGGGACATCTGGGCAGGGAGCCGATTGTCAAGGCATGGTATCTTGTTTTTATTGCTCTGGTGATGAACTATCTTGGCCAGGGGGCATTTTTAATGACGCACCCCGGTGCTCACAACCTCCTCTTTGAGATGATCTTCTCGCAGTTCGAGATCCTGTACATCCCCTTTTTGATCCTGAGCATCGCAGCAACCATCATTGCATCGCAGGCCATGATCTCCGGGATCTTTTCTATTGTGTACCAGGGAATCACCACCCGTATCCTGCCGCTGTTACGGATTGAATATACTTCACCGCAACTCCGCTCCCAGATCTATATCGATATCGTAAACTGGGCATTGCTCTTTGCGGTTCTCTTTGTCATTGCGATCTTCAGGTCTTCCAACAACCTCACGCTTGCCTACGGTCTCGCGGTGTGTGGCACCATGACAATTACCGGTATCCTTATCGCGTGGATTCTCATCCTTCGCGGGGAGGTTGTCAAGTCTTTAGTTGCAGTGACCATCTTTGTCATTACGGTTGTATTCCTGATCTCCAACTTCCACAAGATTCCCTACGGGGGATACTGGTCCCTGCTGATCGCATTCATTCCATTCTGCATCATCATGATCTATGTGAACGGCCAGAAGAAACTCGCCGCTGCGTTAAGTCCGATTCCTCTGGATGATTTCTTAGTAAAATTCAATGAAGTCTACCCTTCAGTGAACAGGATCTCGGGTACTGCATTATTCTTTGCCAGGGACTTCCGGAAATTACCCCAGTATGTTCCCCGGATTATGTTTACCAATAATATCGTCTACGATGACAATATCATTATCTCGATCATACGTACGGAACAGCCGTTCGGGGTAACCTGGGGTGTCACCCGCGAGATCACCCGCGGCCTCTCGATCTTTGAAATATATCTTGGCTACATGGAGATTGTCGATATCGGCAATATTTTAAAAGAGGCAGAGATTGATGAGAAGACGATCTTCTATGGCATGGAAGATATCATTACGACCCATGTTGCCTGGCGTATTTTTGCGGCAATCAAACGCCTTTCTCCCTCTGTCGTGCAGTTCTACAAGCTGCCATCCGATAAGATTCACGGCGTAGTGACAAGAGTGGATATGTAATTTTCCTGATAAAAAAGGAATAATCTCTTTATCACGCCAGCACCAATATATCAGAGAGAGCGAGGGTTGCCGAGCCAGGTCAAAGGCGCTGGATTTAGGGTCCAGTCTTGCAGGAGTTCAGGGGTTCGAATCCCTTCCCTCGCATTTTATTACTCTTTTTGAATCTTTTTGGTACAATTACATGGAATGATTCCGGTCATACCGAACGCGGTCGTCTATTTTTTCTGTATCTTTAGTAGATCTCCACCATATCGTCACAGAACAAAATCTCATAGTGGCTATGTGCGGCATCTGAATTCCATCTGTTTCTTCGATTTTCTTTTCAGGAATCCCACAATCCTCCATATCATCTGATGTGGTTTGTTGTACGTGATTAATCAAAACGGGATTGAAAATGCATCGCTGGTCTAACATACCAGATGATGAATAGTGGGGTTACTTAGATCTGTAAATCTAGAAAGCAAAAAGCAAACAGGAAATTATTTAGTCAATTCCTAAGTTGAGAAAAATTCACCGACTGATTATCAGTGAAACTCCGGATATGAACCGGGCTAATTGGTATGCCCAAAAGAAAAAAGATTAGAATTTTTTATCTATGAGCATTTGCGTGGTGCCATCGCTGAAATAGCCGGTTAATATTACCCGTTTGCCTTTGATAGTGGCTGTAGTGGTATTAAACTTGCCGACTGCTATGGATGCTAATGGAAGTATTACTTGTTCCTCGCCGCCGTCTATAGAGACATTGACCTGAGTAAGAGAATTGAGATCAGGTCCTCCCGTAATAGTGGCAACCCCATAATTTGTTGCATTGCTCGTAAGAGTCATACCAACTGTCTTGGTGCTCTGGATGTTCCCTGCCATGCCGAACACGAATGCAGCGATAACCGCTGCGAGAATCACCGTGATTGCGACCATTAAGATCACACCAATGACCGGTGATACTGCTTCTTCATTTTTTTTGGTAAATGCCATAAGTTAAGACTCCTTAAACATGCCCCAAGAGGGACATGACAATGTGTAATTACGTTAATACCAATGTAAACATATAAGGATGTTGTTGATTATGTAATATCCAGCACTCACTTGATCTAATGAGTGATGAAACAGGTTGAAAGAGAAATCTTTTCGGAAACCGTACAATCTATCGTATGTTCTGATGTAGGTTATTGTACGGGGAACTAAACAGGATTGCGATCGAGTCTGCCTGATACCAAATTGTGTGGGGAATGTAAAACTGGCGATTCTAGAAAACAAAAAGCAAACAGGAAATTATTTAGTCAATTCCTAAGTTGAGAACAATTCACCGACTGGTTATCAGTGAAACTCCGGATATGAACCGGCTAATGAGTATGCCCAAAAGAAAAAAGATTAGAATTTTTTATCTATGAGCATTTGCGTGGTGCCATCGCTGAAATAGCCGGTTAATATTACCCGTTTGCCTTTGATAGTGGCTGTAGTGGTATTAAACTTGCCGACTGCTATGGATGCTAATGGAAGTATTACTTGTTCCTCGCCGCCGTCTATAGAGACATTGACCTGAGTAAGAGAATTGAGATCAGGTCCTCCCGTAATAGTGGCAACCCCATAATTTGTTGCATTGCTCGTAAGAGTCATACCAACTGTCTTGGTGCTCTGGATGTTCCCTGCCATGCCGAACACGAATGCAGCGATAACCGCTGCGAGAATCACCGTGATTGCGACCATTAAGATCACACCAATGACCGGTGATACTGCTTCTTCATTTTTTTTGGTAAATGCCATAAGTTAAGACTCCTTAAACATGCCCCAAAAGGGACACGACAATGTGTAATTACGTTAGTCCGCTTGTAAATATATAATAATATCATTTAAGGCTGTAAAAATCATATGAGCCGGATAAGGATTCCTCCAGTAACTCACAATGAATCCTGATTCGTGAAATGCTGATGTAAGATTTTCAGTCAGATGTTGATTGTTTTTCATCTAGATCATACTCAGAAACAATGAACTCGTAAATTAAGCTTTGATTAAATATTCAACTGATCCTTCTCTCTCTGCACGGAAATTTTCAATAGCAATCACGACAGTATCTAAAAAATGTGTCCGGATCAATCGTACCTTATTGAAACCTTTATGGTGAATTTTTATGGATCTTTTTTGCCACTTGAATTATACTATGGTTGACTGTAAAAAGGTTGCCGGAAATCTACTATTGCTCGCCATCGTATTATTGGAAAAAAAGAGTTTCATTCAATTTTACGGGCAGTATCCAGAAGTATTTCATGCGGAAGTCCGGCAAGCGCAACTGCCCCCAGTGCACCGATCACGCCATTTCCCCCAATCAGGGAAATGCCAAAACGCTCTGCTGTCGCTTCTGCAACCGTACGGGTAATCACCTGCTCACGCACAAGCCTGCCATATCCCCTCAGTGGTTCAGGAACGCCAAGCCCCGTGCGAAGTGCAATACCCCATTCCGGGGAAAGTGATTCATCAGCCACAAACCTCCTTACTTTATCGGCAAGTTCATCCAGCATATCGGGAACCACAGCCACTTCGATGAAACTTGCCGAGTTGCCCGCTGTTTTTACATATACATCCTGGTTAAGCATCACCACATGATGACTGATGGGCAGAACACCTTTTATCCGGGTCACATGCGAAAGAAGGGCAAGAGCGAGAGCGAATGTCGCGCCGCCCTCCTTTGAATCGGTGTCATCAATCCCGATTGTCACGTGGACCATTGCCTGTGTCCAGACCTCTCCTTCAACAATGTGACCTTCGTGATGAGTATCAACCCTTGTCACTCCTTCCGCCCGGGCCATCATATCGGACAGGGAATAAGCCGGTCCGCCAATGCACCGTATCTTCTGGATTATCGAATCATCTGTACGTTGAATGCCAATAACCCCCACGGCTGGAAGAGGCAACAGCCCGACTGGGACATCACGGTACCCGATGCGGGCACATTCCCTGAGCAGCGTGCCATCCCGCTGGACATGGGATAATACTCCTCCGGCAAGTGCGTGATGGTGCCCGCAGAACGCTGCACAGGCACCACTCATACAGTCATGATAAATTTCAACATTCTCCCCATCAACGGTGGTAAATATCCGACGGCAGGTACTGGAAGGTATCGCACTGAGCGCAGCATAGCGTGCTGCATTCCGTCCCCGTTTTTCCTCCCGAAGGAACACGCATCCCTCCCGGAGCAGTCGACTCACCCAGTCCTGTGCGGTGCTGCGGGGAATATTTGCTGCAGTATGGATATCAGTAACGGTAAAAAAACCCTTGTCGAGCGTGATCTGTCGCATCAGGCGCAGGTACTCACGCCGGTGCTCAAGAACGCCCGTCATAGCGGTCCTTAATGAACAGGAGGTCACCGATAATTGCACTTGCTGTCTCTATGGATCCTGCACCTCTGCCAATAAGCGTGATCTCTTTGGCCATATCGGTCTCAAGCGTCAGGGCATTTAATGTGCCATCAACAACGAGAGGATGGCTCTTTTCGATGATACGGGGAGATACACGAAGAATGTGCTTTCTGGGTATCGCTTCGGCAATAAGACGGATCGTGCATCCTTCATCTTCAGCAAGTCGCAGTGCATCTGGCGTTAAGAGATCGATGCCAGTGCAGTCCACATCGCTCAGCTTGACACCGTTTCCCCAGATCGTGTTTGCCAGGATAACCAGTTTGATCGCTGCATCGATACCCTTGACGTCATAGGTTGGATCCGCTTCAGCATACCCCATCTCCCGGGCTTCCATCAGGGCCTGATCATAGGTCAGTCCTTCAGCGGCCATCCGGGTAAGAATATAATTACAGGTGCCGTTGAGGACTCCGTAAAGTGCGAGGATCTCATTACCGGCAAGTCCCTGTTCTAATGTATGCATAATGGGAATCGCGCCGGCAACCGTTGCCTCATACCGGAGGGCCACACCATTTTTGTGCGCCATTGCACGAAGCTCTTTGTTCGCCAGTGCGATGGGACCCTTATTTGAAGTGACGACATGTTTTTTCCGGGCAAGGGCGGTTTTAATATAGCCAATCGAAGGTTCACCCGACAACGCATTTGTCGGAGTGACTTCGACAAGTGCATCATAATCTGCCTTTTCGATGATATCAATTGTCGAAAGATTTGGATCGCCGCAATGTCCGTTCTTTTTCTTATATGCAAGAAGGGAGGGAATATCTAGTCCCCCGTAGTCCATTGCCCCGCTTTTTGAATCGGCGAGTCCGGTAATCGTTAGTCCTAGATCTTTTTTGGTGATCATTTCTGCAACGCCACGTCCCACCGAACCAAGACCAATCAGAGCGATCTTCATGCGATCTCCTCCAGGGGTTCAATAAGGAGCAGCGATTTCTGCAGGGACACGCGTCGCAGGATGGCGAGTGCCGCTTCCATATCCTCTTTGGTTACCGATTTTATTGTCAGTCGTGACGATGATCGTTCTTTTACAGCAGGCATACTCATGGCAAGTTCACTTACTTCAGCAAACCCGGTGGAATCAATCTTGTCAACGGTGTCGGAAAGATCCGTATGCATGAGATGCCCAATCATGATGACCGTCCGCTTGTAGAGCAGGCGTTGTTCGCCAATGCGCTGTATGTGCACCCCCTGTTCCTTGAGAAGGACAACTAACTTTTCAAGCCGCTCTTCCGGTATTTCGAGCACAATCTGGACATCAAGAGTGTTATGATCCGAGTCCGTTTCGCGCTGGTGAATCACTGCAATAATATTTCCACCGACTTCGGATATGGGTTTTAATGCCGCAACCAACTGGCCCGGCGAATCCTTCATCTCAAGTTTCATGGAGACCTGCACAAAACCACCTGACCAGTAGTAGCACGGCTATTTAGATAAGTCTTTTATTTTGATTACCGGCCTAAAAACCTACAACCGTGAAATACATTGCAGATATGAAAACAGACAATAAAAACAAACGAGCAAAAAAGAATCAGAGCTTTCGTAATTTGTTATCGACCTTTTCAAAGAAATTTCGCCCGATATCAACAAACTTTGCCGGGTATGCCGCAGGTTTTACCTCAATGGTCATAGAGGTACCCAGTTCAATGGTCTGTTGACCGTCAATAACAAGATTTGCCGGTTTTGTGCTTTCAAGTCTCACTTCAAGACGCCGGTTACTGCTGATAATGTGGGGACGCGACGAAAGGAGGTAGGGGGCGAGCGGGACCAGGATAAAGCCTTGTATCCTCGGATCGACAATAGGTCCGCCAGCGCTCATGGCATATGCAGTGGATCCGGTTGGAGTGCTGATGAGAAGTCCGTCAGCCCGGAACTGCTCAGTTGTGATACCATCAACAATGATTGAAAAACGCAGCATCTTTGCCGGACGTGTTGTTACGATCAAAGCTTCGTTGAGTGCGGTTCCCAGACTAATGCCCTCTTTTAAGAGCGTGATCCGCATCCGTTCTTCAACAGAAAATCCCCGGGAAAGAGTTCTCACAAAATCTATAGCCTCAGCAGGATCAAGATCTGCTAAAAATCCCACTTCCCCCCGGTTGATACCGATCACCGGAACCGGATGCCGCATCTGCTGGATTGTGCGGAGGATCGTACCATCTCCGCCAACAACCACAACGACATCGGCAGTGGTATCAGCTAACGGTAATCCGGTTTCACCAAGAATTGCCGCAGTATCGTCATCAAAATAAACCTCTACCCCATCTTGTTCCAGTACAGCCTTGACATTCCGGGAATAGGCAATTGCATCCGGATTATCGATCCGTGAAACAAGTAACAGACGCATACAAGATCACCGCAGATATTCGATTACTTTGTGGTGGACAGCACCGTTGGTTGCAACAATGCATCGCCCTATGGTCACTTCATCCGGGAACTGTATGGTGCCCCCGTTGAGATTCGATACTTTGCCCCCGGCTTCGGTACAGATAAGCATGCCCGCAGCAGCATCAGTAACCCTGAGTGTATCACGCAGATCGATAAAACCATCAATTCTTCCGCAGCCGACATAGCAGAGTTCCAGAGCCGATGCTCCGAAAAGACGCCAGCGACGGATTTTTTGTCCCAGCTGCATCACGCGCGTTGGATCAAATTTACGTCCGTAAATGCTCATCGCACATTCATCGAGATTCGTGACATTCGATACATGTATCGGTTTATCATTGCACCGTGCATACTTTCCTTTTATTGCAGTGAATGTTTCCCCGCTGGACAGGTTCCGGACAAATGCCTGCTGAATCTCTCCTTTTTCTGCGTACGCAATGGAGAGTGCATAAAATGGTATTCCGGCTACGGCATTGAACGTACCATCAACAGGATCGAGATAGATAGTTCCCCGATCACCAGTAAGATCGACTTTCCCGGCCTCTTCACTTATGAGAAGTTTGCCTAATGGATTATCCTGTAAAAATTGCAGGATGCAGTCTTCAGCAACCTGATCAATTACCTTTGTAGGTGTAAGATCAGCTCCCATACGGACCGTTTTACCCCCCTCGGAAGTTCCTACGAGATCGTGGATTCTCTGTTCTACTTCATCTGCCATCTGGTTGCATGCTGACAGGAACTCCATGGCCACATTACCCATTTTTCTACGCTGTATTTATGTAATGCTATGGTGATAAATTACTACCGCGATTATTAAATTCAAAAAAAGAGATGTGAATAAGATGAAAGAACAGACAGAAATCGGAAAGATTAAGGAAGGACGCTATATCGTTATTGAAGATGAACCCTGCAGGGTGCTGAGTATTGCAACATCCAAACCCGGCAAACATGGTGCAGCAAAAGCCCGTATTGATGCAATGGGTCTTTTTGATGGTGTCAAAAGGTCTATCGTCTCACCGGTATCCGCAAAAACCTATGTGCCGGTTGTTGAGCGGAAGAGCGCCCAGATTCTGTCCATTGCCGGAAGCACGGCTCAATTAATGGATATGAAAGACTTTACCAACTTTGAAATTCCAATTCCGGATGACAAGAAAGGAACCATCGAAGTTGGAAAAGAGTATATCTATATGGAATCCATGGGCAAGAGAAAATTCGATTAATTTTTTATTCTCTTTTAACTTATACTAGATAATTCCATTACGGTAACAATTATAAATGCTTTGGGAATATTTGTACAAAAAATCCTGAAACATTGATTATTTCAAATATATCGTGTAGGCACATGGATTTCAATACTGTAAGATTGCAGGTTGTGTGCATTGATAATAAAAAAATAACTCATTTGTCCACTGTAGAATTTCTCTGTCCATGGGCGGGGATCAACAGATTTAAAATCACTGTCAGCAGTTTTTTGATTGGTTTTTAAATTATCCTGAGGATTGGTAATTTCTTTTTTCTTCCCAAGCCATAAATCAAGATCGATACCCCCCGGGGGTGTAATGATCCTGACGATTCGATTGGGATCACCTGCATCCATAACCTGAATGGAGAAATCAGGATTTGCAGTAGAATAGGACCCCTGCAAACCACTGTACGATAATCCTTCACCTTTTTTAGGGATCACTTGGATCATATCGGGTACAACCGCAGGAGATGGTTCAATGGTATACACAAGTTCCCAGTATGGGAACGGTATACTGATAGTCTCTGTTGTCCCGCTGTATTGTCCCGAAAACTTTGCATAGGTGGTCATGTTAGTATCCGGCAGTTTTTCATCAAACCGGGTACTATTTGGAAGGGATTGATTAACCGATATACCATATTTTGATGGATCAACAAAGGACAAATTAGCTACATTCTTATCCCACGTTGGAACCGGTGTTGGGGTTGCCGTAGGTATTGCAACGGCTGTCACAACCGTGACAACCTGCCGGGTGATATTCGCATCAGCAAATGTCAAAGGTGTAACTGTGGGTTTTGGCGTTGTTGATGCAATCCCCGTATTGACTGGTTGGCCAGTCATGACGGGTTTGATTACCAATGCTATTACGAGTATTATGCAGAATGCACCCACCACATACATGATATCTTTTTTATCCATCGCTTTACAATATGCTATTGATTTTTACCAGATAAATACTCGTTCGATGGTACCGAATTTACATAAGATCGATATTGAATGGCTCTTCGCTGTTTCGTGTGGGTAGATTTGTAATAACGATTATCGAAACTGGCATTTTTCGGCTTATTCGTGAGTTCTGATATTCGATTAATATCCATGAATTAAGTACAAAATCGTCAACAGGACTTAATCTTTGAAGATCCAAAATATCATAATTTATAGATTATAGGGCGTGCAAAGACCTAATCAGACTTGGTTTATAAGGAGTTACCCACTCAGAATAGCGAAGAACCTATTGAATGTTGTTCTTCGGTCTTACGACGGGGGTGGTGTCCGATTTTAGCAAAATCATATTCATTTTTTCAAAAAAACGGATTATGGGTGAATTTGGACTCCGGTTTATCGCTAAAATATAAATACCATGACATCATCCTATGAAACAGGGATGCTGGGACAACCAGTGTCCACTATGAAAAAGGTGAAAACATGAATTCGTCCAAATATAATGATGAAGGGTTCACCGGTCTTGAGGCAGCGATTGTGCTCATTGCATTCGTCGTTGTCGCGGCGGTGTTCTCGTACGTGGTACTCGGTGCCGGGTTCTTCACAACCCAGAAGGCACAGGAGTCCGTGCACACAGGTGTTCAGCAGGCAACCTCGGCACTCGAACCTTCGGGTCCGGTAACGGTTCGAGCTGATACTTCCACTACAGCAAACAACGTGTCATTCTACCTGCAGCTTGCTGCCGGGGGTGCTCCGGTTGATATGAATACTATTGCATACACCGTTTCTACGAAAAACAGGGTTTCAACCTATTCTGCCAGCCAGGTAAATCTGCAAGTCCTGAACTCACAAACTGCGGGAAATTCCCTTGAACCACGGGAGATGGCATTAGTTTCAATTTACCTCGCCGGTGCTACGTATCAACCGGCATGGACCGCGAGCCAGTTAACAGTCAACGATAAGTTTACTATTGAGGTAAAACCCTCCGTCGGAGCAGCACTTCCGATCAGTAGAACTATGCCCTTATCGATGGCTGCATTGACTTATTATGAGGTATTTTAAGGAGGGTGAACAAAAATGAAAAATCTTTATTCAGAGGATGCATTCACCGGACTTGAAGCCGCTATCGTGCTGATCGCATTCGTTGTCGTTGCAGCAGTGTTCTCGTACGTGGTGCTCGGCGCCGGGTTCTTCACATCCCAGACGGCTCAGGCGACCGTTCACACGGGCGTGCAGCAGGCGAGCTCAAGCATGGAGCTGGTGGGCAATGTATATGGTGTCAATGCCACTTACCATGCTACTCCTTCCCTGACTTATGCCAACATAACTGTTGCTCTTACTGCAGGTGGTACCGGAATGGACTTATCGCAGATGGTGGTTTCTTATCGTGATAATAACGGAGGCTATAATTCAAGCTTGACAAAGACGGCTACTTGTTCTGATGCCATGGGTGTCGAACAGGCAAACCTCTATTGGTGTATAGGGGACCGCCTCTATGGCAATACCAATGATGTACTCGATCCCAACGAACAGATGGTTATTATCGTGGAACTGCCCACAACGACAATTGCCAACACGAAGTTCACGATCAATTTCCAGCCCGCGATTGGAGCGGTTTTACCGATTACTAGAACGGTACCCGGTACAATTGACACGATTCAACCCCTCTACTAATCTCTTTTTTTTGGATCTTACTATGAGTTGTATATCAATTCTGTAATGATTGCGCACGTGGCCGGGACAGAGATCAAAAAAACTCCTGCCCGTGAAATATCGGAATAGGTATCTGTCTTATTGAAAATAAGACTCAACCCGTTATGTCCCCCGGATTGCAGGATCTTGTGGTAACAATTGTATAAGAATTTTTACCGGGTATATAACTGCAATTAAAACGAAAAAAACCGGTGCACGCTTATCAAAAGCCCGCAACGCTCTCAAAATTAAACCCCTGTTCCAATTTCTCCGTATTAGACAATAAGAATATTTATTAATGACAAATGTGATATATCGCATAGATATACTATGGCGGTAAACCAGTCCCAGGTAGACCATATCATCACTGCCGCATCAGAAGATGACCCGGAGGTCAAGCTCCAGAATCTCGAGCGGGAAGTCGACCTGATCAAAACCTCCATCAAACGTCTCCTTATGGACATCCGCGAACGGATGAATGAACTGGAAAATCCTTTCACGCTTACTGCAACGGCCGGTGGAATGCCGGGTCAGACTCCATCATCTGCTGATGCTGATGCTGAAGAAGCAAAACGGTCAGCCCTTGAAGCACGGGAAGCCGCCCTTGATGCCCGTGAATCGCAGATAGATGCAACCAAATCGAAGGATGAAGCAGAGAAGATAAAGGCAGACCGTCAAAAAGAACCTGAAAAACCCGCTCAACCCCCGACTCAACACGATACAGAACGAAAGATGCTGGATGAACAGATGCTCGCTGCCTTAAGAAACCATGTTATTGTCCCTCCCCCTGCAAATCAGCAACCAAAAATAGTACTGCCCCTTGCCGTCCCCGCAAACGAAAAACTCCGGCTCCAGAAGGTGTATAAACTCTTCAAATGGACCCACCAGGCTGTAAAAAAATTCGGACATGACCGTCTCGAAATAATCCTGGGATCCTACCAGGCTATGGGGTACATCTCCAAAGATTCCTGCGATGAGATCCGGGAGATCTCCCGCCTCATGCCGGCAAATCTTGGCGAAGAGCACGAAGTGGGCCCGGATGAATTTGTAGCCGAGCTCTATTCATTGAATCGTATACTCGCACCTACCGACACATCACTTGACCGGGATATGATTGAAGTAATGATGGAGCACCGCCAGCAGGATGTTTCCCCAAAGGAAAAACCCGGCAATGACAGAATCGATATTTCCGGTGTTTCCATGAGGGAACGCTCCACCCCCTCAAAGAGCAAAGAAAATGATGATGACTGGATGAATCTGCCCGACAGGATATGATCAATGTCTGCCGAGACATTTACCACCGCTCTGTTTTTGATTACCGCAGTCATTGCGGCCGGTGTATTGATCAACGCTGTTTTTCCGGTTGTTTATACCATGGCAGGAACATTCCAGTCTGCTACGCATGAATCTGACCAGCGTCTCCGTACGGATTTTAAGATTGTCACTACCTTTGGCAAGTCATCGACATCAACGGTGCAGGTATGGATGAAAAATGTCGGGAGCGAGAGAATACCCCTGGCAGATATCCAGAAGTCTGATGTTTTTTGTGGTGAAGTGGGAAATTTTGGCCGGCTTGATTATGTTACCGATGATCCCCCTGTAATTGCTCCTCGTTGGACAGAGTATCTAAGTGATCTCAATAGTAATGGCTACTGGGATCCAGGAGAGACTCTTGAGGTATATGCAATACCTTCTACCATGCCTGCAAGTGGAAATATCGTATATTTCCAGTTCGTACTCCCGGACGGCATCTGGCGCTCGAGTGAATTTACTGCTGTGAGCTGATGCACTATGGCTGTCGCGGAGATCATTGGAGCAGCAATCGGGGTGATGCTGCTGGTTATCGTCGCATATATGCTTGTCGGGAGTGTACTCACAACAGCAGAAGTTGTCTCAACCGCCCAAAAAGATCTCACCCTGCAAAATGAGGCACAATTGAGAACCAGCCTCAGTGTAAACAAAACCGAGGCATCAATAACCGGAAATGGATTCAATTTCAGCGTGATGAATACGGGCAATGAAATAATATCCGATTTTAATCACACGGATATTTATACTTGGGATGGATCTGAATCAGAGTACCAGCATTTTACCTATAGCACATCGTGTGGTACTGATAATCACTGGTGTAAACGAATGATTGTTCCTGATACAATTCATCCCAACCAGCTGGATCCCGGTGAAAAGATGTGGGTCTGGGCAACATTTACCGGTGGCAATCCAATTTGGTTCCAGGTGACAACAAGCAATGGAGTTAATGCTCAGACAACATATCCCTGATATTGAAAGGAGAACCTGATGGCACACATTTCTGACCTGATGGGGGGCGAAGATAAGCATATCCTCTCTACCGGCAACAGTGAGCTGGATAAAAAGATTGCCGATGGTCTCCCGCTTGAGTCGCTCACCTTAATTGAAGGGGAGAATGATACCGGAAAGAGTG
Organism: Methanoregula sp.; assembly: GCA_041645435.1. Lineage (NCBI taxonomy): Archaea > Methanobacteriati > Methanobacteriota > Methanomicrobia > Methanomicrobiales > Methanoregulaceae > Methanoregula > Methanoregula sp. Next base: position 239,288 of record JBAZQB010000001.1, read on the forward strand.
TACTGACCCAGCAGATCATCTGGGGCGCAATGAAGCAGGGATTATCTGTTGACCTCTTCACCACGGAGAGTACCACCAAGAGTTTTATCAAACAGATGGAATCGATGAGTCTCGATATATCCGAGTACTTTGCCTGGGGCTACCTCAAGGTCTTTCCTCTTCACGTTGTTGGATTTGAGTGGAAAAAAGAAGAGATGGCCGGTATCCTTGCACACCTCATCACGCACATCCAGAAAAGCAAAGCTCAGGTGGTCGTCATCGATTCACTCACCTTGTTTACCGAATACGCAGAGACGGACGCAATCCTTACCTTCTTTACCAGCTGCAAGTCCCTCGTTGATCATGGCAAGACAATTCTTGTGACCCTTCATACTTATGCATTCGAGGAAGACACTCTTGTGCGGATACGATCAATCGCTGATGCTCACCTGAACATGAAAAAAGCTCTGGTCGGGGACAAATATGTCATGGTGATGGAGGTGAATAAGGTACGCGGTGCAAGAAAGATCACCGGAAACCTTGTCAGTTTTGAAGTCCATCCGGGTTATGGAATGAAAGTCATCCCCATGAGTTTTGCGAGAGTCTGATATGGGCAGTCCTTCGATTGCAGTCAATCTTCCGTACAAACCCGAGGTGGTTGATTCAAATGTTGATTTTTACACCGACATTGAATCAAGCCCCCTTTACAAAATGCTCCCGGCAAATGCCAAAGAATATGTAAAAGCAAGCCCTCACCTGCTTGAATACCTTCATACCTTTCCGGTAAATACGTATGGCATCCCGCTCTTTTTATCGGAGCTGAAAAAAGATCTCCGCAAGATGGAAAGTCCCAATATTATTTATCCGGTCAATGAAACAACCTTTATTCACATCCTTCCCGACCCAGATGATGTACGGAATTATTATATTCCCATTGAGCCCTCGTTCCTCCATAGTGTCGGTGCGATGCTGCCTGTAATTGAGACCAAATTAATTGACCTGATTGATGGTCTGGATGAAGATCCGATCAGCGACAAGGAACGTGCAGAAGTCATCAAAAGGATGCTTGCAATTGTGGCAGTGATCAGACCGAAAAATGTTGATCTTGCACAGTTTTCTGGCAGTGGTGGTTTAGTAAAGCAGGATATGGCATCCAGAATCACAACTTTTTTGAAAACGGACTTCACAGCAAAAGACAAGATGAAGAATGTCAAAAAGAAGCATCAGGTCCCTCTCACTCCTGATGGCAAGGTAATTCTTACGAATGAGGAGTACCGGGCCATTGAGTACCTGCTTATCCGGGACAAGATCGATATGGGGGTACTCAAACCCTTCCTCTCGGACTCCTATATTGAAGATATCTCCTGTGATGGTATCGGACCGATCTTCATTGAGCACAAGATTTTCAAAGGTCTCAAATCCGTCATTGAATTCAAAGTCTCGAGTGAACTTGACGAATTTGTAGTCAAAATGGCAGAAAAGATCAAGCGCCCGATCACTTACCGGAGTCCAATTGTTGATGCTACACTGCCGGATGGTTCGCGTATCAACATTGTCTATGGAACTGCAATCAGTCGCCACGGGAGCAATTTTTCCATCCGTAAAGTTAACGAAGTTCCGCTTTCCATTCTCAACATCATTGAAAGTAATGGTCTTGACTATCTGTCAGCTGCCTATCTCTGGATCTGCGTAGAGTACGGGATGTCACTCTTCGTCAGTGGCGAGACCGCGAGTGGGAAAACAACCCTCCTGAATGCAATTACAACATTCATTCCTCCGGAAAACAAGATAGTCACGATTGAAGATACGCCGGAACTCAACGTGCCTCACAGGAACTGGATCCGGGAAGTTGCGCTTGCCAAAGGAAAAGGTGAAGGCGGCGGTGCCAGTGGTGAAGTGTCCATGTTTGACCTGCTCAAGGCAGCCTTACGTCAGCGCCCCAACCAGATCCTTGTCGGTGAGATACGAGGAGTAGAGGGGGCAGTGGCATTTGGTGCAATGCAGACCGGTCACCCCGTTATGAGCACATTCCACGCTGCATCGGTTGAAAAACTCATCCAGCGTCTCTGTGGAGACCCGATCAACATTCCCCGGACATATGTGGATAACCTTAACCTTGTGGTCATCCAGAGTGCAGTCAAGCGCCCGGATGGTTCACTGGTACGCCGGATGATCAGCTGCAATGAACTGGTAGGGTTCAACCCGGAGACCCAGGGATTTACCTTTGTCGAGATGTTCAGCTGGGAACCGGTTTCAGACACTTTTACCTGGAGTGGTAAAGGCAGTTCTTACCTGCTTGAAAGCAAGATTGCCACAATGCTGGGGATGCCTGATAGTAAAAAATCAGAAATCTATCTTGAAGTAGAAAAACGGGCAAAAATTCTTGAACGCCTGCATAAAGCCGGCTATACAAAATTCTGGGATCTGTTCCATATGATGACCAAGATCAAGAAACAGGGACTCCTGCAGATTGGTTCCTGATATGGCTGATACCGTACAAGGTCCTAAAGAAACGACGGCTAAAAGAGAGATCCCCTTTGCGTCTACTCTTGAGGAACTCAAAGAAAAAGTCGCTCTCGTAACTGAAGCCAAAAAAATGGGAGCAGATCTGCTCTTTATGATCACGTACATGGCATCTCTTGGACTTGCCAGTGCCACCCGCCCGGAAATTTTTGCCTACTCGGCTAATCGTACGGAGTATATTTCTGCAAAATACATCGGCAAAGTGGATACGCTCGCAAAGAAATGGGGTTTTAGTTATGCAGAATCGTTAAGCATTGTGGCAGAACGCACAAATAACATTATTCTCAAGAGTATGCTGAACCGGTATTCAAATGCCATTGATTCTGGTGTCCCTGATGATGATTTCTTAAAAAATGAGCTATCGACCGTGCGGACCGTATACCGGAGCCAGATAGAGCAGGGACTCGAGATGCTCAAGAAATGGGGAGATGCCTATATCGCGATGCTCCTGTCGGGAACTGTGATAGCTGTGGTCATGATGATCTCGATTGCCATCTATGCCCCGGCAGGCATTCAGGGCACATTGAATATTGCCTATGGGATCATCCTCGCCATTTCCGTCAGTGGCAATGTCCTTATGTATTCGTCTGTTCCGGATGATCCAAAATCCCATGGTCTTATAACCCGTGTATCGAAGGAACAGGAGACCATTCATGCCATGGAAAGGATCATCGTACCTCTCACCATTGTCGCTGTTATCGTCCTTGTACTACTCGGTATTCACGCGGGTCTGATCTTTCTTCTTGTAGGAATCCTTCTGGCCCCTCTTGGTATCATCGGTTATATTGATGATTCCAATATTACTCTTCGCGATGCAGATTTTTCAACATTTATCAGGAGTCTCGGATCCGTTATGGGAGGGCAGGGCACCACAACGGTATATGCGCTGGGAATTATTGACAGGAAATCACTTCCGGCACTTGAGCCTTTGATAAATTCTGTATATTCAAAGATGAACCTGGGTCTGGATGATAAACAAATCTGGGATAAATTTATTGGTGAAGCGGGAAGCAATCTCATCTACAAATACTTAAATATCTATCTGGATACGATCATGCTGGGGGGTCCTCCAGACCCAATCGGTAATGTCGTTGGATCTTCAGTGCTTGAACAAACACTCCTGAGAGAGAAGAAAGATATGCATGCCAAAAGTTTTTTCGTGCTCCTTATACCCATGCATATCGCAATGATAGGAATTTTTGTTGCACTCTACCAGATCATGGTCGTCCTGACCGGCTCCGTAGCAAAAATGATGACGCAATTCCAGGAGAATGCGGTAGCCGCAGGATCAACTGGCGCGGGCGGAGCGGGCGTCTCGTCTGGTTCTGCTCTTGGAGGTATGAGCCTGCTCTCCAATTTCCCGGAAAAAGAGATGATGACGTTTGTAGTAATAATTGTGACAATCATCACAATAGCCAATATCCTTGCAGCACGGATAGTCGGAGGAGGGGATCGGTATATGTATTATTTCTACTCAGCAATATTCTGTTCATGTACCGGACTCGTATTGCTTCTGGCACCCATCGGTGTCGGTATGTTCTTCAGCCCGGAAGGACTGGCGAATATGGCAAAGTCTGGTTTGGGAGGATAAGAGATCCGCAATGAAAGAAAGTCTCCGCAGGCCAATATTGTTTGCAGTTATTGTTATCACGGGATCTATCCTGATTCTCTTTGATATCCCCCTTATTGTTTTAATTCCCATTCTCCTTATCGTGGGCTTTATAATCCTTCTTATTCTCGGTGCTATCACGGTTGCAGAGATTAAAACTTCTCTGGGTAACCTGAAAAAGATCGGGATAATCAAAAAACTCGACAGTATGAAATTTTTTGAAAAATCCACTCCTGTGCAGAAGGATAAAACGCAACCGGTGAAAGCAGAGGCAAAACAACCTGTAAAAGGTCCGGCTAAGAAGAGTGGTATCGGCCTTCATCTCACTTCATTTGTATCTTCCATAAAATCACTGGGATCTTTGCTCAAAGAACGCAACAAACGTGGGAAAAAGGTAGAGGATATCGATAAACAGCTTGACAAAACGGTAAGTGAAAAAGTTGAGAGAAGTCCGGCACCTGCACGAACGGGCAACGTCTCAGATACATCCGTGCCCTTACCCGCAGGGGGTGCAGGTACCAGTAGCTCCACAAAAGATCAGGATCCCTTCCTCTCATTGTCAGAAGATGAATTCGATCTGGGTCTGCTCGATTCCCTGGATGACCATGATTTTCCGGGATCAACACCTGGAATTTCGGAAGGCTCAACGACCTCAGCTCCGGATACAACATCACTCGAACTCAGTCAACCGGAAATTCCTTCCCCCACAATCGATATTGACGGGGAAGCAGGGGATATCCTCAAGGATAATGATCAGGGACTTGAAGGATTCCCTGGTCTCGATAGCGGTGACGCAAGTGATAGTGACTTTGGTGATCTTGACAACCTGAGCCTTGATGATATCGAGCTTGATGAGGATACTGGGGAAAAAGCCCCAAGTCCATCAACCCCCCAGCCAGCCCCGGCTGCAGCCAGCGTAGCTGCTCCCCCCAAACCCGGCAAAGAACCGGTAAAGACAGAATGGATTAAATCTGATGCTCCGAAAGATGCCAGTCAATTCGAGGATCAGATATCAACCCAATCTGATATGGCTGCATTCGCCGGAGGTGGTGGGAGCGATGCAGATCTTTTAAGCTCGCTTGCGTCTGATGTTAAGCATGTGAAAGTAGAAAAAAATCTCAGCCTTCTCCGTGAATTAAAGGATTTTAAAGCCCCTGCTAACGAGATTGAGAGCGAACTCACCGACATGTATACACGGATGGACGCGATCAAGAAAACGCAGAAAAAGGAAACCCCTCCCCCAGAGGAAACAAAATAAGCCATAGCACTACACACATATATCTGGATATTTTCGATCCCCATAAAAACGAAAAAATTATCGAGGTCCCATGAAAGAAGTACCCATAAAAATTGAATTCAATAAGGAATGGATCGTCACTAAACTGGGAGTAGGTGAAGATCGTATGGTACTTCCGGCTCCGATAAACAAAGAGATACTCTTTAAGTCCGTATCTGATGTTTCTGAAAAGAAAAATATGCTTATTGTAACGGTAAAAACGGATACTGAAGTGATTTATAAGATACTTTCCGTTGAAAAAGTCCTCCAGATCTTAAAGAAACTTATTCTCACGTCCTGTAATGCCTATAGGCTCATGGCGTACTTCATGTCACCTGCTATCCGAGGGGGTGTGATGGTCCAGGAAGCCCAGTGGGAAAAGGGGAGTGTCGTTGTTGTCAAGAGTGGAATCTGGTTTGTAGGTGCAGTAAAACAGATCTGTGTTCCTATCAATGATGTGGCAGCGATCGAACTCACCAAACGGGATGTACAGGGAAAACCCACCGATGTGGTAAGAATCGACCATCTGGAATCTGCTGAAGTGGTTTCAAGTCTTGTCCTCTGTCCACTTTCAACCCTGCAGGTCCTCTATAATTTCTTAAAAGACACGACAAAAAGCATGGATATGAAAGGGACTGAACTGGACGGGGTTGACCAGCAGGTTGCCATGCTCGTATATTCGGGAATGGATTCCCATGCTATAGAGAATATGCTCAACATTCCCCACAAGCAGCTCGACAAGATATATGATAAAATACTGGCACTGGGTATTGGTGAAGTGGTTATTATCCGAAGAGAGATCCAGCTCACGACAAAAGGGGTAAGATATATTACAGATGCCACCAAATCTCAAACAAATTAATATTTTTCCTTATTTTGTACCAATACTTCTTTATGCAATGATCTCACTAACTTTAATTTGATCGTCAATGGGAAAGATTTTGATCGTGGATGATACGCTCTTCATGCGAACCCTTATTAAAAATATTCTGTTTACTGGCGGACACACGATTGCTGGTGAAGCCGGGGATGGCGAAGAAGCGATAGCAAAATACCAGGAATTGAAACCAGATCTCGTCACCATGGATGTCGTGATGCCTAAAATGAATGGAATTGAGGCATTAAAGGGCATCAAGGCGATTGATCCCGCAGCAAAGATCATCATGTGTACAGCTGTTGGCCAGGAACAGATGGTCAAACTCGCGATAAAAAGCGGTGCGAAAGGATATATCGTCAAACCGTTCCAGGCACCCAAGGTTCTTGAAGAAGTCAAAAACGTACTGGCGTCCTGATTATGGTTAAGGTACTTATCGTAGATGATTCCGTGTTCATGCGGACAATCATCAGAGATATGCTGACAAAAGATACGTCCATTGAAATAGTGGGAACTGCGTCAAATGGTGTTGATGCGTTAGAAAAGATCAAGAGTCTCTCACCCGATCTTATCACCCTTGATATCGAAATGCCCGTGATGAATGGGATTGAAGTCCTAAAAGAACTCCAAAAACAACCGAAACGTCCAAAAATACTGATGCTGAGTACACTCACTTCAAAAGATGCTGAACTGACTGTTCAGGCAATACGGCTCGGAGCAGATGATTTTATGCTCAAGCCAAAGGATATACCGCATGTGCGGGAGATTGGGCAGGAACTGATCAATGCCGTCAAACATCTCATGATCCTGCCCTCTAAAGCAGTAGCAAGAAAAGAATCCTTATCCACACGCCCCGCTGATCGCGTGGTTCTCATCGGATCATCAGCTGGAGGTCCGCCGATGCTCGATATGCTACTGGCGGATCTCCCTGCAGATCTTCCTGCGGGTGTTATTGTTACGCAGCATATGCCCCCGGGTTTTACTGCACCCCTTGCAGAACGATTTAACCGTATCTCTCCAATCCCGGTCAAAGAAACAGAAACGGGTGATCCTATCCTGACCGGAAGGATTCTCCTTTCAAAAGCAGGTGTGCATACCGTTGTCAGCGGTGCATTATCGGAAAACAATAAAAAAACCGGACGCATTATCCACACCAATTCACCTCCCCTTCATGGCGTCAAACCTGCGGTTGATAAAACGTATGAATCTGCAGTCAGCGTCTATGGAAAAAATATTGTATCCGTAACCTTGAGCGGCATGGGAAATGATGCCGGCGCAGGGGCGCTGGTAATAAAAGACGCGGGCGGAAAAAATCTCGTATGTGATGAGAAAGACTGCCTGGTTTATGGCATGGCACGATCCGTTATCAAACATGATGCCGCCGATAAGATCCTGCCATTGAAAAAACTTGCAAAGGAGATCGAGAAGGTAGTGCGTGAAATGGAGGGCATCAATGTCTGAATTTGAAGCATACCGTGGCTTGTTTGTTGCAGAATCCCGTGAGAATCACGAGAATCTGGTAAAGAACATGTTAATCCTGGAAAAAGGCGGAAGCCAGACTGCTATTGATGAAATATTCCGTTCCATCCATACGCTTAAAGGCGCCTCGGCATCGATGGGATTTTCTGAGATGGAGCGACTTTGCCACACCATGGAGGACGTGTTCCAGCTCATCCGCAGCGGGAGTGCAGTGATTACTGCAGATTTGAGCAATATTCTTCTTGCAAGCTCTGATACCATCGAACTGATGCTTGACGATATTGAAGGCGGGGGAGATTCTTCATCGGTTAACCCTGATGAGCAGGTAAAAGCCTTAAAACAATGGCTTACACAGAATGCGGGGGAATCAAAAGGTGTTACTGCCAAACCGACTGTCACATCCCCTAAAGCAACCACAAAAAAATCAGAAATAATCGATGAGACAGATCGACCACAATATTCGATAAAAATTACCGTTGCTGATGACTGTGTCATGAAAGATATACGGGCGCTGCTTGCAATCGGCAATCTAGAGTCTCTGGGAACCATCCTGTCAATAGATCCATCCCGGGATGATATCGATGAAGGTAAATTCGATGGCTCACTCGTATTGAAGATTGCCAGCGACGTGGGCGAGGATGCCTTGAAGACTGCAGCAACCGGGACTGATATTGCATCCGTTGAAATAGCCCCTGCAGAAAAAGCAGAGCCGATCTCCCAAACTGAGGTATCCGAAGAGATAAAACCTTCAGAATCCGATAAAAAACAACCGTCTGCAAGTCAGGATAAAAACCGGGAAATAAAAAACCTCAGGGTCGATATCGCCCAGCTCGACCATATCATGAATCTTGTCGAGGATCTTGTCATCAATCGTGGGAGGCTCAAACAGATCGCTGAACAGAACAAGATCAAGGAGCTGGATGAAGCAATTAGTACGGTTGATCGGTCCGTATCAGATCTCCAGAACCTGATGATGAACATCCGTATGATCCCCTTAAACCATATCTTCAATCGCCTTCCAAGGGTTGTCAGGGATGTTGCCCAGTACGATCACAAAGAAGTGGAATTTGTTATCGACGGAGGAGAGACCGAACTTGACCGGAGCGTTATGGACGGGCTCAATGATCCTCTTCTCCATTTAATTCGGAATGCCGTGAATCATGGGATTGAAGCCCCTGATATAAGGGAAAAAGCCGGTAAACCCCGCAAAGGGTTTGTTAAGCTTTCTGCTCATCGTGACCGGGATAATGTAATTATCGAACTTATTGATGATGGCGGGGGTATCAATGTTGAGAAGGTCAAGTCAAAGGCGGTAGAAAAAGGCCTGATAACGCCGGAAAGTGCAGTGACCCTGACTACCGATCAGGCTGTCGATCTCCTGTTCCTGCCGGGATTTTCAACCGCAGATACGATTACCGATATCAGTGGAAGGGGTGTCGGACTCGATGTGGTCAGACGATCCATTGAAGCATTAAAAGGTTCTATCCGTGTCGAAACAACTCCGGGAAAAGGCAGCCGGTTTGAACTCCTGCTTCCTCCCACGATGGCCATCGTTGATGTTATGATTGTACGGCTCAACAAGCGGAGACTTGCCATACCTATCAGCAGTATTGTCGAAGTAGCGAATTTTAAGAGTGGTTCGACTCACCGGATAGGAAAAAGTGATACCATTCTTTTAAGAGATGAAGTGCTTGAGATTTTCTTACTCGATGATATGATGGGAAAATCAGATGAGCGTGAGATCCTCATTGTTGTGCAGTACCTGAAACGCAAGTGCTGTATTGCAGTTGACGTTGTCGAAGGAAAGCAGGAAGTAGTAGTAAAACCATTGAGCAGCATTATCGGTAATACCCGGGGAATAAGCGGGATTACCATACTTGGTGATGGTGAAGTGGTTCCAGTACTTGATGTAAATACTATGGTGTAGGTGGATGAGATGAAATTATCAACAGTGCAGGCAGATGCGATTCAGGAACTGGGAAATATTGGTGCTGCCCATGCAGCAACAACGTTATCACAGATGCTTTCGAGCCCTGTTTCGATGAGCGTCCCGGCAATAAAGACGATTGACCTTGCCGAACTCGGAAACCATATTGGCGACGAGTCTGCCGCAATGGTTGTATTCGAACTTCAGGGGGAGATCCAGCATGGCGGATATATTATTTTTTATATCACCAAGGAATCTGCCATCCGACTAACCAACACTATGCTGGGAATGACCGAAATGGATCGTGAATTAAATGAGATGGACCAGAGTGCCCTTCTCGAAGTTGGCAACATTATGGTCTCTGCATTCCTCGATGCCACCGCAGAGCTTCTCGGTTTTATCATGCTGCCGTCACCGCCTGCTCTCAGTATCGATATGGCACATGCCGCAATGGAGTCGCTCATTGCCCAGTTAGGAGATGACGTGGACGAAGTTTTACTCTTCTCAACAGAGCTGATTTGTGAAGAGCACAAGATTGACAGTGATATCATCATGCTGCCAGAGATTAGTACATTAAAAAGAATTACTGAACTCCTTGAAGAGATGATGAAAGCGACCTAAAAGACTGTGAGCAGAAATGGCCGATCAAAATCCCCAGACCCCGCAAACGGCGATGATTGGCATCGGTGAATACCGGGTCGGTTCCTTTCCCATGATGACCATCGGACTGGGTTCCTGTATCGGGCTTACCCTGTATGACCCGCAACATAAAACCGGTGCAATGGTACATATTATGCTTCCGGATAGCAGCGGGAGAACCGAACGTCCGGGGAAATATGCAGATACCGCCATCCCCCTCCTCATAAAAGAACTCGATAAGATCGGCAGTAATCAACGGTCACTCGTTGCAAAAATTGCGGGCGGGGCATGTATGTTTGAGTATTTCGGAACCAATCTCAACATCGGTGAACGGAATACGGAAAAAGTACGGATCGTGTTAAAAGAGCAGGGAATCAAGTTGTCTGCTGAGGATGTCGGGGGCAAGGTCGGGCGATCGGTTACCTTCTTCCCCGCCAATGGCGGTAAAGTCTCTATCAGGAGAGCAGATGGCGTCACGAGCGAGATATGAAATCGCAGTAATTTTTCTCATTTTTCTCATTTTTTACCCGGTTAGTGCAGTTCAGCAGGATAATACTTCTTTTCCCGGTGAATCGATCCCAACCGGCTCACAAACTGTGCCGTATACAATTACCCTGTTCATCCCCTCTGCAAACCAGGTACACTCAGATCAGATCAAGGACCAGATCAATAGCCCGAACGGCGATGTCATTATCGCGACGGCATACGGGTTGTCCTCTTTTAATGGAACCTGGAGTACCCGCCACATCAACCGGGACAATCTTTCACAGGGGCTTATGGATGATTATATCACGGCAATTGAATTCGATCATCTCGGAAATCTGTGGCTCGGGTATTCGGGCGGAATTCAGATTTACAATGGTGTCTACTACCAGGTAATCCGGGATCAGCAACTCCTCAAGGAGACCCGGATACATGATCTCCAGCGCTGGAACGATGACATGTGGGTTGCAACCGGTCATGCAGGGATTCACCGTTACCGTAATGGTGAATGGACATGGTTCCAGCCCATGATCCGGAACGGACCGGGGTTTTATGAGATCGACAGTATGACCCTTGATTCAGCGAGCAATTCACTCGTGATAGCAACAGAAAATGAAGGACTGTGGATTGTACGTAATCAGGATGACCCGGTCGAGTTTGAGATGCTGGCTGACAAAGAGAGTCCTGCCGGACAGATGCAGCATGTGAAACGAGATCCGCTGGGTGGGGTATATTTCTTCAACCCGGAAAAGATAATTCACTTTGACACAGTATCAGGTTTTGAGGATATCCTGACTACCAAAGATCTTACTCAGGAACAAATTACCTTCAATGATATTGCAGCAGGATCTGATGGGAACCTCAACATTGCAACCGATGACGGATTATATATCTGGCGAAATGGGGGGGTATATCGTCACTTCAGCCGTTTCGAAGGAATCGGCACATCTGAAATTGTCAAAACAGTGAATGTAGATATAAAAAACAGGGTCTGGTTTGCGACGCAGGGATATGTAGGTTATTACATCGACAATGCGAATCCTGAAAAACAACTGCAGATTGATCTGGTTACGCCGACTGCCTCACGGATTCCGATTATCATGGTCACACCCGTTAAGCCCAATCCTTCAGCAACTACAGTCATTAATCCATCCTCTGATTCATCATCCATTATAACGATGTTTACCCAAATCACCGATCCCATCGTGCATGCCATCAGTGCTATAGCTCAAAAATTTGGCGTGAATATCTTTTCCTGACTCTGAATGGTTGTTCCGACGGGGCAAGGGAGATGAATCAATTTTCCTTTTTCTTCTTCAGTTCTTCAGAACAATACTGCTCAATAGAATCGATGAGAGTTTTCCTGGCCCGTTTAACCCGTGTTTCATTATCAGAAAAGAAATCTGCTGCTATATACCGAAGGGCTGTTACATAATACTGGTATTGCGGGAATTCACGTTCAAAATCCGTTATTTTGCTCATTGCTGCCTTTTTGTCCTGGTTCAGCAGATCAAAGGATAAATCAAACAATTCGATAATAGATGCAGGCATACCCTTTGTAGTGGCAAGTTTTCTGAAGCTCTGGTACGTGATCTTCTTTGTCAGGAGCAGGGACAATTTCAAACCGAGATAGATAGGCTCGAGATCATCCGGATACTGCTTGATCAGCTGATACACAACGCCCGCAGCACCCGCAGCATCGCGGTTTTCGAGCTTGAAGTAATACATCTCCCGTAAAAAGACTATGTCGGTGTAGAACCGCTCTGAACCGATTTCCAGCAGGCGCTTCTTCATTTCGATATTGTCAGTATCCGTGGCGTTTTTCAAACCGACTTCAACAAACCATTGTTCGCTCGGGAACCATTCGAGGCCTAAAAAGATCATCTGCCAGAAAATCTTTTCAAGAAATGCCGGGTCATCAATATCCAGTTGTCTTAACGTGTTTACCGGTGGCTTTATCCGGGCCAAGTTGAGCATGGTCTCCCGTGCTAATAGTTCCATCTCACCGGGCCGCTGGTTTTTCTGGACCTCTGTGTCCTTTTTAAATTCCCTCAGTGACAGGACATAGTGGCAGTAGGCTACCGCCGCTCCAATCTTCGCATCAAGTTCGCTATATTGTTTTAAGAAATCCAATGCGTGACCATAGTCCCCGGTTTTTAACAGTTTCAGACCGACAACGAGGTTCACTCCCATATCGGCATTTTTCCTTTTCTTCAGGCGAAGTGCATTGAGAATAACCTTTCTGATATATTCAAAATCATTGATATTTGAACTCGCATCCAGCACCTTGAAGGTTATGTTATCGATGAAATCATCATACGACTCATCGGGAATATCAGGAAAAGATTTTTCGAGAGCAGAAATCATGTGCCCGAAAAAGACCGGGAGGTTTGCATCCACTTTCTCAGTATTGCGCTCGATATAGCCAGAAAAATCTTTTTTCAGCAGGTTCAGCTTTTCATAGACAATCGCATCGGTCAGCTGTTCTCCCCGCATATAGGAAAAATGGCATGTCCAGATATTAAAAGGTATATCAGACGAAGTTATTCTTCGTCAGCAGTATAATAATAGAATTCTCCGGAAGTTTTCTGTTCCCGGTCAAGGAATGACCCCGGTTTATTGATTCGGGGTCGTCCGCTCTGGTCTCTTCTGAACGTAACATCAAGCTCATCAAGGAACCGGTTCATTCCATCCCGCATCTTAAAAGGTCCTGACGCAGTACCGGAGATACCTGGCTCTCCTTCAAAGACCAAAATCCGTTCGCTGATCATATCAATGAGGTAGATGTCATGATCGATCACCATGATACCGACTTGTTTTCCTTCAGCATGGTGCTTGATCATCCGGGTAACTTTGACCCGCTGCTCAACATCGAGATGTGCACTGGGTTCATCGAGAATATACACGTCAGCCTCCCGTGACAGGCATCCGGCTATGGTTACCCGCTGCAATTCACCGCCACTGAGCTTATCCACCGGTGACTGGAGTATAGGCTCGAGTGAGAGCGATTCTATGATCTCGTGCTGGTAATATGATGTGTCAAATTTGGTTGTGCATCCGCGCAGGTACATTTCCACGCTGTCTGATGTGTCGGCTTTGATGTACTGGGGCTTATACGATATTTTCAGGGTTGTTTCCATCTTGCCCGTTGTCGGAGTTTCGACTCCGGCAAGGAGTTTTGCAAAGGTGCTCTTTCCCATACCATTTGCACCCACAATCCCAAGCACTTCCCCGCTCTTGATAGTTCCTCCGGAAACCGTGAGGTGGAATGATTCGTATTCCTTTGTCATTGCCGGGATGATGAAAAGATCTTCACGATTGGATCCTTTATCATGCGCCCGCTTCTCAAAGACAACCTGCGTGGTACGGAACCGTACATTCTCTTCAGTCAAAAATCCTTCAAGGTACTGGTTGATACCTACACGGACACCCTTGGGGCGGGTGATTATCCCAAAGACTGCAGGTTTTCCGTAGCCAACGTGAACGGTATCTGCAAGCATATCGAGGATTGCCAGATCGTGCTCAACGACAACTACCGGTCGTTCTGCTGCCAGTTCCCGGATCAGTTTTGCTGCTGCAATCCGCTGGTAGATGTCCAGAAACGGCGTGATCTCATCGAGGAAGTAGAGATCGGCATCGCGCGCAAGGCAGGCAGCAATCGCCACCCGCTGGAGTTCCCCCCCGCTTAACGTACTGATATCGTGATCAAGTATCGCATCGAGCTTGAGTACCGGCATCATTTCTGCCAGTTTATTGCGCTCATCGGTTTTTTTGAGGAGTGCCCGGACCGTCCCCGTGAACATTTTGGGGATATAATCGATATACTGGGGTTTTGACGCGATCTTCAAACTCTTTTTTGATACCGTCTGGAGATAATCGAAGAGTTCGGTACCTGCATACCGCTTGAAGATCTCGTCCCAGGCAACTTCTGTATCGAAATTACCCAGGTTTGGGCGGAGCTGGCCGGAAAGGATTTTTACGGCAGTGCTTTTTCCAATCCCGTTTGCACCAAGGATACCGGTGACTTTTCCTTCAAGAGGGATTGGGAGGCCATAGAGCGCAAACCCGTTCTTACCGTACCGGTGAGTGGGGTGCTCAAGTTCTTCGGGAAGGCTCACAATATCGATCGCACCGAACGGGCATTTTTTTATGCAGATGCCGCAGCCGACACAGAGTTCTTCGGATATGACGGCTTTTCCCTCTTCTCCGATAATGACGGTTTCGTCCCCGGTCCTGACGCGGGGACAATAAATAATGCATTCGGTACCGCACTTCTTGGCATGGCATCGGTCTTTATGAACAATCGCAATTCTCATGAGGATCAAAAAATGATGGGGATTATTTCGGCATTGCAGTCAGCAGGATTGTCCATGACATGAACCAGAAGGCAAAGGTCATGAATCCCTGGTAGAACCAGTCTTTTGCTCCCAGTTTTTCGGTATTCATACGCAGGAGCATGAAGATATGCTTCTGGACTACAATTCCTGCAATCATTATCATGAAAGCGAGGAGCCCGGAATCGGTGCTGTAGGATATGCTGATGTAGTATGATAGTCCGCCAACAAAGATACCAATAAGACTTGCAGCAAGCGTCCGCTTGATGCGGTCGATATGTTCTGCCTGTTTATCTGCCTTGGTCTTCTGTTTCTTGGTCTGGACCGGCTTTTCTTCGATAATCTCGTCGCTCATCCCGTTACACCAGTAGTCTTATTTTTTAGTGCGCAAGCCATATGTAATTTGGTATAATATATGGCATCCGAACAGGGCATGAGCGGGATCGACGTTAAGGCAATGACGTCTGAATTGTGTGAAAAGCTGCCGCTCTGGATCGACAAGGTCTACCAGTTCGACTCCCGGACGCTGGGAATCCGGCTTAACGGTGAGAACAAAGCGAGGAACCTGCTGCTCATCGAATCCGGCAGGAGAACCCATCTGGTAAAGGAATTCCCCGCACCCCCGAAAAATCCGCCCCAGTACGCGATGCTCCTGCGCAAGTACCTGTCCGGCGGAAAGGTGCTCGCAATCCACCAGCACGGACTTGAGCGCATCCTGATCTTTGATATCGGAAAAGGTACCACGGTATACCGGCTAATCATTGAACTTTTTGATGAAGGAAACGTGATACTGACCAACGAAGAATACTCCATTGTCAAACCCCTCCGGCATCACCGCTTCAAGGAACGCGAAATTGTTCCCGGTGCAGTGTACCAGCTGACAGCAATCGATCCGACTGCATCGTTAGAGAACCTGACCGCAGTACTTAAGGCTGAAGACCGGGATCTTGTCCGTGCGCTTGCTATGGGGTGCATGCTGGGGGGTGCCTATGCGGAGTATATCTGCCAGAAAGCAGGGCAGGAAAAAACAATGCCTGCTGCGTCTGCTGATCCGGCTCTTCTGTTTACCGCAATACAGGAATTTTTTGACCAGGTACTGCATGCACGCACCCCTGTTATATCGGCAAAGCACTGCGAGTCTGTTGATATCAGGGGCGGAAAGGACCAGCAGACTTTTCCCAGTTTTTCTGCCGCACTCGAAGCATTCTATCCCCTGACCAAGAAAGAGACGGCAACAAAAGCGGCAAAACCCAAATTCTCCAAAGAGGAGCGAATCAGGAAATACCAGGAATCAGCAATAAAAAAATTCGATGAGAAAGTTGCAAAAACCGAAGAGATTGTTGCTGCAATCTATGAGAACTACCAGTTTGTCTCAAACCTGATCACCTCTCTGGATGCAGCCAGCAAACAACTCTCCTGGCAGGAGATCGAGCGCCATCTGAAAGGGACTTCATCTGCGGATGCAAAAAAGATCACGGCATTTTATCCCGATGAAGCAGCGGTCGAGATCGATATTGGAAAACGGGTAAAAATCTATGTGCACGAAGGTATTGAACAGAATGCCGGCAGGTATTACGATATTATAAAGAAATTTAAAAAGAAGAAGACCGGTGCACTCGCGGCTATGAAGAATGTTGTCGTCAAAAAGAAGGCACAACGACGTGATATCATCCCGATGAAGAAACTCTGGTACCACCGCTTCCGCTGGTTTATCACCAGTGATGGCATTGTGGTTCTCGGCGGGCGCGATGCGTCCCAGAACGAGGAACTGGTCAAGAAATATATGGCTGGCGGAGATCTTTTCGTGCATGCCGATGTTCACGGTGCGAGTGTCGTGATCGTCAAGGGCAAAACAGAACATATGGACGAAGTGGCACAGTTTGCCGCCTCCTACTCCGGCGCATGGCGGAGCGGTCATTTCTCCGCAGATGTCTTCAGTGTTCTTCCCCCCCAGGTGAGTAAGACCCCTGAATCCGGGGAATTTGTCTCGCGGGGTTCATTTATCATACGGGGCGAGCGCACCTGGTACCGGAATGTACCGCTCTCTGTGGGTATCGGGCTTATGCTCGAACCGAATGCCGCAGTGATCGGGGGCCCCCCTTCTGTTATCAGGGGAAAATGCAAGGCATATAATGAGCTCAGGCCCGGGCAGTTCGAGCCGAATGATGTTGCAAAGAAGATGCTTCGCCTGCTGAAAAGCAAGATATCTGAAGACGAGGAAAAGGCATTAAAAGGCATCCTGAATACCGATACGGTGGCCGCATTCGTACCTCCTGGCGGCTCGGATATTGTTGGTCAGCATGAAGGCTGATTGCGGGGACCTGAAAGGAAATAATGGCGAAATCCGGCTCTTTCCGGAAAGTGTAGATGATCTCTGGCATCTCCAGCATCTCGTTGCCCCTGGAGATCTTGTCTTTGCCACCACATTCCGGAGTGTGGATACGGCAAGTGACAAACTCCGCCCGGAGAAAGTGGAGAAACGGCCGGTACGACTTGGCGTCCGGATTGAGCGGGTTGAGTTCTCGGAACATGGAATCCGGCTCCGGCTCAGCGGGGTGATCGAGCACGGGATTGACATCGGGGCATATCACACCCTCAATGTCGAGACGGGTTTTGAGATCTCGGTCATCAAGCAGTGGCGTCCTCATGAGCTGGAACGGATCGAACGGGCAGTGAAATCGTCGGCATTCAGCCTGATCCATATTCTCACGATCGAAGAGGGAGAAGCTGAACTCTTCCGGCTCCGGCAATACGGCCCGGAGAGTGTCGTCACCTTTTCAGCCGGGAGCGGCAAGGGGGGAGAGTCAGACAACCGTCCCGCATTTTTTGAACAGGTCCTTGCTCCCCTTGCCGCAATTGACGGACCGTTGATCGTTGCCGGCCCGGGTTTTATCAAAGACGATTTTGTCAAACATGCGAAAAACAAGGGCAACCCCATTGCGGAAAAAGCGATTATTGTTGAGACACGGCGCATCGGGCGGGGTGCAGTGCAGGATGTCATTGGCAAGGGTGCACTTGAAAAACTGATCGATGATCTCCAGCTCTCCCGCGAAGTGAAATTTATGGATGAAGTGCTCTGCCGGATTGCACAGGACGGGGCAGTTGCGTACGGGCAACAGGAAGTACAGGATGCCATCGGCTATGGTGCCGTTGAGCAGGTGCTGGTCGCCGATACACTGTTGCGGGATCCGGCAACCATGGCTCTTATTGAAAGTGCAGAAGCTATGCGGGCGACGGTTGTTGTGCTCTCATCCAGCTTTGAACCCGGCGAACGACTGGTAGCTTTGGGCGGGATCGCCGCTTTACTCAGGTATAAACTGGCCTGATTTTTCCTAACAAAATCTGAATAAAATCCGATTAAAAAAGGTAAAATAATCAGGAATTTACCGTAAATCCGTCGGACAATGTCCCTTTAGTACCATCGGTGTTTGTCAGAACGAGACTCCATGTCCCGTATGATCCCGAAGGGATTGTGAAATAGCATTGCATTTGCGTCTCACTGGAGCGCGGTGCTGGCAATGCAAGAATATCAGCATTTCCACTCTTGGTCAGTTTGCAGGTAATACCATCCTTGAAAATTGAGCCATATACAGTTACCGGTTTATAGTCCCCCGAAAAAGCGGAGGTTGGATCTATGGAGGTAATGTTGATACCTGCTGGAGGGGGTGTGGTTGTAGTAGTAGTCACCGCGGAATTCACACGAACCGTAAAGGCATTGCTGTAACGGGCAGACTGCCCATCAGGATTTGTGACAATAATGTCCCATATGCCGGTTGTGGTATCCGAAGGAAGCGGGAAGGTACATGACATGTGTGTCAAAGACAGGACATCTACATTTGTCGCAGAGATATTGGGACTGTTGGACCGTACGAGCTTAAGAGATGCACCACTCTTGAATCCATCCCCGAGAATATCCGTAATTGAGACCGATGTTCCTGCCATACCACTGTCCGGAGAGATACCTTTTATCTGGGGTTTAGACGCAGGTGTAGTCGTTGTTACCGGCGAGGTGGCTGGTGAAACTGTACCAGAGCTGGTTGCTACAGCAGTTACTGGTGAAGCAGCGACTGCAGGTTGTTTCTGGGGTACACTGGATGGATCAACGTTGGTTACTTTTACCGTGTTGACTTTTTCAAGCACAGACCGGCCAAGGGTCTCGGTTCGTGTATCAACCCGGTAACCCCAACTCCCATCATTATTTCTGTAGATAAATGCCCGTTCGTAGGAATCAGAGCCGGAATCATATTTGAGAATTAACCAACCTGTTTCTGCTCCCGCTTTTGCACTTCTGACAATATCTCCTGCACTGTAGAGGGCAGTTGTTGGAGCCGTTGTCGTTACCGTGGCTGTTTGGGCAGAGATATTATTTGATGATGCAGAATCCGAACAGCCGGCAATCAGTACACTTGTAATAAGAAGAACGACCATGACAAAGCCTGACATCCGGTTCATGATCAATTATTTTACTCTGACGCTATTTAAAAAACCGTTTCTTCATACGGTAAAAGAATAACGATTATACATTTTAAAAAGAGAAGAACAATCAGGGTACTCCATTTCATGAAAAGTCCGTTTCATATCATGCTCATCCCGACACTGGGCTGTCCTGCGCACTGCAGCTATTGCTGGAGCTCAGAAGCGGGATCGCCACGGATGAGCATTGACACTGTCAAAGAAGTGGTGGCCTGGCTCAAGGACTTCAGAAAAGATCAGGTCACTATCACCTTCCATGGGGGTGAACCGCTCCTCGGGGGTGCGGATTTTTACCGGCAGGCACTTCCCCTGATCTCGGATGGATTGCGCCATCTCAAACCTACGTTTGCCATGCAGAGCAACCTCTGGTTGCTCACCCCGGAACTGGCTGACATCCTTGCGAAATATAAAATCCCGATCGGTACCAGTATCGATGGCCCTGAAGCGCTTAATGATTCCCAGCGGGGTGAAGGATATTTCAAAAAGACTATGCGGGGATACGAACTGGCAAAGGCGCATGGCCTGCAGGTCAGGTTCATCTGCACCTTCACCGGTGAATCGGTAATACAGAGAGAGGAGATCTTCCGGTTTTTCCTGGATCACGGGTTTGTGATGAAACTTCATCCGGCCCTGCCATCCCTCCGCAGCGATAATTCGAAACAATGGGCGCTTGAACCAGCAGTGTACGGTGAACTGCTCGTCTTCCTGCTTGACAAGTATCTGGAAAATTTCGGAAAAATCGAGATTATGAACATCAACGACCTGTGCCGGTGCGTTTCAACCCGACGGGGTTCGGTCTGCACGTTTGCCGACTGCATGGGCAACACGTTTGCCATTGGTCCCGATGGCAGCATCTATCCCTGCTACCGTTTTGTTGGCATGGACGATTGGGTGATGGGACATGTGAAGGATTGTCCGTCCCTAGAAACGCTTGCAAATTCCCTGGCAGGAAAGCGGATGCAGCAGTATAAGGAATTTGTTGATACCGCATGCAAAGAATGCCCGCATATCAAGTACTGCCGTGGCGGGTGTCCCTACAATGCAATTGTCCCGACAGGAGGGATGATTCAGGGTGTCGATCCCCATTGCGTGGCCTACAAACGAATCTTTGATGAATTAAATGACCGCGTGAACAAGGAGATGTTCGGATCCGATGATATGGACATGACTGCATTCTCCCCGTTCGGGCCACGGCCGAAACGCCCGGCAAAGGCGGGAATGATGACCCTGATGCACTCGGTGCTTTCAAAATAATAGTGTACGGGCTCAATATCCTTTCGCAGGTGTTAGAAAAATACAGAATTTTAATTGGGATGTCTCCCACCCCCTTCGGGGGTCGCGGCGACGCCTCGGCGGGTCGCCGCTGGGCAGGGTGGTTTATCCTGTTCACTTTTTTATTCATGGAAGGCCGAAAAGATGCAAATGGAATTGCTACATCGCATTATGATCTAAACCGACAGATCCGCCGCGGGGGCGCCCCGTCGGGGGCGGCGGGGTTCATCGCATTTGGGGGTATGGGGGCATCAGCCCCCATTTTGTAATTCATAATAGCTCCCGGTATTCTATTAAAATTGTGAAAATTCAAAAAAGTTCTTACCGTCAAATTCCGATAAAAATAATTAAAATAAAAAAAATTATTCTTCTTTCTTCTCTGGTTTCTTATAGGTCTCTACGAGAACAATCTCGGAGATTCCCTTGATCTGTTCAAAACCTTCGTGGATAATCCGACCCCGCCAGAGCATCCAGCGGCGGTCATAGTTGATCCCTGCCGGGAGGATAACCGTTGCCTTGCCATCTTCAAGGGTTGCTTCCATTTCCCTTCCTGCATACAGGCGGATAAGACCTTTGAGCTCTTCGAGCGGATCAGTGACCACTTCTTCAATCTTGTAGTGGTACTCGAGTGTCTGGCCGGCAAGGGGAGCATTGAAATCAACAATCACACGGTTGCCGATAACATCAACAACAGTACCTTCTCCCAGTTCTTCCATCTTCACCGGCATGCCACGAACGGGTTTCTGGGTGAATTTGTTCTTGGGATATGATTGTACACGCTTCATATCGCGTTCGCCGAATGCTTTATCGGGAGCAACGGTTACATCGCCCTCATCACCGGCTTTCTTGCCCACAAGTGTCTCGTCAAGACCGAGAATCACATGCTTCTGGCCGACACAGATTGTTACCGGGCCGTAGATCGCATTTGCGCTGTGAATATTGGCTTTTTTTGCCTCTTCTTCAAAGGTAGTATCAAAAACATTGCCATTCACACTGCCCGTATAACTCAGTTTAATAAAATCTCCTTCGTTTATTGCCATGCTTCACCTGACTATATTAAATCGCAACGATGACAGATAAAAGTGTGGCACACCTATGCTCGAAGTTGAATTAAAAGTAAGAGTACCCTCGCTTGAACCTGTCCGCAAACTGCTGCTGGAGAAAGGAGCCGCATGTTCCGGCAAGATACACGAGCACGATATCTACTATAACGCACCTCACCGGGACTTCGGCCTTACCGATGAAGCGGTCCGGGTCCGGTACACCAACAACCACGCCGTGGTCACCTACAAGGGAGCCAAGATCAAAAAATTCGGTCTTAAGGCACGTGAAGAGCTGAACACTGCGGTTGAATCCGGCGAGGTTTTTGAAACAATGCTCGTTCGTCTCGGGTTCACGAAAACCACCGAAGTCAACAAGTGGCGTGAGAACTACCGTTTCTCCGGATCTGCAATCTCACTCGATGAAGTTGATGAGCTTGGCACTTTTGTAGAGATTGAGATCATGGCAGAGGATGAGAGTTCCAATGCCGCTGTCCTGATTGAAAAGATTGCAAAAGAGATTGGTGTATCCGGCGAGCCAATCCTCGCCTCGTACCTTGAACTGCTCCTGTCTAAACGGTCAGCAGTTCAATCTTGATATCCCGTGCATCGTTGCCGAAGTGGATCATTGCACAGTGCCCGTCCATTGCCGGACCGGGGTTCACAATTTTTACACCGTCGACTTCCATAATGCCCCGTGCCTCATGAATGTGGGCACAGCACACGATATCGAACGATTTCATGTGTTTCCTGATACTGTGGCTGCCAATGTGCTCACCCGCAGGTTTGTCGAGAGTCTCGAACGGGGGTGCATGGCAGAGCAGTACGTTGTGAACGGACTTCTCCATCTTTTTCATCGCGCTGTTCAACACGTCATCTATCTGCTTGTCGGTCAGCTCGAACGGGGTTCCGAACGGTGTGGGGTTGGATCCGCCAACACCAACGATCGTCATTTTGCCCAAGTTGATCTGGGCGCCATGAAGGCTGACGGCGTCGGAGTGTTCAAGTGTCTCGAGAATCTCACGCGGGTCACAGTTTCCGGGAACTGCAAAACACGGGACATCGATGCGTGAAAGCACGTCGTCGATCGTGTCAACTGGACCCATATTGGTGATGTCTCCTGCAATAAATACCGCTTCTGGATTCAATTCCAGAAATGAATCAATTTTACCGAATTGACCATGGAGATCTGCTATCAATAGCACATCTTTCATGGTATATCATTTGAAGGGGGTCTAAAAAACCTTACCGCAGGTTCACTCCAAGAACCCGTGATTTTTCCCGCCAAAGCGAGTTTTCCACAGGCTTTTTCGGTTTGCTTCAGGAGTGGACGCGCGGTTGTACCGGCGAGAGAAGTACCGGGCAGCGGGATGAACCGGTGGACATGAACTTTTCCGGACCGTGCCACCTGCTGGATCAGGTTCACCGTTGCCACCTGCTCTTCGTCGCTCTCGAACGGGAAACCAACAATAAAGTCTACTACGGGAGTGATACCGGATTCCGTGCAGAGTTCGACAGCATGGATCACATCTTCAACCGTGTGCCCGCGATGCAGCTGTTCCAGCACATCATCACTGCCCGACTGAGCGCCGAAATGAAGTTTAGTATTGGTACAATACCTGTTAACGAGATCGAGCGATTCTTTGCAGATAAATTCCGGACGGACTTCTGAAGGAAACGTGCCAAAAAAGATCTGATTACGGAGACTTTTTAAAAGTGCCTCAATTTTTTCCCAGCGGGGGTGAATACCGTCAGATCCGTAAGCAAATGCATTGGGCGAGACAAACCGGGCATGCTCATACCGGTTCGAGAATTCAGCAATCGTATCGATCGAGCGGTGCCGCATGCAGTAACCGAAAATCTGCGGCGTCTGGCAGTACCCGCAGGAAAACGGGCAGCCCCGGGAGATCTCCACAAAACCCTGCTTCTCAGAAAATGCCGGGTAAGCGTCAAGTCGGACGCTGGATCGTGCAGGGGTATAATGATCGCGTGTCGCCACACCGGCAATAGTCCCCGTCCCACCACGCTCGATCTCTTCTAAAAGCCGGGGCAGGGTATATTCCCCTTCCCCGATAATGACATAGTCGGCATACCCGGCAACCTCCTGAGGACACGCGGTTGCGTGGGGCCCGCCAACAATGGTGATACAGTCTGCTCCCGCAATCTCATCGCGATAGTATGGTTCATTGAGCGAGTTGAGACTGTAACAGGTCACTTCCGTTTCAGGGTGTTCCACCCGTTTAAGAGAAAACCCGGACTGTTCGCACGCTGCAAGGAGTGCTGCGTACGAGTTCCGTGCCGCGTGAATCTGTCGCCAGTTTACCTGCATGATAAAAATTGTCCTTCAAGTCCTGTCAAAAAAGAGAGGAGTGATTGTTTACTGGCGGGTGCGGTATGGGCTCAGGACATCCTTGATCGTGTAACTCTGACCGTTATCCATAGACACCCTGACAACCACGCGATCGGTCTGTTTCGTTCCTTCAAGTTCAGCCTGATCGCCTTTCTTGGTGCCAATCGTCGCTGTCTTAACCTGACCATCGGAACGATACAGGGTCACATCGATCTTTTTTACATGGATCTGACCCATGCCGCCCTGGAAGATGACCGGAATGTTCCCCAGGTAATCCTTTTCACCGACATCAGCGGTGACCATATTATATTCCGGTACTACCTCGGTTGGAGAGACAACCAGGTTCCCGGCAGGGGCGGATGAACCGGTAGGGCCGGTTCCTGATCCTGGAGCAGATGCAGCAGGAGTATTCTGTGTTCCTGTACAGCCTGCAATAGCTAGTGCGGCACACATAAGGAAAACCATGACAACAATGATTCGGTACTGCATACCAGAACGTACGAGTTGGAGTTATATGATGCTTGTGCTGAATGAGCCTGTCAGGCAGGGGCGAGTTCCCCGTCATATTCCATCTCACCAAGTCCGCCATCCACCGTAACGCGGGTCCCATCCTTCAGCCGGGTGAGGGGAACATCTATCCGGTCGATCATCGGGATTTTTCCGATAATTGCACCTGTTGCAATGATTGCTTCTGCTTCAGTATTTACAAGTGCTGACGGCGCTTTTCCGTTCCTGCTCAGGGCATACAGTACATAGGATCCGACTGTTGAACCCTTGCCATAGGGAAAAACGAGCACGGTACCCGCAATGCACTGCCCTTTGAGCGGGTGGCCTTTCTCGACAATAATGCCGGTGTCCGGATCCACACCGGACAGAAACGAGATTGGCTGCGGACTGACGAGCAGCGGGCCACTTGCCTTGCCTGTTGAAATCCCTCTTCCCCTGATTAGCAAAATCACACCTAATAAATGTTTGAAGATTTCAGTATATGATAGATATGGAAGAGACAGCCGTCAATACTTCTGCACCTCAGAATGAGCTCAAATACCAGATACAGCTCAACGAGCTCGAGGCTACCCTCCTTGACTTAAAGGTGAAAGTGGACGATCTCCAGAAGGAGAACGGCCAGCTCAAGCGCGAGAACAACCAGTTAAAGCGCATGCCGCTTTTTGTAGCTGTCGTTGTCGATATCCTTGAAAATGGCGAGATTTATCTTCGCCAGCAGGGGAACAACCAGGAATATCTCACCCAGGTCTCAGAAGAGCTCCGCCCGCAGATCAAACAGGGTGCGAAAGTTGCCGTCAACAATGCCCTCTCAATCGTGAAAGTGATCGGCAATATCTACGATTCCCGCGTCCGGGTGATGGAACTCGAGGAATCCCCGGATATCAGCTATGCACAGATCGGGGGTCTTGTTGACGAGATAAAAGAAGTCCGTGAAGCGGTTGAATACCCGCTGACACGACCCGAGATTTTCAAGCGTGTCGGTGTCGAGCCGCCAAAGGGTATCCTGCTCTACGGGGCACCGGGAACCGGTAAAACCCTGATTGCAAAAGCGGTTGCCCACGAAGCACAGGCTACTTTTATCCGCATGTCGGGAAGCGAGCTCGTGCACAAGTTCATCGGCGAAGGTGCCGGCCTTGTCCGCGAACTGTTCCAGCTGGCCCGCGAGCGGGCTCCTGCAATCGTGTTTATTGACGAGATCGATGCAGTGGGAAGCATGCGCACCAATGACGGGACCTCGGGAAGTGCCGAAGTCCAGCGGACGTTAATGCAGCTCCTTGCAGAGATGGACGGATTTGACAACCGGGGGGATGTCCGGATCATGGCGGCAACAAACCGCGTGGATATGCTGGATCCGGCCCTCCTTCGTCCCGGCCGGTTCGACCGGTTGATCGAGATTCCCCTGCCCGACCTGGACTCCCGGCTGGAGATCCTGAAGATCCATTCGCGGAATATGCACATGGAAGGCGTCAGCCTCGAAATCATATCTGCAATGACCGAGAAGGCGACCGGTGCAGAACTCCAGGCAATCTGCCGCGAAGCCGGTATGATGGCCGTGCGGCGGGAAGCGGTATCCGTAGGAATGACGGACTTTATCTCTGCGGTCAGGAAAGTCAAGCTGGAGAAAAATACCGATACCCGCATGTATACATAAAACCCGTATGATCACGAGTTTTTCTGGTATACCGGCACATAATAATGGCGGAGCCATTTTCATAATAAAAGGGTGTCCTGCAATTCATCCTTTACAGGACAAACACCAGGAGATCGCATGAACATCCTTGTGCTCCAGAAAGAAGGCATTGATCTTCACCACACTCTTTTTGCATCGGAGACCAGCCGTATGGTGCTCCGTTTTTACCACCCGAAGAGAAAACCCTGCGGAGTTCTGATAACGACAACTTCTTTGGGAAGCGCCATGTCCCTTGTGGCAGAACTGCGCTGGTATATCCGGCGCTATGCAAAGGAATCGCTCTTTGAAGTGACAAAGGGGGTATACTGCACCCAGCAGATGGCCCAGGACATCTATTACGAACGGGTGACTGTGCTTGGCACGACGTGGCCGTATCGCCGGCTCTACGGGTTCCGCGAAGGAAAACTGATCAGCACCGTGATCATGTCACCGGGCTCCACCGTTGACGAGTACCACCAGGAATATGCCGGTGTCGATAAAGCGATCGAGATCTGGTGCACGGAAGACGAAGTGGAAGATATCGGAGAACCCATCCCGCTCGAGGATGCGGGCGGGGCTGGCAGCGAAGAATAACCGTATCGGCGGTTGCGGGATCCTGTTACACCCCGTCACGCTTTTTTATATCCCTGGTCAATACGCCGGTTCATTATTGCCCGTCCTGATTACCAACCGGCATTAAAGACAAAGTACCCGCCGGGGTGTGGTCCGGTCAAGGGGTTTTTTATAAAAGTGCTCAAGGAACTGATCAACCTCAGCCCGGAGATCGTCTTCCCCGATGACCGCATCCAGCACGCCGGACTCAACATACCTGAGCACATTGCAGTTCTCTTTGATCTGGTCTGCCATCGTTAACTGTGCCTCCTCGGAATACCGGCTCTCTTTTGCAAGGAGCTGGATCGCTTTGGGGCCATAGATGGTAATAGAAGCATCCGGGAAAGCAACGAACCGTTCGGGATCGAATCCGGCCCCCCCCATTGCATAGAGACCGGCTGTATACGCTTTGCGCACAACAACGCAGATATGAGGAACAGAAAGATTGGCTATTGTCGTAAAGACGAGGGCACCGTTATGGATGATACCTGACTGTTCGGCAGTTTTTCCCACCATGAAACCCGGAATGTCGGCCAGGAATACCAGCGGGATGTTGAATGCATCACAGAGGGATGCAAAGGCAGCAATTTTCCGGCAGCTCTCAGAAAAGAGGATCCCTCCTTTCTGTTCCGGGTTATTTGCTATGATGCCGACACCTTTTCCACCTACCCGTGCAAAGGCCGTGATAACCTCCCGTGCGTATCGCGCCCGGTGTTCAAGAAAGGACCCTTCATCGATGAAAAAATGTACCACTTCATGCATATCGAAGGGAAGATCCGTATCTGCCGGGATGATACTGCTGAGCGGGGGGTAATCCGGCTCCGGTAGTTGAGACCGGACTTCCGGAGGTTTTCCGGTAAAATGCGAGGGAAAGAATGCAATGTATTTCCGAACCCAGTCAATAGCTTCCTTTTCAGAAAAGACGAGTTTATCTGACGTTCCCGAGATCTCGGTATGCATCCGGGCACCCCCGTAATCCTCATAGGTGCTCGTGTCTCCCGTCATCAGCCGTACCATGTCGGGACGTGCAAGCGACATACCTGCCCGGTCCATCATAACAACGGTATCACATTCTGCTACCGGATAGGTCAGGGTTGTTGCAATGGGATTAAAGACAACGGCAATTCTCGGGACAACCCCTGATAAATGCGCAAACCGGGCAAAGATCCTGCCGGCTCCCCGCGAATCAATGAACGTCTGCATGATTGTCAGCGGGATTGCTGTCGTCTCCATTGCCACACGGCCGGGACGATCTGCAAGGTGAATGATCGGGAGGTGCTGTGCTTCTGCCAGGTCGAGCAATGCATGTTCCTGCTGGAGAACCGCAAAGGCATCGACCTGGCCGCACGGTTCCGGGTTGATGGCGATGATACAGACACGGCGGCCCCCTATCGTGCCCGTGCCCCCGACAAGTTCTCCTTCCCCGTCAGTGAACCGCGGGACAAAACTGCCGGGATCCAAAAGAAGAGCAAGGCGACGGGTCATCAGCGGGTTTATAAAAAATCATCTCCTCATCGGGTTTTAATCAGTGACGTTATTTTTTTTATGTTCTCACAATATCAAGTGAGTAATCGGGCATGAATATTCGCAATTATTTCTTATTGGTTAATTATTAATGCCTCCGGAGGTGCTGCATGTTCCGTTACTTCACCTTGACGACCATAAGGGTGATATCATCGTATTGCGGCTGGTTCTGGCTGAAATCATTTACACTATTGATTATTGCGTCCACGATTTCCTGCGCAGTCAGGGAGCGTGATGTCAGGATGGTGTTCATGAGCCGGGGGATCTCAAACATCTCCTCTTTGTCATTGACCGCTTCGGTTACCCCGTCCGTATAGAGAACAAGCAGGTCACCACTCGCAAGCGGTCTTTCCTGCTGTTCGTAGGGAGCATCATCCATTGCACCGATGGCAATACCGGTGGCTTCAAGCTCTTCAGCTACGTCAGAACCTGCCCGTATGAGTAGGGGCGGGTTATGGCCGGCATTGACATAGGTAATATTGTGATTTACGTTATCCAGGACACAGTAAAAGACCGTGACAAACATGCCGGTTTTTGAGTCCCGGCTGATGATGGGATTGGCAAACGCGATCGCTTCTGAGGACTTCGAGAACCAGGTTGCGCTGACCCGGATCACGATCCGGGAGAGGGCCATGAAGAGGGCAGCAGGTACCCCTTTGCCGGAAACATCGGCGATCATCACCCCAATGCGTTGCCGGTTAAATGGAATGACCTCAAACGGCATCACGTCATAAAAGTCTCCGCCTACCTCTTTTGCCGGAATGCTGGTACCTGCGATTTCGAACCCGTCAATCTGGAGGATTGTATCAGGGAGGAAACTTTTCTGGATCTCTGCGGCGATCTGGAGTTCTGCATCCTTCCGGGCCATCTCGCGTTCAAGAGATTCCTTCTCCCTCTGTGTTTTTCTTTCATTGAGCAGGTTATGGACGATATACGAAAAAACGCCGACAGCAATGGACGTAAGGATGATCATCGGGAGAGCCACATTGACAATGACCGTCCATACCGATGATGAAGAACCGCTCAATGCCCGTATGATGAGGGTTACTGCCGAGACAAACGATTCTATGACGATAGTGAGAATAATTGCATTCTTTGTCGAGAGCAGTTCGCGTTTATTGTAGAGGTATACAATGCCGGAGAAGAGGCCGGCAATAACCGGCCCGATTGCTGCTCCCATGACATTGGAGCCACCCATCGAAAGCCGGTAAGCCCCGCCTATCAGCCCGGCACCGAGCCCGACATACGGGCCACAGGTAATACCGGCGAGGATAGGGCCGAGATCGCGGATATTGACCGTTGCCCCGGAGTAGGTAACGCCGCTGGAAAGACCATATATCGAGAGGGCCCCAAAGACAACGACAAGGATAATCTGGGTAGAGATTACCGGATGATGCTCGAGCACTTCGACAAAAAAGCGGCTGCGGGTGAAAAGATAGGCAAAAACAATGACCACGCAGATCATCTCAAAAAGCATCAGAAATGTCTGCAGGAGGCTTAAGTCCATGTAGACGAATGTAGGGGTGATTAGAATAAAGATATTGAGTTTTTTCCTGTATTTTCCTGTTGAATGATTCTAAACGGGTGAGAGTATTATGAGATTACATACCGGTGAAGGATTCACCAATTCAAGGTTTAAAAACAGAAAAAAAGAAGAATTATTTGCCGTTAAGCAAACATCTCGCCTTCGACATCGACCGGGCCGCGGGTGAAGTCAAGAGTGACTTTTGCGACTGCTGCACGGAAATCTTCCTGCGTGATGGACGAACGTTCCTTCCTTATGGCAAACATACCGGCCTCCATGCAGATCGCGTACAGGTCAGCACCGTTCCTTCCTTCGGTGATCTGGGCAACTTCCTTGAGATTGACATCATCGGCTACCGCAAGGGAGCGGCTGTGCACCTTTAAGATCGAGAGTCTGCCGTCAATGTCGGGCAACGGGATCTCGATGATCCGGTCAAACCTGCCGGGCCGGAGCAGTGCCTTATCGAGAATATCGATACGGTTCGTTGCACCGATGATCTTCACATCGCCCCGGTTCTCGAATCCGTCCATGCCGGCCAGCAGCTGCATGAGCGTCCGCTGCACTTCGCGATCGCCGGAAGTATTTGCTTCTGTGCGGGACGCACCCACCGCATCGATCTCATCGATGAAGATGATGGTCGGGGCTTTCTTCTTGGCAAGGTCGAAGAGCTCACGTACCAGCCGGGCACCTTCCCCGATATATTTCTGGACCAGCTCCGAACCTACCACCCGCATGAAATGGGCGTTGGTCTCATGGGCGACAGCTTTTGCCAGCAGGGTCTTTCCCGTGCCCGGGGGGCCATGGAGTAAGACCCCCTTGGGTGGTTCAATCCCAATCTGACGGAATAATTCCGGGCGTTTGAGCGGGAGTTCCACGGCTTCCCGGATCTCGTTGATCTGGTCCTGCAACCCGCCGATATCAGCATACGTCTCTGCGGGGGAATCCACCAGTTCCATGCCATAGACCTGTGCATCGAAACTGTTGGGCAGAAGTTCGACAATGGCAAGCGACTGCTGGTTGAGCGTGCACCGCACACCGGGCTTAAGATCCTCGGCACTTATCGAAGGAGAACTCCGCACCATGAAGCGGGGGCCTGCACTGCTCCGCACGATCACCCGCGTGGAATCGACCACATCGGTAACCGTCCCGATGATAAGCGGGGGGCTCCGGAGCTGTTCGCTCTCGCTTTTGAGCTTCCGCACCTCGCGTTCGTACCGGATCTTCTGGGTCTCGATATACCGCTTGTCAGCCTCAGTCTGGCGCAGCTGCTCGCGGAGTTCAAGGTTCCGTGATTCAAGGTTACCTACCCGCTCCATCATCTGGACTTCAAGCTCGTGCTTGTCGTTCTCTATCTGGCCCAATTGTTCCCGGAGCTGTTCGGTGAGCGTACGGTACAGTCGGTACAGCTCTTCCGGCGTCTGGGGGTCCGTGGGTTGATGGAGGATGTCGCCCATCTCGTATCTCAATTAGGTATATAGGGAAATTGGGTATAAAGTGTTTGTGAGATTATGCAGTGCGAAATGTGCGGAGAAACGGTACGCGGCGCCCCAAAGTTAGTCCGTGTCGAGGGAGCCGAACTTCTGGTATGCTCCAAGTGCGAGAAGTTCGGCACCGAGGTGCAGCAGGTCCGGCGGACGGGTATTCCCAGTCCAGCCCGAGCCCCGGCAAAGCCCGGCTCGCCAGCGGGCGGTGCCCCCGCCCCAACCTGGCACAAGCGGGATATGTTTGATTTCATGGAAGGCGAAGTGGTCGAGGACTATGCAGTCCGGATCCGGACTGCACGGATGGAAAAAGGCCTCTCCCAGAAAGATCTTGCCATGCAGATGAAAGAGAAGGAACACCTGATCCGGAAGATCGAGAATGCCGAGCTGATCCCGGAAGATGATGTGCGGAAAAAACTCGAGAAGGTTTTGAGCATACGTCTGATCGATACCCCGGCAGATTCGGAAACTGAGAAAAAAGTACCGGGTAAACTCACCCCTACCCTTGGCGATGTTACCATTATCCGGAAAGTAAAAAAGTAACAATACCTGTTTTTCCTATCCCTTTTTAGGCCAGATCGATGACCGCATTGTGCAGGGTATCCAGGGTATCCCGCATTGCCCGTCCTGCATCCCGCAGGTGATGATAGATCTCCCGTGTCCGCAGGGCATTCATCGCATCATCTGTCCTGAACAACTCAGCCATGCTGGCGATATACAACTCTTCCATCTGGTTGTACGTATCCCGGGCATGGCGGATCTCTTCTTCAACCGCGTCCTTATCGGCATTCAACTGTTTGATGCCCCGGGATATGCACCTCGTACCGTCCAGAAGGTGTTTTGCCATCACACGAATGGGTGTATCCGGCATTACACCAAATGCGTACATCTCTTTTGCCGTCTCTTTTGCATAGTTGAGGATGTAATCCATCTCGCGGGAGATGCTGTAAATATCCTGGCGATCGAAGGGCGTGGAAAAGGAGCGGATAAGCTTGTCCTCCATCTCATGGCGCATGTGGTCCACCTCATTTTCAAACCGTTCGAGTTCATGAGGATTGTTAAGAGGTACGGTTTCGAGCCACACCACAAATGCCTGTACACCCTCAGCAGTCCGGTCGGACTGGTGGGCGAGCATGAATTCAAAATCATACTCGCGGGGAAAAATGGCTGACAGGATACCCTGTCTGCGTTCCGGTTGCGGTTTTTTTCCAGGATTCTGTTCATGGTTAACCATAGGAAATCACACTCCCGCAAAAGGGGAAATTATCCGGTACAAGACGGCAGATATCAGCATAGTGACCGGGATGGTAATTATCATAGCGATCAGGATATGCGTCCCGACCGACCACTTCACTTTCCGGGGATTTTCAGCCGCACCGACACCGATGACGGACATGGTAATGACCTGCGTGGATGAGACAGGGGCGCCAGCAAGCGTGGAAAGCGCAAGGGAAGCTGACGAGAAGAACTGCGAATCAAAGGAATGGATGGGTTCTATCCTGAAGATCCTGCGTCCCAGCGTGTTCATGATACGCCACCCCCCGCTGATGGTGCCGAGCCCGAGCAGGAGGGCACAGGCAATCCGGGCCCATAACGGCACGTCAGCAGCAGCGGACAGTCCGGCCGCGAACAGCGCAAGAGCAATGATACCCAGTTGTTTCTGGGAATCGTTCGCCCCGTTCGAAAACGCCATGACGGCAGCAGCGCACCAGTTAAGGTGAACAATCGATTTGTTTGCCTTCCGTTGTGCATTGCGCAACAGCAGGGCCGTGGTTTTGTGCATCAGGTAACTCCCGGCAAACCCGATCAGGATCGAGATGCCGAAAAATAAGAGGATCTTCACCAGACCTGTACATGCATAGGGAGGGGTGACCAGTTCATGAAATCCCCAGAAAACGCCTCCGATACCAGCCGCAGCGATACCGCCCCCAACAAGCCCCCCGATAAGGGAATGCGTGGAAGATGCGGGAAGACCGAATTTCCATGAGATGATATTCCATAATGTTGCTGTCAGGAGGGCAACCAGGAGGACGAGCATCAACTGGTCGGATGATGGCAGGATCAGCAGGCCGGTTATCGTGAAGGCCACTGCACTCCCCCCAAGGATTGCTCCCAGAAATGAGACTCCGGCAATAAAGATGATCCCTGTTTTCGGGGTTGCTGAACGCGATGCGATGAATGTCGCGGCAATGGAACTGGCATCCTGGAACCCGTTGGTAAACGTGAACGCCAGTGCGAGTATGACCGTGATTATGGCGATCTCAAACATAAAAATACCGGGCACCAAGTCTGCGGCAGGAAAATTTCCCGGCAACAGGCACAGCGCTGTATCGTATTTCTGTTCATAAAAACATGATGCCGGTTTCTGCAGGTTCTGATGATCCATCATGCAGGGAACAGGATGCTGTCGGTTATTAACGAGCAGAATGAGAAAACCCCGCTTGTGGATAATATTGGGGATATGTTATCTCCCACCATGGGATGTCTCTGATTGCAGGTATCCCAAAATATAAGAAGTGAAAATGCGAGAGGAATCGTATATGCAGGGATCGGAAACCCTTCTTATTGTGGATAATACCGATAGCGGGGTGTTGCCATCACTCAAGGACTTTTCTACCGGTAAGGTAGGGGCTTCCAGAGCGGGGACCTTCACTATCAGTTCAATCACCCACAGCCCGGTGGGGATGAAGAAGGAGTGGAAACGATTTTTAAAAGATCTGGAGATCCCGTCACGCACACTGGAAAGGGGTGAGTTCATCGCGGAGTTTGGATCCGGGCACTCCCAGATGACCTATCCGGTTGTGCTTATCCAGAAAGGAACGGAACTGTCAGTTCTTATCAGTACCGAAGAACTCTGCCGGTGCAGGGATCTCAGTGATCTGATTACCCTTATGAGACAACGGTTTTTATTCGAATAGTCATCTCACGCGACAAGGAACCGTGAAGACAAGCGCATCAAGTATCCGTTCTATCGCTTCTCTGATGTTGGTAAGCAATTCCCCGGAACCGATATGCCGTAACCTGAAAAAAAGAAAATTCCCGGGAGGGGTTATCGTATGATGGTTCCAGCGACCCGGTAACCCTGCGTGCATTCACCGTCGAGAACCGTCTCGAACATGTTCGACTGCCCACCCTGCATGGTGCCTATGAATACGGATCGCGAATCGCGTATGGTCCCGGTCTGGGTATTGATAAGGTTGAAGTTCACCGCCACGTTATCCATCGTTGTGTTGCCCGCATTGTAGGCATACCCGGAGACTTTACCGTAGCATCCGAGGCCGACAGACCAGCTGTCCTGATATTCATAGTGGGCCCGGATCGTGTCCCGTGCGATCTCCTGGCCGGCAGTTGTGGTTGTAGTGCATCCCGCAAGAAATACCGCCGCGACGATGAGCGTGAGAACAAGGGCAGTTTTTTTCATCGTTCAATCTCTTTGTTATGTTGTTCAGCTATCAGATTATCCCGCCACGCTATTTGTTATTACTGGTCTGTCCGCAGTAGTGGGTATGATCCCGGCTTTTCCAGGATCACCTTCCGGGAAAGAATAACAAAGGAGGGGGTATCTCTCTTGTGCCCGGACCGTGGGTAGGGACTCACCCCCTCATGCTGATGAGGGGCACCCACCCCCTCAGTTGGATGTTGAAAAAGAGACGCGAATGTGGATTATGGGTCAAAGACCGCTTAAGTAATCCTATTAATTATTCATGGAACTGCCCGCAAGGGTAATTGTCCCCATCCCCCCTGAGGTGACTTACACCTTTGCACGGTCTGACTTGTCTTTCTCGGCAGCGTAGATCAGGGGAGCCTGCTTGCTGCTCGCAGCAGTGTCTTTCCGGTTGCGCCCATATCCCCCGGAGGAGTCAATATGTTTCGCTTCCCCGTACCGGGGCTCCATCTTCATCGTGCCATCGGACTGCATGATCCGGACCATCTCGGGCTCTGCCGGAGCGACCGGGACATCGGGCTGGTGTGTGCCCCGTGAATGGATAACCGTACTGCCCTCAGAGGAGGTTGTGATGAACGGTGATGAGGGTGTAGACATGACGGGAGATGTGTTGCCCTGCACAATCGATCCCCGCTTAAGCTCCTGACGGTTGTATTCGTCGGCCTCCCGGGACATGGTCATGGCGAGCGCCTTTAAGTCGAGCAGCTCTGCGATCAGTCCCTTGACCAGCGCTTCCATCTCCGTTAATTTCTGTTCAAGTGACGCTATCCGGTCTTCTGATCCACCTGTTCCTGAAAGTTCCATAACAGTAATCAGTTTCTCCTGGTGATCGGGTTCATACCCGGGAAATTTGATTCTTGCATCAGACTGCACATACAAAACACTACTGGTTCCCTGACATGTTATAGTAAGGAGGTGGTTTCGGGAGGGGCCGGAAGCCAACATGACTAATAGGATAGTGTGAGTGGGTGGGAGTATTGAGAATGGGTGGCCGGGAGAAACAGCCAGAGGAGATGGATGCGGGACTGCCGGTTTCCGGATAACCATCCTTATCATGCCGTTTTCCCAACTCTGATTACACAAACCTGAAACCGGCACTCACCCGGGAATACCCGGTCCTACGGTACAGAGGTGATATCCATAAACAAGAAAACGCTCGGGCTCATCGCTCTTATCCTTGTTTTCCTTGCCGCCGGCGCATGGATTGGGTACACGGTTATCCACACGAACACGCCGGTCCGTATCGGCGTCCTCCTTGCCCTGACCGGGGATGTAGAATATAAGGAACCGCTCGAATGGGCAAAGGACACCATCAACAGCCAGGGCGGGATCGCGGGAAGGCCGGTCGAACTCGTGTACAAGGACACGGGGTCCGGCAATATAACGCAACTGGCACAGGAACTCTTAAACGATGATTCCATCCGGATCGTCATCGGGCCCACGGCCAGCGACGAAATGTACGCGATAGCGCCCTCATTCATCACAAAAAAGAAAGTTTTGATCAGTCCGACCGCGACATCCGGTGATATCCTGAGGGCGTTTGGAAAGAACGGGTATGTCTGGCGGACGGTGCAGGGCGATGCGGCCCAGGTGAAGGTCATCCTCACGATCCTGAAAGGAAATGGGGTGACAAAAGTAGCACTCCTCACGGAGAACAGCACGTACGGGCAGACGTTCTATGACTGGACCGGGTTCTTTGCAACCGAATACGGCATCGATGTCCCCTTCATCCGGCAGTTCGACGCGGGGTCGCCCACGCTCGACTCTGATGTTCTTGATGCCCTGAAGACGGGACCGGATTATATTGTTGCAGCTGCCGGGCCGCAAGACGCTGCAACGATCAAGCGGGCGATCGACCGGTCCGGAAGCAGGACAAAACTGTTCCTCACCGATGCTGCAGCCACGCCGGTCCTGATCAGTTCGCTCGGTGCTGCTGCTGAGGGGCTCGAAGGCACCAATCCCACGGCTGACCCGTCAACCGGATTCACTGACGCATACGAGAAAAAGTTCGGGCAGCGCCCGGCCGATTTCGCGGCGCCTACCTATGATGCCCTCCTGATCGCGGCGTTTACTGAAGCCCGCCAGGAGAGGGCCCCTTTCGAGTCACTTGCGGACTCGATCCGGCAGGTGGTGTACGGCGAGGCCACGGTCACCGGCTGGGACGCACCGGGAGTCCGCACGGCGCTTGAGGATACCCTGCACGGGCCTATGCCCTGGATCACCGGCGCAAGCGGCGGCCTGGAGTACGATGAAGTCCTGGGCGTAGACCCCATCGCCTCGTATTACGCCCAATGGCAGGTGAACAACGGCACTTTCCGGACCGTCGGCGTCATCAATTCACAAAACACCACCGTCATGGAGAAAACCGGCGGCGAATCTGTCGGGCAGTCCCGAGCATCGGCCGGGCTCATGTCCTCTTCGTCAACCCTTGCCGGGACCTATAGTGCTCCCGATGAGAGAACGAATTTTAAGGCAGTGATCGTCGGCCCTTCGCGGGGATGGAAAAATTACCGGCACCAGGCCGATGCCCTGACCGTCTATACCCTGCTCCGCCAGAATGGGGTTGACGACAACAACATCATCCTCATGGTATACGACGATGTCCCCACCGTCCCGGAAAATCCCCTGAAAGGAGACATCCACAATGTCCCCAAAGGACAGAATATCAGGTCCAAAGCGCAGGTGGATTACTCCGGTGCAAACATAACCGCTGCCACGTTCAGAAACGTCCTTACCGGTACCAGGACTACATCCAATCCGGTTGTGCTGGAGAGCGATGCCGGCACCGATGTATTCGTGTACATTGCGAGTCACGGTGCTCCGGGAGAGATTGTATTCGGGACCGGTAATTCGGTACTGACCACGGAAGATTTTACTGCCCTCACGGATTCGATGGAGAAGAACCATCAGTACCGGCAGATGGCCTTTTTCGTTGATACCTGTTTTGGAGAGAGTATTGCCACCAACATTACAGCACCGGGTATCCTGTACCTGACCGGGGCAGCCAAAAACGAGCCCTCACTCGGGGCGGTCTATGATATGGATATCAAACAGTGGCTCTCGGACGAGTTCACCTCTGGCGTTATCAGCACACTCCGGGCAAACGGCAATATCACGTTCCGGCAAGTCTATCCTGCGGTGTACACGAAAGTGACCGGCTCGCATGTCCGCATGATTAGTACGGGAAATTTCAACATGGATACACCGGTTATGGAGTTCCTGAAACCCTGAACCGGGACTTTTCTCATCACCGGCGCGAGTGGTTGGGAATGTTCACCGTCACTGCAGGTATCCGGGCAGATTCCGGGGTCTTGAAACAAGCCCACGCGCCCGGTTGTTTACATCACCGGTCACTTGAGAAACAGGAGCATGTCCCGAACCGTTCCGCAGAAATTACCGCCAGGATGTACAATAAGGGTGCAAGGGCAATCCATAGCTGATACAGGCAGTGGCGGGATCTCTACAACCTCGTTCCATGAACACTTCCTGTGCGGTAAAATGGGCGTCGGGGGTTGCCGGAAACCCGGTATAACGGGTCATGGTGCTGATGATCGCGATGATCTCGTCTTTCCTGAGCCCGGCATTGAGACCGGCATTGCCCCCAACCTCCCTGTCGAAGAAACCTGATGGAAATTATGCCAGGCATTAGTTTATACACTCACCGGTCTCATTTCGGTATATGCTTGAGGAGTTCTGTGAAGGAAATCACTGCGATCAATACATCCATTCTCTTGGGGGGTCTTTTGCACAGTGTCTTATGGTACAGAGAGAATTATCCCGGGTTGGTACCTGTCCTCTCCGCTATGACAAGATTGTGGTAAAGGCGATCCCGGAAGCAAGAACCCATTCCCGCAGCGAGGTCAAAAGCGAGCCAACGAAAATGAAAGGATTTCCCATCAGATCAAAATGATCTGAAGTTATTAACGGCTGAAAAGATCGCAGATGAGACTCTCGTGAATATTTCGAGATGTTTTAATACTTTTTTCCTAATGAACAGCCTCATGAAACGTACTACGGGTTTTCATTAGGAGTATCGCTCCTTATGCTTGTGATCGATGCCCGGGTCTGAACCAATTCTCACATTTTTCACAATTTTAAAAAACATTTTTTATCCTGATTCTTCCCTGCGTCAGGGCCTGTCAGAGACATGGCGGGGCAGGGATTGAAACAGGGATTTAAAAAAAGTTATGCGTGGGGTTCCGTTTCAGCAGATTCGGGCATGTGCCCGGTCTTTGCAGTGGTGTAAAGATCCAGCGCTGCAATCCCTCCAACCGTTGCCACCACAAACGCAACGCTGAACAGTGCGAGATAATAGAGGAGGCCAAGAGCAATCCACGGGCCGGTGGGAATGGCGTAGAGAAGATCCGGTGGTGTGACCATCCCGTGCGCTGCCTGGACAAGCAGGTACGTAAGGAACACACCGGATACGACAACGCCAAGGAAGACAGCGCAGGCAGCTACCTCAACCCAGGTCTTTTTCATCATGGCAAACGATCCCCCGACTGCCTCCCTGAGGGTCTTTTGCTCGAGAACGATAAAGGGCACGACAAACGCGGTCAGGATGAACAGGAGCAGATTGATCGCCGAAAAGGTCAGGGCGTCCATAAACCCATAGGGATATGTCCAAAACAGCGGCGTTCGTCCTCCATAGCCCGGAATCTCGGCAAAGGTGCTCGGATTGAGGTTCAGGGTGAAGGGAAACTGGAGGAGCGGGCTGAGAAGGAAAGAACTGAAAGGCCAGAAGAACCCGCCGGGATAAAAGAAAATCCTGTTGAGCAGCATGCCTGCGAGTGCCAGAACAAAAGACCACAGGAAGATTGCTTTTAAGTATTTTTTTGCCCCTGCAAGCTCCACAAAAAACGAGGCAGAATTTTTTTTCTTTGAAGAGATGCTTAAGACAAGGCCCGCGAGTAAGAACACCAGGCAGAACAGTGTTGCGAACTCGATTAAAAAGCGCAGGACAAGCGGTATAATTCCATCAGACATGATCCAGTCGATGTAGCAGATGGCACCCTGGCCGATGGTGTTTCCCGCCAGCACAAGCCCGGCGAGGAGCGTAAACCAGAGGAGCTGCCGGTTCTGGTTCAGTGTCCTCATGCCAGAGAGGGCAGATCCGATTCCCCGGCGAATAGTTCCCGATCCTCCACCCCCGCCATCGGGAAGTCCCTCATGGGCGGGTTCAGGCAGGTTAACACTATCTGCCTGCGAGGCATGGACCAACGGGGGTTTCCGGCACAACCCCAGCCACTGGCCAGCGATTCCGGAGATGAGACGCATCAGATCACAACCCCTGTTGGTTCAGTGGATTCAGCGGCGATCTGCCTGCTTTTTGCCGATGTGTAGAGGTCCAGAGCGGCAATCCCCCCGACCGTTGCCATTACAATCGCAAAACAGAACAATGCAATATCATACACGAGAGCAAGAGCAATCCATGTATTTTCCGGGCGTATCGTGACAACCTCGTCTGGTGTGACCATCCCGGATGCAGCCTGGACGAGCAGGTACGTAAGGAACACACCAAATGCAACAACTAAAAGGAAGACGATGCAGGAAGCTGCCTCAATCCAGGTCTTTTTCATCATGGCAAACGATCCCATCACTGCGTCACGGAGGGTCTTCTGCTCGATAGCGATAAAGGGCACGACAAACGGGGTCAGGATAAACAGGAGCAGATTGATGGCCGAAAAGGTCAGGGCCTGTATGATCCCGGATGGATATATCCAGGATGTCAGCGAGAGTCCCCCATAGCGTGAGGGGTCGGAAAATATGTGGGTGAGCGTCGGGTTGAAGGGATACTCCACAAGCAGGTCGACCCATCCATTGAGGGTTCCCAAGATATTGAGGAACAGGTGATTACGCGGCAACCAATCGTAAGAATAAAAGTAAATACTGAAGAGCAGCATGCCTGCGAGTGCCAGAACAACAGACCACACAAAGATTGCTTTTATGTATTTTTTTGCCCCGGTAAGTCCTTCAAAGAACGACGCATAACCTTCTTTCTTTGACGAGATGCTCAGGACAATGCCTGTCAGTAGGAACACCATGCAGAACAGTGTTGCGAACTCGATGATAAAGTTCAGGACAACCCATTCGGTTTCACCAATATACGGTTGCATGGTCCAGGTGATGTAGCCAAGTGCCCCCTGGCCGATGGTGGTTCCCGCCAGCACAAGCCCGGCAAGGAGCGTAAACCAGAGGAGCTGCCGGTTCCGGTTCAGTGTCCTCATGCCAGAGAGGGCAGATCCGATTCCCCGGCGAATAGATCCCGATCCGCCGCCCCCCCCGTCAGGTTGCCCTTCGCAGGCAGGTTCCGGCGGGAAACTAAAACCTGTCTTCAGGGCATGTACTGCCGGTGCTTTCCGGCACAGGCCGAACCAGTGTTCAACAATTTCCGATACCCGGGTCATGTTAGACTCTCCCTGATTTTTGTGAGTAATTCTTCAGCCATTTTTGTCGGTTCGGCAGTTTTCTCAATTTTGATCCCGAGTTCTGAAGCGAAATCCCAGATGAATTCGATACACTGGGTGAATTCATCGCAGGACTTACAGTCGCCGTCATGCTCGTACCAGACCTGCATGCCGTGCTTTTCTGAGACAAAGATGAACGCCGCGGTCTGGAACGGGATGGATTTGCCGAAAAGTACCCCACGTCCCACATCGATCTTCTCAACCTGGATCCGGTTTGCGTGTGCCATCTCCCGCAGCGAGCATTCAATCTTCTCGTCCATCACGAGGAGTGCCTGTGATACACCTTGTCTTGTTATCCCGACAAGGTTTGCGATGGAGATGTTCGACATCCCGCTGCGCCGCATCTTCCAGAACCCGAACTGTTTCTCGTTCATTGGCAGGAACATGTGTAAATGTATGGACATTTACAATATAAAAATTTCGTATGTTTTGTTGGCTGATGTAGTATGCCATCTTACCCTCACCCCCTTTCCGGAAAATTCTCAGAGGGTTTGTGATCTCGCGAGGGTTCCCGGCCCCAGGACACCTTCAAGGCATGGCGGGGCAGGGAGGTTACATTTTTATCAGGCACCAGAACCGCCGGGGGGGCATCCCTTCGGGGGTGGCGGCGTTTATCTTTGTTGAAAAATGAGGGCGCTCTAATGATATAACTGAATATCGGTGCCCCCCCGTGGATCTAAAGTATTACCAGGACCTTAATCAGAGAATGATCTCGATATTGAGTTTTTCTGCAAGTTCCTTGTACCGGTTCCGTATGGTGACCTCGGTCACGCCCGCAACTTCCGCCACTTCGCGCTGCGTACGCCGTTCTCCGCCAAGGATGGAGGCGATGTAGATCGCTGCTGCCGCGACACCGGTCGGCCCCTTGCCGCTCGTCAGTTCCTGTTCTGTAGCCAGCCGGAGGATCTCGATGGTCCGGCTCTGGACTTCTCCTTTGAGGGTGAGGCCCGAACAGAACCGGGGCACATAGTCCATCGGAGATGTCGGCAGGAGCCTCAAACTCAGCTCACGGGAAACGAACCGGAAAGTCCTGCCGATCTCTTTTCTCGATACCCGGGAGACTTCTGCAATCTCATCGAGTGTGCGGGGCACGCTGCACTGCCGGCAGGCGGCATAGAGCGCTGCTGCAGCAACGCCTTCGATGCTCCGGCCGCGGATCAGGTTCTTGTCAACGGCGTCACGGTAGACCACGGCGGAGCTCTCGCGGATGTTCCGCGGCAGGCCAAGTGCGGAAGCCATCCGGTCCAGTTCCGAGAGTGCGAACGCAAGGTTCCGCTCGGTCGCATTGCTGACACGGATACGGCGCTGCCATTTGCGGAGACGGTACAGCTGGGCCCGGTTCTTGGAAGAGATCGACCTGCCATAGGAATCCTTGTTGCGCCAGTCGATCATCGTGGAGAGACCCTTATCGTGGATCGTCATGGTCATCGGTGCGCCGGTACGGGCCCGTTTATTCCGCTGTTCGGAGTCAAACGCACGCCACTCGGGACCGCGGTCAATGAACTCGTCATCGAGCACAAGCCCGCAATTCTTGCAGACCAGTTCTGCCCGCTCACGGTCATGGACCAGCACGCGGCTGCCACACTCCGGGCAGGTGGTTTCGGTCTGGTTTTCTGCTTTCTTCTCCAGCTCATTCTGTTTCGTTCGTGATTTAAACGATTCCCGTTCAGACTGGAGGACTTTTAATCTTTCAATTTCCGCCATTCGCATTTCCCTTACTTAATGATCTGGTTATCCTGGTACTTTCTGCTGCATTGAACCGGTATATCCGCATATAATTTTTAGTACGCGGACATTTGTGCGGATTTGCGCCGGTTACCGGAATCCACTTCGCTTCCCGCGGGTTGAACCGGGCCGGGCAGGACATTTCTTTCACTGCCGATCTCTTGAGTCACGGGACCATTTTGTTTTTGATAGATTCACAATCTGTACAAAAATGATAGTGGAACAGTCAGCAGTTTACCGTCCGGTTAAATTCACCGGACTTGTCGTGGTGTCTTATCCGGGTGAGGTTATATGCCTTCGTGTGATGGAATAGGCCGGGAGAAATGCGGAGCAGGGCAATCAGCGAGCCCGGTAAAAATAATCCTGAGATAATTTACCTCATACCCTGTTCCCGATATGACGTATTTAAGGTATTCAGGGGGAACTGTACCGCGGCAGATTACGACACGTTGAGGCAGGCAGCCGCCATTGCCGCAGCGAAGATAACATACCTGTTTTTGATAAAATAGTCCGTTCTGATCATCTGCCTGGTTTTTTGTACGGGAAACGGTTTCGTGATTATCATTTGTTTAACCACAAACCCTTCAACCCCCCTGTCAGTCCCGCCCGCCACGTCCCTCCCCGCATGATTTCTTATGCAGCAGGGACAACCGGTAAGCATGAGCGCGGAGATCCCCTGGGACAAGTCAAGGATGGAGTGGAAACCGGTTGACATGACCGTCACGTACAATGGTGACGGTGCTTTCACCACTCTCACATCGTCCGGGATCACCTTCCCGATGGAAGCCCCGGTCGGTATGGGCGGGCACGGGAAGGTGCCCAACCCCATCCAGTACCTGGTCGGCTCGCTGGGCGGCTGCGTTGGTGTGAAAATCCTCCTTGCGCTGTCGGACAACGGCATTGTCCCGGAGGAGCTGACTATCGGCATCCACGGGACCCGCAAAAAGACCATGCCTGCATTTTTCGATCATGTGCACCTGACCATCACGCTCCGGGCCGATGTGGATGAGGCTCTTGTGTCAACGATCATCGACCAGACCCTTACCCGTCTCTGCCCGATCGCTGCAATGTTTGCCGAGGTCGGGAACGTGACCGCGGAACACCGGATTGTCCGGACAACATCCGGCTGACGTGC
The DNA here is from genome assembly GCA_041645435.1 of Methanoregula sp. Taxonomy (NCBI): domain Archaea; kingdom Methanobacteriati; phylum Methanobacteriota; class Methanomicrobia; order Methanomicrobiales; family Methanoregulaceae; genus Methanoregula; species Methanoregula sp. The sequence goes on from JBAZQB010000001.1 coordinate 283,636, forward strand.
CCCCGGCAATTCCCGGCAGGGTATTTATAGGAAGGAACAGCCGTGAAACGTGCCATTTGACCTGACGGTGGGGGCGAGCCCCTTTCTGGACTATTCAATCAACACAAAATTTGGTTGTTCAACACTAAAATTTCAGGTGCCTTTTCTGCTTCACATGCCAAGGAACTTTAACAATCCATATACCAGAAAAGCAGGCCAGAGAATCGCTTTAATGACTCCCAGGATTCCCCCCAGCAGGCTTGTTGCCGTGGAGAGATAATACCAGAGGGCCCCCAGGAAGCCCAGTCCATACAGTGCGCCTCCCGATCCGTGGCAACACATATGCTTCATCATGTGAGTTGCGGACCCGCAACAGTTTTTCGTATCCTGCTCAGATGTTTCCGTCTCCATGTCTCTCAACTCACAGAATTTTATCTTCTCTAGGGATATAAAAGAAGCAGGTAGAGTGTTGTCATGTCTACCGGAATCCGTTGCTTGTAGGATAAAAGGCGAGGAACGTAATGCCGATTCTCCCGGCTTTCTGCCTCGGGTGCCCGGTTCCGGGCACCTATTGACGCATGACTCATGGGTTTTCATGGGACCGGGTACGGTGCATTTCTCTCAAAATAGAGTCTCCGGTCCCCGATGACAATCGCAGCCGCGATCAGGAGCAGCAGCACCGTAATGATGCACTTGGTGAATTGCTCCGCCATAATAAAACTCATCGCGATATTTGCTGAAAGGTGGAAGAGGAAACAGGCAACCACGCTCCGGTTGTTCCGGTAGTACAGCCAGTTAATGATGAATGCCAGCGCGAAGGCGCTTACAAAGAAATTTGCCGTATACAGCCAGCTGGAAAGGAGCGTGTTGTGATAGAAACCATTGATAAAGAAGAGCGGCGTGTGCCAGAAAGCCCAGAGGATACCAAAGGAGAGCGATGTGACAAACAGCGTGGACCGGCTCCTGAGACTGTCAACCCCGTATCCCCGCCACCCGGCTTCTTCCATTGCCGGCGCAGCGAAGAGGCCGAGGAGGCCTGGCAGAGTCACAAAGGCTGAGCCAAGCAGGATCGTGAACTGGTCCGGAGATTTCCCGAAAAGGAGGGAGATCCCAATCGCAATGCACATGACAGCCGGCATCAGGAAGATGATGACCGGAAGCGTCCGCGGATCGATCCGCCGGAGGCTGAACAGCCGGTCCTTGTAATCGCGCCAGAGTTCCGGGCTCTTCGTCCGCCAGAACATGATGAGTGCCGCGACAATGGGACCACTCATCCCCAGGAACATCACGAAGCCCTGCAGCCCCTCAGCCCCTCCGTGCCCGTTGAGGTATGCTTCAACGAACCAGAAGGTCCAGGTGACGACATACGCGATCAGAAAGAACTGTGCTGGTTTGTATAAGATCCGAATGTCCATCGTAATTTCTCCGGTCCATCCGCTATGCATGTGAATATGCAGGAGGGTAACATAAGGCATTCGCCGCCCAGTGCGGGCGGCTGTGACCGGTGGCGGAGGGAGCCGCCGGGGAGTGTGGGGGGGAGGGGCGGCGGGAAATTCCCCTAATTCTCCGTCGATACTGTTGTGTTGGGATCTCAGGGAGGAGATACACTTTTTTTTAGCTCTCCTCCTGTTGCGGCCAGCTGCATTAACCATGAATAGTCTTTTATTGGCATACACGTATTCTGGTATGTCTGAAAATAATCCCCGGGGTTTTTACCGGATTCGACGCTCATGGATAACCTCCTTAGTATCAGGGAAGGGACGAACTAATGACGGCTATGAACGAGGGGAGAGAGTCAGTATGGAATCATTTAAGGTAGCGTTCTTCTGCTGGGAATCGATGTATGCAGAACGGGTGGGCGGCCTTGCCAGGGCTGCGACACTTCTTGCAGAAACGTTAGTAAAACAAAACCATGATGTGCATTTCTTCACGCGGGGAACTATTCCCGATCAGACGATAAAAGGTGTCAGTTATCACTATTGCCAGCCATCCGGAAAAAACATAGTTGAATATTGCGACAGCATGAGCGCCTCGATGGTGGAACAGTTTCACCTCAATGATGCACCCCGCCGCTTTGATGTTCTCCATTTCCATGACTGGCATACGATCCAGGCTCTCCACTCGCTGCAGGACCGGAATACAATCCTCACCTTCCACTCAACCGAATACGGGAGGAATGGCAACCAGTCCGGAGACTGGTGGGAATTTAAGGAAATATCCGCGAAAGAATGGTATGGCGGACTTATTGCCAAACGGGTTACGGCAGTTTCTGCATCCCTGAAAAATGAAGTGATGGGGTTATACACTATACCTGATGAGAAATGCGACGTAATCCCGAACGGTGTGGTCCCCCGTGAGTTCCGGACATTGATCGATCCGGGGGAAGTGAAGAGATCGTATGGAATACATCCCTATACGCCCCTCCTCCTGTTTATCGGCAGGCTTGTCTGGCAGAAAGGGCCGGACCTGCTAATAGACGCGGTAGGGAAAATCTGCCAGCACCACCGGGACGTTCAGGTCGTTATAGCGGGGGAAGGGGATATGCGGCAGTACCTGCAGGATCGGGCAAAAAACCTGCCGGTCAACTTCATCGGATACATTCCGGACTCTGAGTATGTAAGATTATTAAACGCCGCTGATATCGTTGTCATTCCCAGCAGGAATGAACCCTTCGGGCTTGTGCTTCTGGAAGCATGGAGTGCCGAACGATGTGTTGTTGCATCCAATGTCGGTGGACTATCGGAGAACATTGACCCATTGGTAAATGGTGTCAAAGTGGATGTTGACCCCGAATCGCTCGCATGGGGAATCAAGATGATGCTGGATGACCCGGAGACCGCGGGAGCCTTTGGGAAACGTGGCAGAACCAAAGTGGATCGCTACTTCCTCTGGGATCCGATTGTCAGAAAACTGACAGAGACCTATGCTCGTATAGTTTCATGAAAATTGCTTTTTTTGAGGGACCCGGAACCGTTACGGTCCCCGTTCAATCCTGTATCTGCATCGCTGCCGGCGGCGGGGGCTCTGGCCGGGCCGGTTATCGTTTGGGGGCACGAACAATGAGATTCGTGAACCCGACGGCACTCTTTGAGATCACGAAAGCGGAACCCACGACATGCAGACAGGTAAGGTGCAGCTAATCGGAACAAATGTTCAGATTATTTTCACACCCCGCTACCCTAGTATAAGAGAATGAACATCCGGATAAATATTAGAAGACAGTAATAAAGGAGAATGAAATGAAAATTTACATGGACGTCTGTTGCCTGTGCAGGCCGTTTGATGACCAGACAATAGGACGAATCCGTCTTGAAGTGACCGCAGTCCAGGAGATCATCCGTCGCTGCGCAGCACGGGAATATACATTGGTTACCAGCGAAGCGATAACCGAAGAACTCTCAAAAATCCCTGACATGCAGAAACGGCTGCGTGTAGAAAAAATCGCATCCATGGCAAAAGAATCCATTCTTATTGACGAGGCAATAATCTCCCGGATGCACGAGTTAATTTCCCTGGACGGTGATGCAATGGACTCGCTCCACATTGCCTGTGCTGAACGGGCTGGTGCGGTACTTCTTACTACAGATGATGGACTGATAACATTTTTTAAGTTGCACCGGAACATACAGGTATATATAGAAAACCCGGTCACTTGGTTGAAGGAGGAAAAACTATGAGTGCCAAAACATTACACCAGATCCAGCAGGAGGGGCTTGACGTACTGGTAGAGAAGCTTGGCCCGGACGATGCAATCCGGTTCCTCCAGATCTATGAAACAGGAAGCGGCGACTGGACAAAAGACCGGAAAAAAATCCTGGATAAAGACCCGGATAAAATTATCAAGAGCATCATGGAGCGGAGAAAAAAAATACCTGCTCCGTGAATGCTGTTCCCGGTTTTTCCTCTCTAACTTTTTTCATTATTTTATTTTTAGTAACTCACTTTTTTCAACGATAAGCGGGAGCGTCTTATCGGCATTATCCGTGGAACACCTGTTTCTGTTAAAAACTCCGGCACGGGCCGGGCAAATGATATGACCTACGGCACTACATGAGAAAAAAGGGCGGAACCCGGGTATGCAGGAAAAACGGGCGGCCTATGCGGTGAGAGGGAAAGTCCCGTTGAAGATCAAATCCCCGGAGAAATTATTTTCCCTTTCCTTCAATAATCTCGGCAACCTTCTTCCCGGTCTCAGTGATCCTGTAATACCGGTCCATCTTTTCATCCGGCGTCAGGCATTCCACGAGTCCCACTTTCTCCAGTGCCTGGATGGTTCGGCTCACTGCGGATCGTGCAACTCCAACTGTCTTCGCAAGTTCTGTGGGAGTATTAGGCCTGAGAAGACCCTTGAGCACTTTTCTTCTCACACTCCCCCGTGTAACAAAACTCACGAGATTGTACATTAAGGGATAAAGGAAAAATATACGTATGAAAACTCGTTACGAACGTGTAACAAATTTTATCTCTTCGCCCGCCGATAACTATAATGGTGCCTGGTGATAGTAAATCGCACAAATATGATACAAAATAAAATCCAGTGCGGCCACCCCCGGCTTTAGTTACTTGTCCCGAAGTGGAGATTCGTCGCTCCGAAGGGACTTCACCGGACACCGCTTTTTGTCAGCGATCCCTGGTTTTAGAGTACCTCTAAAATAACCCCTATACGGGCTCCGATTCCCTGTTTTTCCGGAATCTAAGGTAATAATTCGGGAAAATGCGGTAATAATTCAGGTGATTTTGGATAGTTTTACGTCTGAAAACATGAGGTAATAATTAGCAGCATTTAGGCAACGAAAACTAAGAGTATGCGGGTTTTAACCTGCGTCTGTAAATTTTCTAGAACCGGAGAGCCTCCTGTGGTGGTAACCTTTTTTCGACTTGGACTAGTGTCACACCTCAGGGATTTCACCAGACACCGGCATTTTATCAGTGATCCCTGATTTCAGAGTACCCCCTAAATAACCCCTATACGGGCTCAGATTCCCTGTTTTTCCGGAAACAGAGGTAATAATTCGGGAAAATGCGGTAATAATTCATGTGATTTTGGGTAGTTTTACGTCTGATAACATGAGGCATTAATTAGCAGTATTTGGATAGTGAAAAATGAGGGGATGCAGGTTTAACCTGTGTCTGAAAATTTTCAGGAACCGGAGGGGTTTTTAGACCTTTTAAACGGGTATCGCGGGATTTACGTCGGAGAAAATGAGCATTCCGAACGATTTTCTCTCTATACGCGGACGGCCGTAACTCCTTTGTAGACCGAGGAGGGGGTGGTACCCTGTCCCGGGCAAGAGGGGGGGTAGGGCAGGCAGGGTACCCCCCCTCATATTTTGGAGGAGGGGAGGGGGTCCCCCCCATCATGCTGAGGGACAGGCCCCCACCCCCCCTCCGGATACGGGCCCGAAAACCGGGTCATCAGACGGAGGTTCCATGCGAACCGCTGATCACGCAGATGCCGGCAAGGGGGGGAGGTACCCCCTCTTGGCCAAGACAGGGGGGTAGGGGGTCCCCCCCTCTTTTTTTGGACAGGGGGTGGGTATACCCCCCCTCGAATTTTAGACAGGGTACCTCCCCCCCTCCCGGGATGGACCGGTAAATTGTTCTTCAGACGGGACTCTACGCGAAGCGAGGGTCATGCGGGTGCCGGCATGGGGGGGGTGGTACCCTGTCTTTGGCAAGACTGGGGGGGAGGGGTCCCCCTCCCGGGTTTTGGAGAGGGGGGTGGGTATCCCCCCCTCGTACTTTGGACAGGGTACCACCCCCCCTTTTTTCCGGAAATTTTCCGGGTTGGTTGTTATCTTGCGAGAGTTCCCCGCTTCATGGCCCCTCCGGGGCACGGCGGGGCGGGGAGGTTTTTTTTGTCAGGCACCAGAACCCCCGCGGGGGCGTCCCTCCGGGGGCTGCGGGGTGTTTGATTCCGTGAAGTATCGTGTAAGCATTTTTTTGTAAGAACGGGTTTTCCCTGTTTTTGATCCGGGTCATTTTCATACAATTCAAGAAACCGGGCAGCTCAGTACACTGCATGAGCCGGATGGAAAACGACGGGTTAAGGATCATTGCCCTCTACGAGAGAAGGAAACTGCAGGAGACGCCGGATCCTGAAGCGGTAATGTATCACGATCAATCGCTGCGGGTCGATGGCCAGGGGCTGATACCGAGAGCAGGCCCGAATTACTGCGTGCAGATCACCATCAAAGACGATCCCAAAGACTACCGGTTTCCCGTTCCCGCTGAATTCAACAAACGGGGATATTTTGTTATCATGGCACCAGAACTACCGGTTTCCATCCCCTACGGTGCTGACGTTAAAATATCCATCATTGAGACAGACCGGAAAGGTGAAAAGATCCTTACACAATCCCCGCTCAGGTACCGCACCGTCTGACGGGCAGTGTTTTCACACCGGCATATCGCAAAGATCCTCCCTCGTTACAACCCATACCAGAAAAGCATTCCTCATATCCGCCAGCGGAATTTCGGTTAGGTAGCCGGACGATCCCTCTTTTCGTTTGAAGGGGCAGGAGGTGGGAAAAGGGGCGCCAAGTTTTCGAGATCGTAGTGCGCAAATATGGGAGGGGGATCCCCCGGGTGTTCAGTACCTGCCGCAACCGGCCAGGCAGGCAGCGTAACCCGCATCGCACTGCGGCTGGTCGGGGATCATGGCGATGCAGTGCATCGACCGGCAGGTCTGCTGGCACTTCCCCGGGATGTCAGCCGGCCCGGCGTTCTGCGGGGCCGGCATATGCTGCTGCGGGAGATCGACGACGTACCAGTGCACCCCGGTGGCGAGGCTTCCTGCGATCGCAAGGAAGACCATGAAGAAAATAAGCCGGGCAAGCGGTGACATTTCGGGAAGGGACATTTCCAGTGCTCTCCTGCAGAACTATTGTTGTCCAGAGATGAGACGGGGGCCTAAAAAAGTGGATGGGATCTGCATGGACGCGGGGTCAGCAGTTTTTGGATGAGGGGCCGGAGGATCAGCCCTCCGGGTGAACGTGAACGGGGGGGGTCCGCCATGATGAGGAAGGGGTTTGGCCACTCTGGTTCCGGACAATTTTCAGGGTGGTCGTTATCTTGCGAGGGTTCCCTGCCTTAGGGTCTCTTCGAGGCACGGCGGGGGGGAGGTTTCTTTTTGTTTGGCGCAAAGATTGTCGCGGGGGCGTCCCTTCGGGGGCTACGGCGTGAATCGCTGTTGGTGAGGGCGCTCTACCGGGATATCTGAATAAGGACACCCTGCGTGAGTCCTAGTGCCGGTAATCTACTCAGCGAGTCCCGATGAGATAGGTGAGCGAATGGGAAGATAATCATTTTTGTAGAAATCAAAAACAAAATCATAATTCTGCAGTTAATTTGATAAGAAAAATTGCGATATACAAGTAAATCGCGGCCCTTATTAAATCCCATACAACTCCAGGAACATACTGTAAAAATGGGAGATAATCAAAGATTGATAGAAAAATTTGGCTATAAAATTCATCTCTCAATTTCGCAAAAACGTTGTATGTTTTAACAGCTGATGAAGATGTATTGGAAACGAAAATTACAATTTCCGATCCTGTTTTAATTCGGTTTATCGCGGATATTATTTCGATTAAACACATAATGACTGCGATTAAAGCAACAAAAGGAGCGAGAATTTTTGTAATAAATTTGGTCATAGGTTTCCAATTAAGGCTATGAATGGCTTCTAATTCTATTAAATTTGCGATAAACGACCGCCGCCCCGGAGGGCGCCCCGCGGCGGATCAATTACCGGAAAATCCAGGTGATTATAATCTGCCTCGTGCGATGTCCGACTGTGATCATTTTTCCATAATTTATTAAACGCTGAAGTTTACAAATGAATTAATTAGATCGAATTGTTTCATATAATATTATAATGCCATCATTCTCTGAAAGATACGATTTTAAACCGAAACAATTAGTTCAAACTCTCTCTCTTGCTGATGAGTCAAGAAACTTACTTTGGAATGTATTTTTTAAAAATTATCAAGAATCACCAAACAACACTAACAAATATTGCAAAGCTACCGATAGAATCGCTAAGATTCAAGAGGCTCGAAAATTTGGTTATGAATTACATAATTTATTTAATGCAATCTGGTGTGATTTTTTAAAGAAAATTGTAGATGAAAGACCTTACGGGTCCACTGATTTTTTTATTGCAGTAAAAAAAGAATATTTTGAGACAACTTTCAGTTACGGAAATGATGTCTTCAATTGGAATTGGTGGAAAGTTTATGATTTTCTGGAATTTGTATCGATGAATGACAAAAACATAGAACGAAAAAAAGTATTTCAGGATGATTGCAATAAAATAATGGAGAAAGAAGGTCTTGAATATCGATTTATTGAGAATCTTATTTCACCGATAATTTCTGAAGAACAAATTACAGAAATAAAAACCGCTATTTCTAATTCTACAGAGGAAGTGCAAGTCCATTTAAGGCAATCATTGATAATATTGTCAAATCGAGAGAATCCAGATTTTAGAAATTCTATAAAAGAATCGATTTCAGCGGTTGAAGCTCAATGTAGAATAATTTGTGACGAACCTACTCCCACTCTAACAAAATCTCTTGAAATAATTCAACGAAGTGGCCGTGTCAAAGTTCATCCAGATTTGAATGGAGCTTTTCAAAAAATTTATTCTTGGACTAATGATGATGAAGGAATAAGGCATGCGCTTAAAAATATGCCAACTGTAGATCAAGAAGACGCACAGTTTATGCTTATTGCTAGTTCAGCATTTATCAATTATTTACAAGTAAAAAAGAGGAAATCTGAAATATAATGGATTAGGGAAATGTAATCTGCAATATTTTATCAACATTCCACTTATGTTGGACCGTGCTAAGCATTAGCACACACAATTATATACCCCCGGCATCCTACAATAGAGTATGCAGGACGAGTGCCACAGCATTCATGAGGGTTTTTTTGCCCGTGAATGTCTTTATCTCCACTAGCCAGTCACCCGCCCGCTGCATTGCATCATCCGTTTCTGAACCGTCTGAAGCAAATACCGCAGGGTATCGCTTTAGCTTTTTTGGTTTTTATTATTGGTATCGTTAAGCCCTCTGGTTCGCTGTTAAAATAATCGCGAAGGCAGGGGGAGGAGTTGTTGTTACACTATGAGAGGAAAGGAAATTCGTCTGGAAAGAATCATGAACCGCAATACGAAAAAGACCATCATCGTACCGATGGATCACGGGGTTTCGGAAGGACCAATAGCGGGCCTGATCGATATGGGCCAGACCGTCAACATGGTGGCAGACGGCGGGGCAAACTGCGTGATCGGCCACGTGGGGCTCGCGCTCCACGGCCATCGGCAGGGCGGACGGGATGTGGGGCTGATCCTGCACCTGTCCGCAAGCACGAAACTTGCACCGGACCCGAACAGCAAGGTGCTGGTGAATTCCGTGACCAATGCCTTAAAGATGGGGGCAGACGGCGTTTCGATGCACGTCAACATCGGGGCGGAGTCCGAAGAAAGGATGCTGCACGACCTCGGCATGGTCGCGGTGGAGTGCATGGAGTGGGGCATGCCGCTCCTTGCGATGATGTACCCGAGGGGCAAGAACATCAGCATCGCAAACGACATCGACCAGGTCAAGCTCGCGGCCCGGGTGGCAGCCGAGCTGGGCGCAGATATCGTCAAGACCGTGTACACCGGTGACCCGGAGAGCTTCCGCGAAGTGACGCGGGGCTGCCCGGTGCCGGTTGTTGTGGCCGGAGGTTCAAAGACGGATGACCGCATAACGCTTGAGCTGATTGAAGGGGCGATGGCAGGCGGGGCGGCCGGTATCTCGATCGGGAGGAACGCCTTCCAGCACAAGAACCCGGCCAAATTCGTGCGGGCCGCTGCCTGTATCGTACATGCGAACAAGAGTGTTGAAGAAGCACTGGAAATACTGAAGTGATTACTATGATTGGAAAAGATATTCGGATCGAACGGATTATGGACCGCAATACTGCACGGTCCGTCATTGTACCGATGGACCACGGGTTCTCGATGGGCCAGATCGACGGCCTGCTGGACATGACGCAGGTCATATCGGATGTGAGCAACGGGGGCGCGAACGCGATCGTGCTCCACAAGGGGCTTGTCAAGCGCGGGCACCGCAAGCACGGCCGCGATATCGGCCTGTTCATCCACCTCTCGGGGAGCACTTCTTTGAACCCGGACCCGAATGACAAGGTGCAGGTCTGCACGGTGGAAGAAGCGATCGCGCTCGGTGCCGATGCGGTCTCCATTCATATCAACCTCGGCTCGCCCAATGAGTCAAAGATGCTGGAGATTGGCGCCAATGTTGCACGGGACTGCAACCGCTGGGGCATGCCGCTCCTGATCATGAGCTACCCGCGGGGCAAGGGCATCGACTCCTTCTCGGCGCAGTCGATCGGGCACGCAGTCCGCGTTGCCGAGGAGCTTGGCGCGGATATGATCAAGACCAACTACCCCAATGATGCCGAGGCGTTCAAAAGGATCGTCAGGGCCTGCTCGGTGCCGGTCTTTATCGCCGGCGGGGAGAAGTGCGCAGACCTCGAATCCCTAAATATCATCCGGGACGCGGTCAATGCCGGGGGTGCCGGGGTCTGCGTGGGAAGGAACGCCTTCCAGCGCAAGGACACCAAAGCGTTCGTCCAGGCACTCTGCAACGTGGTGCACCACAATGTGGACCCGGCAAAGGCGCTGGAGCAGCACAAATGAAACAGTTCTGGGTGGATATCCGCCCATGGAACAAGGAGATTGCCACAACCGCTATCGAAAGCGGTGCGGATGCGCTGGTCGTTGACCGGGCAGAAGATGTAAAGCGGCTCGGGCGGATCACCACAGTAGCACCCGATGGCGACATTAAGCCCGGAACCGACGTGACGGAAATTACCATAACGGACAAGGCCAGCGAGAACAAGGCGGCACAACTCGGGAAGCACAAGCCGGTCATCGTCACTACCAGCGACTGGACCGTGATTCCCTTAGAGAACCTTGTCGCCCAGTCCGACCATATCATTGCCCGGGTAAAAAACGTGGCGGAGACCGAGATGGCAATCCACGTACTGGAGAAGGGCGTGTACGGCATCCTTCTCAGCACGACCGATCCAGCGGTGGTCAAAGCGGTAGCCGCGATCCTCAAGAGCACCACCGGAAAAGTCGGCCTAATTCCGTTCACGGTCACGAAGATCCATCCCGTGGGTATGGGCGACCGCGTCTGCGTCGACACCTGCTCGATGCTTTCCGATGGCGAGGGGATGCTGATGGGCAACACCTCGTCAGCCATGCTCCTTGTCCATGCCGAGACGCTGGAGAATCCCTACGTGGCCCCGCGCCCGTTCCGGGTGAACGCCGGGGCAGTGCATGCCTATATCATGCTCCCCGACGGCAAGACCGCGTACCTCTCGGACCTCTCCATTGGCGGGCAGGTGCTCGTGACCGATGCAAAGGGATCGGCACACACCGTGATCATCGGCAGGACCAAGATCGAGCGCCGTCCGCTCCTGCTGGTCGAAGCCACCGCCGGGAAAGCAAAGGTCAGCCTCGTACTCCAGAACGCAGAGACCATACGGCTCGTCAAGGAGGACGGGGGTGCGATTTCAGTAGTGCAGCTCGCCCCGGGCGACAAGATCATGGGCTGCGCACTCGAAGGCGGCAGGCATTTTGGGATGGCCGTCAAAGAGACCATCCGCGAGAAGTAGCCATGAAAGCAGGCATTATCGGCGGAACCGGGAGGATGGGACGGCTCTTTGTACCCGTTTTTGAGCAGGGCGGGTACGAGGTCGTGGTATCCGGAAGAACAACGGAACTCACGAACCGGGATATCGCGGAGCAGTGCGATCTCGTCATCGTATCGGTACCTATCCATGATACGGTCCGGGTCATCGATGAGATCGCCCCGCTCCTGGGTAAAGACCAGCTGCTCTGCGATTTTACGTCAATCAAGGTGAGGCCGGTTGAGGCAATGCTCCGGTCAAAGGCGGAGGTGATCGGGCTGCACCCGATGTTCGGGCCAACCGTTCACTCCTTACGCCACCAGACCATCATCGCCTGCCCGGCACGTACCAGCGATGCGAAACTTCACGATCTCCTCGCCCTGTTCCGCCGGCAGGAAGCAGAATGTACCATCACGACGCCCGAAGCGCATGACCGGATGATGGCAGTGGTGCAGGGTCTTACCCATTTTGTCACGCTCTGCATGGCCGACACCGTCAGGAGACTGGGGATAGAAATAGAAAAAACCGACGCGTTCACGAGCCCGGTGTACCAGATCGAACTCTCGTTAATGGGCAGGCTGCTCTCGCAGGACCCCGCGCTCTATGCAGACATCCTCCAGCAGAACCCGTTCGTGCCGGAAGTGCTCTCGGCATGCAGGTCCTCGGCGGGCGATCTCTGTGCGATTGTCGAATCAAAGGACCCCGAATTATTCCGGGTTTTTTTTGAACAGAACAGCCGCCACCTCGGCGATTACGGTAAAAAAGGGCAGGATATGACCGACGCACTGATCGAATGCATGGTGGAACGATGACGATCATAACCCTGGGGCCGGAAGGCACCTTTTCCCACGAACTTGCCCTGAAGATGGGGTGCAAATCCGTACGCCTCGTTCCCACCATCCACAGTATCCTCGCCGCTGTTGCACAGGGCGAGGGTGACGGGCTCGCGCCGATTGAGAACTCCGAAGCCGGGGGTGTAGGGGAAACTCTCGACGGGCTGATGCAGTACCCGCTCTTCATCACGGCGGAGATGTATATGCCCATCCATCATCACCTCGCATCAACGGTACCTCTCGCACAGATGAGGATCATATACGCCCATCCCCAGACGCACGAGCAGTGCAGTGAACGCATCGAGGAATGGAAGATTCCGGTAATCCATACCAGCAGTAATGCATCCAGTGCACTGGAAGCGAGAAAAACCCCCAATGCCGGTGCCATCATCTCGGTATCCGCAGCATCGCTGTACAAAATGCCCATCGTCGTTTCAAACGTGCAGAATAATTCGTTCAACACGACCCGGTTTGTACGCATTTCTCAGACCCCTGCTCCCCCGGACAATGCCCGGAAATGCAGTATTGTCATCGATCCCAGCACGGATCGCGCGGGTCTCTTACATGATCTGCTCGAAGTGTTTGCCAAGCGGAAGATCAACCTCTCCCGGATCGAATCGCGCCCCTCAAAACGCGGGATTGGCAGCTATGTCTTTTTCCTTGACACCGCAGCAACCCCGGCGATTCCCGATGCACTGGCCGAGCTGAGGACAATTGCTACGGTCAAGGAACTCGGGTGCTATGCGAAGAGGGAGGTTCCCGTATGATCCAGGCGATTCCCCGTCTTCAGGATGTTGATATCACGGTTGCAGCTCCCCCGTCCAAGAGCTACACGCACCGTGCACTCATCGCGGGAGCGCTGGCCGAGGGCAAAACCACCATCTTCCGCCCTCTCGACGCTGAAGATACCCGGCTGACCGCCGGCGCCCTCCGGTCTCTCGGTGTTGTCGTGGAGGACCAGCCGGGTCGGATCCTTGTCACTGGCTGCAACGGTTCTCTGCCGAATCGTCGGCCGACAACCCTTGATCTCGATAACTCCGGCACAAGTCTCCGCCTTCTCACTACCCTTGCCCTGCTCTGCCAGTACCCCGTGGTATTGACCGGCAGCGCCCGGATGCAGGAGCGCCCCATCGGACCCCTGGCCGGGGCACTACCCGCCATTGGCGGAACCGTGGAGTTCCTGTCAAAGGACGGTTACCCGCCGCTTCGCGTGAGCGGGAAACTGCTCGGCGGGCCCGTGGTCATCGACGGCTCCATGAGCAGCCAGTTCATCTCCTCGATCCTGATGGCGGCGCCGTACGCACACAAGGAAGTCGAGGTTATCATACCGGCACCCCCGGCATCGGCTTCGTACCTCGACATCACCCTCAGCGTGATGGAAGCGTTCGGGGCAAAGGTTGAGCAGACCGGCTACGAGCGCTTCATTGTCAGCACCGCAGACCGCTACAAAGGAAAGCGGTACACCGTTGAGGGAGATTACTCCTCCGCGTCGTACTTCTTTGCGCTTGCAGCCATCTGCTGCGGAAAAGTGACCGTGAAGAACCTGGCTCCCGCATCCGTTCAGGGAGACCGAAGGTTCCTCGACGCGTTAGAGCTGATGGGCTGCAAGGTAACCTATGGGGCAAAGTCCGTTACAGTGGAGAAATCCGGTGAACTGAACGGGATAACATTCGATATGGCCACCTCGCCCGATACGGTCCAGACCCTCTGCATGGTGGCAGCCGTGGCCTCAACCCCGACCACCCTCACGGGCATCAGTCATTTAAAGTTCAAGGAAAGCGACCGTATCAGTAGTACAGCAGAGCGGTTGCGGTTGCTGGGCGGCGATGTGCAGGTTTATGAGGATCGGATCACGATCCGGCCTGCTCGTCTGCATGGCGGCTCTATCGACCCGGCAAACGATCACCGTACGGCCATGAGTTTTGCCGTGCTGGGCTGTGGCATCGGGGGAGTAACCATACTTAACGCAGAGTGTGTCAATAAATCGTTCCCGGGGTTCTGGGACCAGCTCGCGGGGATTACCGGATGAAACGGATTGTGCTGACCGGCTTTCGCGGCACCGGAAAAACCGAGATCGGCAAGGTCCTTGCCAGCCGGCTGAACCTGCCGCTCCTCGATACGGATGCACAGGTCGAGTTGAAGACCGGCAGGTCCATTCCCTCCATCTTTCACGAGGAGGGAGAGGAGCGGTTCCGCATCGAAGAGCGCGAAGTGATCGCTTCCCTCCCGCCCGACAACGTCGTCATCAGCACCGGCGGGGGAGCGGTGATCGATCCAAAAAACATGGAGCACCTCCGCAGGCAGAGCGTTGTCGTCCTGCTCACCGCAGATATTGACTCGATCGAATCGCGGCTGGCCCGTGCCCCCCGGCCTGCCCTGACCAGTCTTCCGCTCAGGGAAGAGATTTCTGAGCTCCTCGATCGCCGGCGCCAGCACTATTACGCTTCTGCCGATTTCTGCGTTGACACCAGCGAGACCACCCCCCAGGCAGCCGGCGAGAAGGTGCTGCATTTTCTCTCCGAAGGCAACTCATCACTAAAACAGCGCACCACCGCGCTGCAGTTCTTTAAAACGGGGCGGATTCCTCCCCGTGCATTCCGGAAACTGGAGGATGTGCTGACCGGAAATAACCGGGATCCTCAGGCACGGATCCTGGGAGTCGCCGGTTACCCGTGTGCTCACAGCAAGGGCCCGGCCCTTTTCAACGGGCTGTTTGAACGGTATGGTCTCAATTACCATTACACGTGGTTTGAAGACCCGGAACTCGATGAGATCATGCGGGTTGCACATTGCATCGATGCAAAAGGGCTCTCGGTGACAATTCCGTTCAAACAGGACGTGATGGAGTACGTCGATGAAGTGGATGAGCATGCAGCCCAGCCGATTGGTGCCGTGAACACGGTGGTCTTTGCCTGCGGGACGGCGATCGGGTATAACACTGACTGGCTTGGCGTCAGAAAGCCGCTGGTTCACTTAAAAGGGGCAAAAGCGGTACTGCTCGGGGCCGGCGGCGTGGCAGCAGCTGCGGCTTTTGCCCTTGTTGACCTTGATATGGATGTGACAATCCTGAACCGGACCCCGGCAAATGCAAAAACCCTTGCAGATCGGTTTGGCTGCAAGTCGGCCGAATGGGATGCTTTTGACGGGATAAAACCCGATCTGGTGGTGAATGCCACCCCCCTCGGTATGGAGCCGGACACCCGGAGCCCGCTTAACGAAGATCAGATCCTGCCGGGCATGACCGTGTACGACCTGGTCTACACACCGCCGGTGACCCCGCTCATCCAGTCTGCCCAGAATAAAGGATGTCATACCATCCTTGGCACCGAGATGTTCATCCACCAGGCGCGTGAGCAGTTTTATCTCTACTTCGGTATCGATGTACCGGACACGATAATCCGGGAGTTGGTTGCATGAACACATTTGGGAAAAATTTCAGGATTACGACATTCGGGGAAAGCCATGGTCCGGCACTGGGCGTTGTTATCGATGGGTGTCCGGCAGGGATCGAACTAACGGAGAACGATATCCAGCCCCTTCTTGACCGGCGACGGCCGGGCACATCTCCCCTCAGCTCACCGCGAAAGGAGTCCGACCGGGTGGAGATGCTTTCCGGTATCTTTGAAGGAAAGACAACCGGTATGCCGGTTGCCCTTATGGTGCGAAACGAGAACCAGCAGTCAAAGGACTATGAGGAACTCCGGGAGAAATTCCGTCCGGGTCACGCCGACTTCACCTACCGGGAAAAATATGGCATCCGGGATCACCGGGGCGGCGGCAGGAGTTCCGGCAGGGAAACACTCTCCCGCGTAGCAGCCGGTGCTGTGGCGATGAAGTGCCT